>NZ_SOPU01000017.1:106638-203177 GCF_004402115.1 Pseudomonas sp. F01002 | reverse complement strand
GCTGCTACAGGGGATGTGTGGGGATCAGGCGCTGCGTGGCAGCCAGAAAAACATCGTCACGCAGAAGAGTGTCAGGCCGATGCAGAACCACATGAATCGGCGCAGCCGACGTTGCGCCGCGTGTGCAGCCAATGCCGGCAGGGGCATGCCGCATTGGCGGCACTCGGTTTCTTGCGCAGGGTTTACGTGTTGGCAATACAAACAGACGGGCATGGCACTCACTCGAACTGTTCCAGGCGCAGACGATCGAGAATGGCGATCTGGCGGCCGTCCTGGGTGATGATGTTTTCATCGATCAGGCGACGGATGATCCGCGAAAAGGTTTCCGGCTGGATCGACAGATGCCCGGCAATCAGTTGCTTGGCCATCGGCAGTTCGAATTGGCTGTCAATGGTTTGCTGGCGCACCAGTTGCGTCAGCAAATAGCGCACGACCCGGTGGGTTGCGTTTTTCAGGGACAGGGTTTCGATTTCGTTGACCCGTTGATGCAGGCGAACGCAGAGCTTGCCGAGCAGCGCAAAGGTCAGTCGGCTATTGCTCTGCAGCAGGCGCATGTAGGTGTTGTTGGATAACCGGTAGAGCTGAGTCGGGCAGATCGCTTCGGCCGAGGCCACATAGTTCGGGGTGTCCATCAGCATCATCGCCTCGGCGAAGGTTTGCCGATCACCAATGACCTCAAACACTTTCTCCTGCCCATCCGGTGTCAGGCGGTAGATTTTTACCGCCCCGGCAATGATGAAATAAAACGAGTCTGCCGGCTCACCCTGACGGAACAGCGGTTCGCCTTTGTCGATGCTCAGCAAGTGGCTGGTACTCATCAATTCACCTAGCTGTTCTTCGTTCAACGGCTCGAACAAGTGATGACTGCGCAGAATCTGGTGATGGACGCGATGAAGCACCATAAGAATTCATCCTGAGGATTGAGGAGGGGATGGCGAACAAGTCAAACGAGGCCTAGCGAGACGCCGCTGGCCAACGCCAGAACCGAGGTCAACACCACAAACCAGGCCAGTGGCTGGATGACTTTTTTCATGACGACTCCTGGGGATCGAGAGGGATCAAGGTTGCTGAAAGCTTGAGCAAGACGCGGGCCATACCCGGAGGGCCTTGTTTATTGGGGTTGTCAGATAAGAGGGTAAAAACAACCATGAGGTTTAGGGTTTAAAAGACCATTAAAGGGTCATTTGTACCCTGAATCGATCACCCCTGTGGGAGCGAGCTTGCTCGCGATAGCGGCGGGTCAGCCGACATTGATGCTGAATGTACCGCTGTCATCGCGAGCAAGCTCGCTCCCACAAGGGCAAACTCCCTCGCCACTGGAAAACGAGAAAGCTGCGGGGCACGTCCCTTGCACACTTGATCTGCGACAAAGGCAATTGATCGTCAATACACGATCATTGCCCCCGGACTTACCTCGACGCCTGCGGGTTAGCGTCAGGTCAGCAGCAAGGTAAAGGAGTGGCTTTATGCAAGTGCTCGACCGCCGTAAAGCGATGGCCATCGCACCGCTGTTACGTTTGGCCTTTCGGCCATTTTTCCTCGCCGGCTGCCTGCTGGCCGTGCTGGTCATTCCACTCTGGCTGGCCGCCTTCAGTGGTGCGCTTTCCGGCTGGCAGCCGGCGGGTGGCTGGCTGGGCTGGCATCGACACGAATTGTTGTTCGGGTTCGGCTTGGCGATCATCGCGGGTTTTCTGCTGACGGCCGTGCAAACCTGGACCGGTCGTCCCGGCATCAGCGGGCGACCCCTGGCCGCGCTGGCATTGCTGTGGTTGTTGGCGCGCGTGGCCTGGCTGGTCAATGCTCCGTGGCCGGTGCTTGCGGTACTGGAATTGGCGTTCCCGCTGGCGGTGGCCGCGCTCATGGGTTTCACCCTGTGGAAGGTGCGGCAGACACGTAACTACCCGATTGCGGTGGTGCTGCTGCTGTTAGCGGCGGCCGACGGGTTGTCCCTGTACGGCCTGGTCGAAGGTCATGAAGGCTGGCAGCGTCAAGGCGTGCTGACCGGCCTCTGGCTGGTGGCGGCGATGATGGGCTTGATCGGCGGGCGGGTCATTCCGTTCTTCATCCAGCGCGGCCTCGGCAAGGTCGAGGGCGTTACCCCTTGGCCCTGGCTGGATTGGCTGCTGCTGATTGGCTCACCGCTGGTGGCGTTGTTATATGCCGCCGGACCTGCGCTTGACCCCAATCTAGGGGTGGGCCTGTTGTTCGCCGTGCTGGCCGCCGGGCATCTGGTGCGTCTGATTCGCTGGCATGATAGCGCCCTCTGGCGCGTGCCGTTGCTGTGGTCGTTGTACCTGGCGTATGGCTGGTTGGCGGTGGCTTGTCTCGCAATGGCGCTGTGGCATTTCGGCGTGCCGATCAATCCGAGTCTGGCGGTGCATTGCCTGACGATCGGCGCCATGGGCGGCCTGGTGTTGGCGATGATTGCGCGAGTCAGCCTGGGGCATACCGGCCGTGCGCTGGAGCCACCGTCGGGCATGACTTTGGCGTTCATTTTGCTCAACCTGGCGTGCTTGAGCCGGGTCGTGTTGATCCTGTTCTTTCCCCTGCCTGCGTTGTGGCTGGCCGGTCTGTGTTGGGCGCTGGCGTTTGCGCTGTACGCCTGGCGCTATGGGCCGATGCTGCTGCGGGCCCGGGTGGACGGTCATCCGGGCTAACCACGTGAACTGATGGAGGCTGCCGGTGTTATATCCCTTTTTGCTGGTCACCCACTTGCTGGCAGCGATTGCCTTCATCGGCACGCTGTTTTTCGAGGTGGTCATCTGGCACCGCGCCCGCCAGGAGTTGGCGGATACCGCGCAAACGACGGCGGATCAGGCAATTGCAGTGCGTTCGCGCAAGGTGCTGCATGGCGTGGTGTTGCTGTTGTATGGCGCCGGCATCAGCCTGGCGTGGCAACACCGTGGCGTATTGAGTCAGCCGCTGGCGAGCAGTTTTGGCACGTTGCTGAGCCTGAAAATCGTTCTGGCCCTGAGCATCATCGGCCATTACTTCCTGCTGGCGTATTGGCTGAAAAGCGCACGACTGACCGCGACCCGCGCCAGCTGGATTCGCCGCAGCATCCTCGGGCACATGGTGTTGATCGTGATCCTGGCCAAGGCCATGTTCTATTGGCACGGTTGATCGCCCGCCGTCCCTGACAGACAAAACCCGCGTCAACCGGTGGGCTGGCGCGGGTTGGGTGTGAGCGGCAATCGATCAGTGACGACGGTTCAAGGCGTTAACAAACAACACGTTGTTTTCCAGATGGATGTGTTGCATCAGGTCATCACGAAACTCCAGCAGCCCACGATAAAGGGCTCGCCAGGTGTTACAGGCATCGGGCGGCGGGGTGATGTTGTTGGTCAGCGCGAGCAGCTTTTCGAGGGCTTCGCCATGTTGATCATGTTCAAAGCGCAGCACCTGGATCGGCGGCGCGGCCTGAGGGCCGATGCCCTGTTGCAGCATCGGGAAGAGCACTTGTTCTTCCTTGAGCATGTGGCCTTCGAGTTCTTGTTGCATGTCGGTCAGCAGATCGGCCAGGCCGTTGGGGCAGCTGCTGCGCGGACCGTGGACCTGCTCAACGCGACGGGCCAGGCGGATCAGTTCCGGCAGTTGCTCGCGATGGCGAGCGTGGTAGCGCGCCAGAAGGTGGGCGATCAACAGCTCCGACGGTTCGTTGCGCCAGTCGTGTTGGGTTTCGCCGGTGTCTTGCAGCCGGTGCAGCGCATCGGCAATCAGGACCGGATCGAGGTCTTTGCCAGCGGCTGCTTCGCGCAGGCTTTTATGCCCGCCACAACAGAAGTCCAGTTTGAAGGTGTGAAAAATCCGCGTGGCGCCGGGAATGTCGCAAGCCAGTTGGCCGAGGCTTTGTTCCAGTAGGGTCAGGCTCATCAGGGGTTCCTTGTTTGGATTTCAACGGTTCCCCAGGCTCATTGCATCCGGCATGCCATATTTAACGTGTTGAAAAATAACGCTTATTTATTAGTTGTGGTGATAGGCACCCGGACGCTTTAGGGTGAATCCAACCATAGAGGGTAATAACTACCATGCTGCGTGAAAGCCTGGCGGCCGACCTGATTGTCGAGTTGCCCAATGCCGTGCGGTTGCAACGATTGGTCCAGACCCTGCGCGAGTTCTTCAACAGTGGCGCCGTGGGATTGCTGCGTCTGGATGACGACAGTCTGAGGCCGGTCGCGACGGTGGGGCTGGTGCATGAAGCGTTGGGACGTCGGTTTGTCATCGCCCAGCATCCGCGGCTGGCGGCGATCATGGCGTCGCGCGAACCCACCTGGTTCGAGCCCGACAGTCGCCTGCCGGACCCCTATGACGGCTTGCTCGACAATCACGCCGGCGAACCGATGCCAGTGCACGACTGCATGGGCGTGAGTCTGTATGTGGAGGGGCGGATCTGGGGCGCGATCACCCTCGATGCGCTGCACGCCGGGACCTTCGACAGCCGTGCGCGGGAAGAACTCAAGCGCTGTACCTTGCAGATCGAAGCTGCCGTGCGAGTCACCCGGCTTGAGCAGGAAAACCGCAGCCTGCGCCTGTCCCGCAGCGATATTCAAGACGTGCGGCGGCCGGCGGATGAAGGCGAAATCCTCGGGCAGAGTGAGGTGCTGCACCAGTTGCTCAATGAACTGGACGTACTCGCCGATTCCGAGCTGCCGGTGTTGCTGCTTGGCGAGACCGGCGTTGGCAAAGAGCTGTTCGCCCGGCGCTTGCATCGTCTGTCGCGCCGCAGTCATAAGCCTCTGGTGCAGGTCAACTGCGCTGCGTTGCCGGAGTCTCTGGCAGAGAGTGAATTGTTCGGCCATGTCAAAGGCGCGTTTTCCGGCGCCACCAGTGACCGGGCCGGACGATTCGACGCGGCCAACGGTGGCACGCTGTTTCTCGACGAAGTCGGTGAATTGCCATTGGCCGTGCAAGCGAAGCTGCTGCGCACCCTGCAGAACGGCGAGATCCAGCGCCTCGGCGCCGACAAGCCGTTGCATGTCGATGTGCGCATCATCGCCGCGACCAACCGGCACCTGCCGGACAGCATCCGCGACGGCTTGTTTCGGGCCGATCTGTATCACCGGCTGTCGGTGTACCCGGTGCCGATTCCTCCGCTGCGCGAGCGGGGTAACGATGTGTTGATGCTGGCCGGGCATTTTCTTGAACTCAATCGGACGCGGCTCGGTCTGCGCGGTTTGCGTCTGTCGCCGGCGGCCGAGCGAGCGCTGCTGACGTACAGCTGGCCGGGCAACGTGCGGGAGCTGGAACATGTGATCAGCCGAGCCGCATTGAAGCAGCTCAGTCGCGGCACGAGTCGCACCCTGATCATGACGCTGGAACCCGAGATTCTCGACCTCGACAGTGCCATGGGCGGGCAGGGCGCGGTCGTCGAAAGTCCCCTGGACGTTACGGCTGATGAGCCGTTCCAGCCCCTGGGTGAAGCGGTCGACGATTACCAGCGCAAGAAAATTCTCCAGGCCTTGAGCCTGTCCGGGCAGAACTGGGCCAGCGCCGCGCGGATTCTGGAAGTCGATCCCAGCAACCTGCACAAACTGGCTCGGCGTCTGCGCCTAAAATAAGGCTGGGCATGCTCAGTGTTGATGGTGGTCAAGGTGGTGTTGCGCAGTGTCTTGCACACTGGGCGGAACCATTTTGGAGATCACCGTCATGCCCCTTTCCCTGGCACAAATGCGCCGCAACTACACCCTTTTTGGCCTGCAAGACGAGTTGGCGCTGGACGACCCAATGGCGATGTTCCGGCAATGGCTGCAACTGGCCCGCGACACCGAGCGCGCGCCTGTCGAAGCTAACAGCATGGTGTTGGCGACGGTCGACAGTGAAGGGCGCCCGCACTGCCGGGTCCTGCTGCTCAAGGGCATTAGCGATGAAGGCTTCACATTTTTCGGCAATTACCAGAGTGACAAAGGCCAGCAACTGGCCGCCAACCCGCATGCTGCCATGACCTTTTTCTGGCCGGGGCTGGAGCGTCAGGTGCGTATCGAAGGCCAGGTCTCCAGGCTCGACCCGACGCTGTCGGATGCGTACTACGATTCCCGCTCACAGGACAGTCGCCTGGGCGCCTGGGCTTCACCGCAAAGCCGGCCGTTGGCCAATCGGGCCGAGCTTGAATCGCTGTTGATACAAACCACCCAACGTTTTGCCGGCAAGACCGTGCCGCGGCCCGAACATTGGGGCGGCTACTGCCTGCACCCTGAGCGTCTGGAGTTCTGGCAAGGCCGTGCCGACCGCTTGCATGACCGTCTCGATTACCGTTTGCGCGATGGTGTATGGCAACGCAATCGCCTGGCGCCTTGAGATCCACTGCGCAGGTCATGTAGCGACGCAGGTCAATGTGGGAGCGGGCTTGCTCGCAAAGGCGGTGTTTCAGTCACCATTGATGTTGCCTGACACACCGCCTTCGCGAGCAAGCCCGCTCCCACAAGTTATGTACCCTGTGGAGGTACCTCCTTGGAGGAATAGGCTCACTGCGAATTCCGGTTCAGGCTTTGTCCCATACCCTAATTCACGGGAAGGCTTGGATATGGCCCATCTGGCGCTACGCACGTTTGAACCGCTGAACATTGCCGTGCTGACCATCA
Organism: Pseudomonas sp. F01002; assembly: GCF_004402115.1. Taxonomy (NCBI): domain Bacteria; kingdom Pseudomonadati; phylum Pseudomonadota; class Gammaproteobacteria; order Pseudomonadales; family Pseudomonadaceae; genus Pseudomonas; species Pseudomonas sp. F01002. The sequence goes on along the minus strand of NZ_SOPU01000017.1, from coordinate 196,599 downwards.
GCGATACGCGCACCTTTGACACCGACACCTCGGGGCAGACCCTGACGGATTTGCTGCAAACGGCCGGGCATGTATTGATCGATCGTGGTCTGGTCAAAGACGACATTTATCAGATCCGCGCCAAGGTCGCCCACTGGATCGCCGACCCTCAGGTTCAAGTGATACTGATGACCGGCGGCACCGGTTTCACCGCGCGCGACAACACTCCGCAAGCGGTTTTGCCGTTGCTGGACAAACACGTGGAAGGCTTCGGTGAACTGTTCCGTCAGGTGTCCCTGGCGGAAATCGGCATGTCCAGTCTGCAGTCACGGGCACTGGCCGGGATGAGCAATGGCGTGCTGGTGTGCTGCGTCCCGGGCTCGCCGGGCGCGTGTCGAACCGCCTGGAACCAGATCCTGCTCGAACAATTGGACAGCCGCACCGGCCCGTGCAATTTCGCCCCGCATTTGAAGCCGCAAGGGCAACGGGTCATCGACGCCTGCGAGACACGCTCATGACCGGCCGGGTGTGTGACCTCGGCCATCTGATGCCGGTGGACGAGGCCATCATCCGTCTGCTGGAGCAGGCACCGCCGCCGCCCCTGGCGCAAAAGATCGGTCTGGATCAAGCCTCGGGGCGGGTGCTGGCGGCGGACATTCATTCCCCCGTCAACCTGCCGGCCTGGGACAACAGTGCCATGGACGGTTACGCCCTCAGGGCCGCTGACCTGCCACCGGACGGCGGCTGTTTGTCTATTGGCGGACGAATTGCAGCGGGAGATCCGGCATGTTCGCCCTTGCTCGCGCAGCAGGCAGTGCAGATATTTACCGGTGCGCCATTGCCGCCGGGTGCCGACACGGTGGTGCCGCAGGAGCGTTGCCGGATCGATGGCGAACGCGTCTGGTTCCCGCCCGTAAACGCGGGCGATCATGTGCGTAAGGAAGGTGAGGAGGTTCGCCGGGGAGATCTGTTGCTCCGGGCCGGTAAACGCCTGCGTGCGCAAGAAGTGGGGTTGTTGGCCGGTGCGGGCATCGCGCGGGTCGAGGTCTATCGACCGTTGCAGGTGTGCTTGCTCAGCAGCGGCAATGAACTGCGTGAGCCGGGCGATCCATTGGCGCCCGGGCAGATTTACAACAGCAATCGTTATTGCCTCGCGGCGTTGTTGAGTGGTTGGGGCGTCGAGGTCCACGACTATGGCGTCATGGCCGATGAGTTGGCGGGCAGTCGGAATGCCTTGAGCCTGGCGTCTTCGGAATGCGATCTGTTGTTGAGTTCCGGTGGCGTCTCGGTCGGTGAGGAAGATCACCTCAAACAGGCCATCGAGGAACTCGGCAGCCTGGATTTCTGGCGGCTGGCCATTCAGCCGGGTAAACCGCTGGCCTTCGGCGAAGTGGCCGGCAAACCCTGGATCGGCATGCCGGGCAATCCTTCGGCGGCGCTGATTACCGCGTTGGTGGTGGTGCGTCCGTTCCTGCTCAGGGCCCAGGGTGTGAAAGACGTGTTGCCGGTGCCATTGGCCGTGCCCGCCGGGTTCGACTGGTTACAGCGCAACAAACGTCGGCAGTACCTGCGGGCTCGGCTGACCCCGGGCGCTGACGGCCAGTTGAGCGTGGAGCTGCACCCTCAGCAAAGCTCGGCGATGTTGAGCGCCGCGTGTTGGGCCGACGGGTTGGCGGTGATCGAGTGCGAGCAGCAAGTGCTCAAGCACGACAACGTGATGTTCCTGTCCTTCGCCGACCTGATGCATTGATCGCAATTGATTGCCGTCAAGGCCGTGCCTGCCGGTCTCGCTAGACTGGCAGCGCGTTTTTCCATGAGGATTACCCATGCAACTGGTCTGCCCGGCAGGGAACCTGCCTGCGCTGAAAGCGGCGGTGCGCGAAGGCGCCGATGCCGTCTATGTCGGTTTTCGCGATGACACCAATGCCCGGCATTTCGCGGGGCTGAACATGGACGACAAACAGTTCGACGCGGCGGTCGCCCACATCCGCCAGCATCAACGCAAACTCTATGTCGCGGTCAACACCTACCCGCAACCCAAGGGTTGGGAACGCTGGCAGCGGGCGGTCGATCGCGCCGCCGATTTCGGCGTGGATGCGCTGATCGCCGCCGACCCCGGGGTGCTCAACTACGCCAGCCAGCGCCATCCGCAATTGGCGTTGCACCTGTCGGTCCAAGGCTCGGCGACCCATGCCGCGGCGCTGGAGTTTTATGCGCAACGCTACGGGATTCGTCGCGCGGTGCTGCCGCGGGTGTTGTCGCTAGCGCAAGTGCGCCAGGTCGCTGCGAGCAGCCCGGTGCCCATCGAAGTCTTTGGCTTCGGCAGCTTGTGCATCATGGCCGAAGGGCGCTGCCATCTGTCTTCCTACATCACCGGCGAATCGCCGAACCTGTGCGGCGTCTGTTCGCCGGCAAAAGCGGTGCGCTGGAGCGAAGACGCTGGAGGTTTGAGCGCACGGCTCAGTGAAGTGCTGATCGACCGTTACACCCCCAAAGAACCCGCCGGTTACCCGACCCTGTGCAAAGGCCGTTTCCTGGTCGGCGGCAAACGCTTTCATGCGCTGGAAGAACCTACCAGCCTCGACACCCTGGATTTGCTGCCGGAATTGACGGCCATCGGCGTCGAAGCGATCAAAATCGAGGGCCGGCAACGCAGTCCGGCCTATGTCGAACAAGTCACCCGCGTCTGGCGCGCGGCACTGGATGCCCATCGCGGCTCGCCGGGCAGTTTTCGGGTCAAGGAGGAATGGCGTCTGGTGCTGGCCGGTTTGTCCGAAGGCAGCCAGACCACCCTGGGTGCTTACCATCGATCATGGCAATGAGGGAGGCGACATGAAGCTCAGCCTTGGACCGGTTCTGTTTTATTGGGACAAAGAGCAACTCAGCAACTTTTACGCCGAGATGTCGGCCTTGCCCCTGGATGTGATTTATCTGGGGGAAACCGTGTGTTCGAAACGCCGGGCCTTTTCACTGGATCAATGGCTGGGGCTGGGTCGCGAGTTGCAAGAATGCAGCCAGGCACAGTTGGTGATCTCCAGCCTGACGCTGATCGAAGCGGCCTCCGAACTTTCCAGCCTGCGCCGTCTTTGCGACAACGGCCAATTGCTGGTGGAAGCCAACGACATGGGTGCGGTGCAGTTTCTGGCCGAGCGCAAGTTGCCGTTCGTGGGCGGTCCGGCGCTGAATTTGTACAACGGTCATACGCTCGCGCAACTGCTGGACTGCGGGATGACCCGTTGGGTGCCGCCGGTGGAGTGTTCGGCGGCGCTGATTGGCGATGTGCTCGATCAGGTGCGCGAACTGGGCCGTGAGGTGCCGGAAGTCGAGATCTTTGCCTATGGGCATTTGCCGTTGGCCTATTCCGCACGCTGCTTCACCGCTCGGGCGGAAAACCTGCCCAAGGACGACTGTCGGTTTTGCTGCCTCAACTACCCCGACGGCCTGCCGTTGACCAGTCAGGAAGGGCAGGCGCTGTTCACCATCAACGGTATTCAAACGATGTCGGCTGAGGTGACCAATCTGCTGGCGGATTACACCGGGCTGGTGGCCTGTGGCGCTGACTTGTTGCGTCTGAGCCCTCGCGCTCAGGGCATGGCCGAGGTCATTGCCGCCTATCAACGGGTTCGTTTGGGCGAGACACCGCCGCTGTTCGTCGACGGTTGCAACGGCTACTGGCATGGCCAGGCCGGTATGTTGCGCGTCGAGGAGGTCGGCCTGTGTTGAATCGGAAAAAGTGGCTGTTGAAAGGTGCCGACCGGTTGTTGCCGCTGGTGCGCCGGGTGCCTTTTGCGGTGCAGCGCCTGGCGTTGCAGCAGGCGCTCAATCGCTGCCTCGCCGAGCCGTTGCGCGATGGTGAATTCGAGGTGTTGCGCGGGCGTTGGATGTGCCTGCGGATTCCGGACCTGGGGTTGTCCTGGTTCCTGACGCTGAGCCGTGAAGGGTTGCGAATTGCTGAACGCGCCGACGCGCATGTGACCATCAGCGGTAACTGGCGTGAGTTTTTATTGCTGGCGAGTCGCCAGGAAGACCCGGATACGTTGTTCTTTCGCCGGCGTTTGGTGATCGAGGGTGATACGGAGCTGGGGTTGGCGTTGAAGAACCTGATCGACAGTCTTGATCCTGATGTATTGCCGGTGTGGTTGTGGCGCAATCTGGAGCGGGCGGGGAAGGGGTTGGCGGCCGGTTAGCGGACCTGTATTTTTGGTCGGGGTACATATCCGTTTCTGCGGTAACGGCTGCTATTGGTTCCGCTTTTACAGCGGGTCACTTGGAAAAGCGCCAAGTAACCAAACGCTCTTGCCCCTGACGTACGGTGCCTCGCGTAGGCTCGGCATGCCCTCGCTCCGGTCCTGCTCCGTGGGCCCGCCGCCATCGGCCATCCATGGCCGGGGGCGGCTTCCGCGGCATCCATGCCGCGGTGCCCACTGCGCAGAACCTGCGCTCGGCCTTCCGACGGGGCAGATCAAGATCAAGATCAAAATCAAAAGCGAGGCGGCCCACCGGCCGGCCCCAGTTCATCGGCGGCGTACACCCAACCCGCACCTGGCAAAAATCCAAATGTGGGAGCGGGCTTGCTCGCGAAGGCGGACTGGCATCCACCATTGATGTCGATTGACACGGCCCCTTCGCGAGCAAGCCCGCTCCCACATTGGATTTTCGTTGGCCGTCAGGCCAAAGTTTCCTGCTGGTTTACATGCTGCCGAGCATCACTGGCAATCAACTGCTTGATCCCTTCAAACAACTCATCCCCCTGCGCCTGCGTGCAGTCCTCGCCATAACGCTTGCGCAACCCGTAATGGCTAAGAATCAAATGCACATCCGCGTGCAAACCATGCTGCTTCAAGCAGTTTTCAACGCATTGCAACGGGCAACCATCCAGCGCAAAAATCCGCCGTCCCGAACTTGCCTTGTTGACCAGTGCCGCCACATGCCCGCCAACCCCGACGATGCAGGACATTTCAGCCAGGCCACTGCGATCAAGCCGCACGGCCAGGGTGTTGGCCAGTTGGGCGACGTTGGAGCAGCCTGAGCAAGAGTAAATCAGAGGCAAGGTTGAACGGGACATGAGCGCTCTCCATGGATGGACTTCTTCAGTGTGCAAGGCCGGTGGCGTTGCGCATTGACTGCGGTCAATTCCGTCTACTGGAAGGCCGCCAGATCCTCTTCGGCGAGGATGCTGATATTGCGTCGTTCCATGGCGATCAGGCCACTGTCCACCAGTCGGTGCAAGATCCGCGAAAAGGTTTCCGGCTGGATACCCAGCTTCGAGGCGACCAGGCGTTTGGACACCTGCAAGACAATCAAACCGCTGACCGGGTTGCGTTCCTGGAACAGAAAATTGATCACCCGACGGCTCGCACTGGCCATGGTCAAGGTGTCGATGTCGCGCAGACGCAGATGCAAATGCACGCTCATGCTCGCCAGGATCGCCAGGCAGACTTTCGGCTGGTCTTCGAGAGCGTTGCGGTAATGGTTGCCCTCGATACTCACCAGCACGCTGTCCTTCAGCGCCGTGGCGCTGACCGGGTAGAGACGGGCCTGGCTGAACAGCAAGGCTTCGGCAAAGGTCTGGCCGGGCTGAATGATCTCCACCAGGTTTTCCTGACCTTCGCCGGTAAGCCGGTACAACTTGATCTGGCCGCTGACCAGCATAAAAAAGCGCTTGGCCGGATCGCCTTGGTGCACGAGTGTGCTGTGACAGGCCAGGCGCTTGAGCATCGCCAAGCCGCAGACTTCCTCGAAGATTTTCTCCGGTAGCTGGCTGAACAGATGATGACGACGCAACGTTAAAACGATGGAAGGGTGGGTCAGCATGGCGTACCTCCGCTGACGCTCATAGTAGAGAGCGCCGGACGGATGACCTATGCCTCTGCCGGCCTACCTCCAAAGAGGCATGCCCGTCAGCCGGCATTGCGCAGATGCTCCATGGCCCACACCGCCGCCTCGACCCGCGAGCGCAAGCCGAGTTTGTGCAGCAGGTTTTTCACGTGAACCTTGACCGTGCCTTCGGTGATGCCCAGCTTGTGCCCGATGACTTTGTTGCTGAAGCCGCTGGCGATGGTTTTCAGCACCTGACGTTCACGCTCGGTCAGTTCCACCACGGTCTGACGCTGCGGTGAGCGCAGCGCCTGGGCCATGACTTGGGTCAGCCCCGGGCTGATCACCAATTCGCCGTTCAAGGCATTGCGGATGTACTGAATCAACAGTTCGGGCTCCATGTCCTTGAGCAGGTAGCCGTCGGCATCCAGACGCAGTGCGTCGCGAATATCGTCTTCGGCATCCGAGACCGTAAACAGCAGCACCTTGCCGGTGTAGTGCATCGCCCGTAATTGGCGCAGGGTTTCAATGCCATTCATCAGCGGCATGTTGTTGTCGAGCAACACCAGGTCCGGTTGCAGCGGCTCGATCAGTCCGAGCGCTTCTTCACCGTTGCTGGCTTCACCGACGATCAGGAAATCGTCTTCGAGTTCGAGCATCTGGCGGATGCCATGCCGCATCATCGGGTGGTCGTCGACCAGCAGGATGGTGTGTTGCAGGGACGGGTTCATGTGACGCTACCTTCTGTTTGCTGCCCGAGAAACTCCGGGTGGAATTCCAGTTGGACGAGGGTGCCTTGCGGCTCCCTGGAGCCTATTTCGAGTTGACCGCGCAAGCTGCGGGCCCGCTCATCCATGATTTTCAGGCCATGGTGTTCGCGTTGGTCGACGTTGCCGCTGAAGCCGCGCCCGTCGTCTTCGACGATGAGCCTCACGGTTTCACCGTCCTGACGCAGTTGCAGCCAGGCGTTTTGCGCATGGGCGTGGCGCAGGCAGTTGGAGAGCGCCTCGCGGGTGATCTGCAAGATGTGGATTTGCTCGCTGGCCGATAACTGAAAGGCCAGCGCGTCGACGTGCAGGTGCACCTGGAATTCCCCGCGTCGGGAGAACTCCTCGGCGGTGTCCTTGAGCTCCTGCACCAGTCCCGCATCGTGAATCTGCAAGCGAAAAGTGGTCAGCAACTCGCGTAACTGGCGGTAGGCATTGTTCAGCCCCTCGCGCAGTTCGGCGGTGACGTTTTCCAGGGTTTCGACCGGTTCGCCACGACGCATCAGGGTTTGCAGGCGGCTGACTTGCAGCTTCATGTAGGACAGGGCCTGGGCCAGTGAGTCGTGCAGTTCGCGGGCGATGATCGTGCGTTCGTCGAGCAGCAGCAGGCGATGATCCTGTTCCCGTTGACGCTTGAGCGAGAGCGAGGTGCCGATCAGGTTGGCCAAGGCCTGGATCAGTTGGGTTTCCCAGGCTTGCGTCGGGTGCCCGTCGACAAAATGCGCCTTGAGTTCACCCAGTTCGCTGCCCTGATTGCTGATGCTGAAGGTTTGCGGGCTGGCTTTATGGTGCTTCTGACACGTGGCGCAATCGCTGCTGGCGCAGACTTCCCGGATGTTCGCACCGTGGAGGGCGAGCAACTGCTGGGCCGGTGCCTGCAATTGCCCTTGCAGACACAGCGACAGGCGCAAGCCGGGCAAGCGCTGCTGGAAGCGTCGGATCAACTCATCCAGCCCTTCGGCATTGGCCAGGCGTGTGGCCAGGCTTCGACTGCTTTGGTACAGCAACTCTAGGGCGGCATTGGCTTGTTGCAGGTTCAGGGTTTTTTGCTGGACCTGACTCTCGAGGGTGCGATGCGAGTCTTCGATCGTCTCGGCCATGGCGTTGAAGCTCATGGCCAACTGGCCCAGTTCGTCCTGGGACTGATGGTTGACCCGCACCTTGAAATCGCCGCGACGAAAGCGCTGGGTCGCATCCACCAACTCTTTCAAGGGCATGACGACCCCGTACTGCAATTCGTAGAGCCCAATCAGCAGGACGAACAGGGTGGTGAACAGGGCCAGGCCCTGGATCACCTGTTGCCAGCCTTGCTTCTGTTCGCTTTGGCGCTGTAGCAGGTTGACGAACTGGTTCAGTTGTTCAATGAAGGGCAGGGCCTGGACCTGAAAATAGGCGGCATCACCGCGCTCCAGTGCCGGACGCAAATCCTCGTTCCAGTGTTGCTGGATTTGCCCATAGCTGATTTGCAGTGCGGCGGTCGGGCCATCCTCCAGCACAGCCTTGAGCGACTGGCTGGTGAGACGGGTTTGCAGGCTGTCGGTGATGGCGATGATTTCTTCGCCGGTTGCACCTGCGGCCAGTTTCCAGCTCAGGTGGTAAGTCTCCATGCGCACCGAGCCTGCGGTGTTGATGGCTGCAGCATCGCCCTGGCTGAACCAGGCGATCAGTCCGGCGCTCAACGAACTGGCGAGGGCGAGCACGGCGATCAGGATCACCGCCAGCCCGGCGCGAGCGGGCAGGGAGCTGCGCAACCAGCGGATCATCAGCGCAGGTCTCGGAGAAAGACAGGAAAACAGAGCATGTGCAGCTCCAGGGTGGGGTTTTGCCGCCGATCCCGGGCGCGCTACCTCTAAAGAGTTGTCGACTGATCCTTGTCAGCAAAAACCTTGGCAGGAAACCTTAAGACGCTGATAAACCGCCGGTTTTAGGGTTTCCCTGTACTACCTCCTTAGAGGTAGACCGCACAAGCATAGGCCTATGCCCCCTAGGGCTTCGTTGACATGGATCAAGTTTTTGCGGGGTTGGCCTCTCTAGTCTGCCGCCACGGCTAACTGACTGGAGAGCATTGTGAACCCACCGCGTGTACGACAAGGCTTGGTGCTGGGCATGAGCACACTGGCCTTCACTGTGTGTTTCATGGTCTGGATGATGTTTGCCGTGCTCGGGGTGCCGATCAAGGACCTGCTCCAGCTAAACGAAACCCAGTTCGGCCTGCTGGCCGCGACCCCGGTCCTGACCGGCTCGCTGGTGCGGTTGCCGCTGGGCCTGCTGACCGACCGTTTTGGCGGGCGCAGCGTGTTCTTCCTGCTGATGCTGGCCTGCGTGACGCCGCTGTACCTGATCAGTCACGCCACCGCTTACTGGCAGTTCCTGGTGCTGGGCTTGTTCGTCGGCCTGGCCGGCGGCTCGTTCTCGGTGGGGATTGCCTACGTCGCCAAATGGTTCGACAAGGAGAATCAGGGTTTTGCGATGGGCATCTTCGGCGCCGGTAACGCCGGGGCCGCGGTCACCAAGTTTCTCGCCCCGGCGCTGATCGCGGCCGGCAGCTGGCAGCTGGTGCCGAAAGTCTTCAGCGCGATCCTGTTTATTACTGCGTTGTTGTTCTGGTTCTTCAGCGCCGAAAACAAGGACCACCGCAGTGCCACCGGCGCCAGTTTGCGTGAGCAATTGAGCTCGCTGAAGGACCCGGCCGTGTGGCGCTACTGCCAGTACTACTCGATCGTCTTCGGTGGTTATGTCGCCCTCGCACTGTGGATGACCAAATACTACGTGCAGGAATACGGTTTCAGCCTGCAAAGCGCGGCGCTGCTGGCGGCCTGTTTTTCCCTGCCCGGTGGCGTGCTGCGTGCCGTCGGTGGCTGGATGTCGGATCGCTGGGGTGCGCAAAGCGTGACCTGGTGGGTGTTGTGGGTCAGCTGGATCTGCCTGTTCCTGCTCTCGTATCCGCAGACCCAACTGCAAGTGCAAACGATCAACGGCCCGGTGGACTTCCACATCGGCCTCAATCCCGCGCTGTTCACCGTGCTGCTGTTCGTCATGGGCATCGCCTTCGCGTTCGGCAAGGCCTCGGTCTTCAAGTACATCGCCAACGACTACCCGAAAAACATGGGCGCGGTGTCCGGCATCGTCGGCCTCGCAGGTGGCCTGGGCGGGTTCGTGTTGCCAATCCTGTTCGGCGCCCTGGTGGACCTCACCGGCGTGCGCTCTTCCTGCTTCATGTTGATGTACGGCGTGGTCTGGGTCTCCCTCACCTGGATGTACTTCAGCGAAATACGCAAAAGCGCGGTGCTGGGTAACGCGCCGCTGCTGACCCCGTCCCCGATTTCCAGCATTGCCCTAGGAGAAGAACATGTCCGTTCTGCAAAAGCCTGACAAAGGCCCGGTCATTCATGACTGGCGCCCCGAGGACCCAGCATTCTGGGGACGTAGCGGCAAACAGACCGCCACGCGCAACTTGTGGATTTCCATTCCTGCGCTGCTGCTGGCCTTTGCGGTGTGGATGGTCTGGAGCACGGTGATCGTGCGCTTGAACGCCATCGGTTTCACCTTCACCACCGACCAGCTGTTCTGGCTGGCGGCGTTGCCGGGGTTGTCCGGGGCGACCTTGCGCGTCTTCTATTCCTTTATGGTGCCGATCTTCGGTGGCCGTCGCTGGACGGCCCTGAGCACCGCGTCCCTGTTGTTGCCCTCGATCTGGATGGGCTTCGCCGTGCAGGACCCGAGCACCTCCTACAGCGTGTTCGTGTTGATTGCCTTGCTCTGCGGTTTCGGCGGCGGCAACTTTGCCTCAAGCATGTCCAACATCAGCTTCTTCTATCCCAAGTCGCAGCAGGGCACAGCCCTTGGCCTCAACGCCGGGCTGGGTAACCTGGGCGTCTCGGTGATGCAGTTCTGTGTGCCGCTGGTGATTACTTTCGGCGTATTCGGCTTCATGGGCGGCTCGCCGCAAGCATTACCGGATGGCGGTCAGTTGTGGTTGCAGAACGCCGGCTTCATCTGGGTGCCGTTTATTGTCCTGGTGACGGTGCTGGCCTGGTTCGGCATGAATGACTTGTCCAGTGCTCGCGCTTCTTTCAGCGAGCAGGCTGTCATCTTCAAGCGCAAACACAACTGGCTGATGTGCTGGTTGTACCTGGCGACCTTCGGTTCGTTCATCGGTTTCTCCGCCGCGTTTCCGTTGCTGATCAAAACCTCGTTCCCTGATGTCATCGCCTTGAAATTCGCGTTTCTCGGGCCGTTGGTTGGCGCTTTGGTCCGTCCTTTGGGCGGCTGGCTGGCGGACAAGCTCGGCGGCGCGAAAGTGACCTTGTGGAACTTCGTGGCGATGATCGTGATGGTCTTCGGCGTCATGCACTTCCTGCCGCAGAACGGTGAGCCCGGCAACTTCTACGGCTATCTCGGCATGTTCATGCTGCTGTTCATTACCACCGGCATCGGCAACGGCTCCACCTTCCGCATGATCCCGGTGATCTTCCGCACCCAGCACGAAAAAGCCTCGGCCGGCAAACCACCCGCCGTGCGTGAACAAGCGCTGAAAAATGCCGGCAAAGAGTCAGCCGCGGTCCTGGGCTTCAGTTCGGCGATGGGCGCCTTCGGTGCGTTCTTCATTCCCAAATCCTTCGGCACTTCGATGGCCCAGACCGGCGGCCCGGAGATGGCCTTCTACATGTTCGTCGGCTTTTACCTGAGCTGCATCGTGGTGACCTGGTGGTGGTACGCGCGCAAAGGCGCCGCGACACCCTGCTGAATCGAGCCGAATCCAACCATTGCGTGGGCGGGGCACAGACTCCGCGACAAAGCCTGAGAGGACTACACCGTGAGTCATTTACTGGATCAATTGCGGTTTTTCAATCGCAAGCAAAACGAGTTTTCCGACGGTCATGGCGAGACCCGCAAAGAGTCTCGCGACTGGGAGAACGTCTACCGTTCACGCTGGCAGTACGACAAGATCGTGCGGTCCACCCACGGGGTGAACTGCACCGGCTCCTGCTCGTGGAAAATCTACGTCAAGAACGGCCTGATCACCTGGGAAACCCAGCAGACCGACTACCCGCGTACCCGTAACGATCTGCCTAACCATGAGCCCCGTGGCTGCCCGCGTGGTGCCAGTTACAGCTGGTACATCTACAGCGCCAACCGGCTCAAGTACCCGAAAATCCGCAAGCCGTTGCTCAAGCTCTGGCGCGATGCGCGGCAGACCATGGCGCCGGTGGAAGCCTGGGCCAGCATCGTCGAGGACAAGGTCAAGGCCGACTCCTATAAAAGCAAGCGCGGCATGGGTGGCTTCATTCGCTCCAACTGGGAGGAAGTCAACGAGATCATCGCTGCCGCAAACGTCTATACGATCAAGCAGTACGGCCCTGACCGCATCGTCGGCTTCTCGCCGATCCCGGCCATGTCGATGGTCAGCTATGCCGCAGGCTCGCGTTACCTGTCGCTGATCGGTGGCGCCTGCCTGAGTTTCTATGACTGGTACTGCGACTTGCCACCGGCCTCGCCGATGGTCTGGGGCGAGCAGACCGACGTTCCGGAATCGGCCGACTGGTACAACTCCAACTACATCATTGCCTGGGGCTCCAACGTCCCGCAGACCCGCACCCCCGATGCGCACTTCTTCACCGAAGTCCGTTACAAGGGCACCAAGACGGTCGCGATCACTCCGGATTACTCGGAAGTCGCCAAGCTCACCGACCTGTGGCTGAACCCTAAACAAGGCACCGATGCGGCGCTGGCCCAGGCGTTCAACCATGTGATCTTCAAAGAATTCCACCTCGACAAACCGAGCGCCTATTTCACCGACTACGCCAAGCGCTTCACCGATTTGCCGGTGCTGGTTCTGCTCAAGCAAATGGTCGACAAGGCACCGGGCGCCGGTTACCAGCCGGACCGCTTCCTGCGCGCCAGTGACCTGACCGACAACCTCGGCCAGGAAAACAACCCGGAATGGAAAACCATCGCCCTGGATGTCAGCGGCGAACTGGTGTCCCCTCAGGGTTCCATCGGTTATCGCTGGGGCGAGAAGGGCAAGTGGAACATCCTTCCCCGTGAAGGCGGCGAAGGTCGTGAGATCGATCTGAAGCTGAGCCTGATCGGCGATGACGTCGCCGAAGTGGCGTTCCCGTATTTTGCCGGCGAGTCCCACGAGCACTTCCAGCACGTGGCCGGCGATGCCGTGCAATACCGCCGCGTGCCGGTACATAACGTGGTGCTGGCGGATGGCAGCGTGGCCAAAGTCGCCACCGTGTTCGACCTGTCGGCCGCCAACCTCGCCATCGATCGCGGCCTCGGCGGCGATAATGTGGCCAAGGATTACGACGACGCTTCCGTCCCCGGCACCCCGGCCTGGCAGGAGCAGATCACCGGCGTCAGCCGCGAGAAAGCTATCCAGATTGCCCGTGAGTTCGCCGATAACGCCGACAAGACCAAGGGTCGCTCGATGATCATCGTCGGCGCGGCGATGAACCACTGGTACCACATGGACATGAACTACCGCGGGCTGATCAACATGCTCATGCTCTGCGGGTGTGTCGGTCAGACCGGTGGCGGTTGGGCGCATTACGTCGGTCAGGAAAAACTCCGTCCGCAATGCGGCTGGCTGCCCCTGGCGTTCGGCCTGGACTGGAACCGTCCGCCTCGCCAAATGAACGGCACCAGCTTCTTCTACGCCCACAGTTCGCAATGGCGTCACGAGAAGATGAGCATGCACGACGTGCTCTCGCCGCTGGCCGATAAATCACAATTCCCTGAGCATGCGCTGGACTACAACATCCGCGCCGAACGCGCCGGCTGGCTGCCCAGCGCACCGCAACTCAACACTAACCCCTTGCACATTTGCCGCGACGCGGCTGCGGCCGGCATGGACCCGAAAGATTACGTGGTCAAGTCGCTGCAGGACGGTTCGCTGCGCTTCTCCTGCGAACAGCCGGACAGCCCGGTGAACTTCCCGCGCAACATGTTCATCTGGCGTTCCAACCTGCTGGGCTCCTCGGGCAAGGGCCACGAGTACATGCTCAAGTACCTGCTCGGCACCAAAAACGGGGTAATGAACGAAGACATCGGCCAGGTCGGTGACTGCAAACCCGAAGAAGCCGAATGGGTCGACGAGGGCGCCATCGGCAAGCTCGATCTGGTCACCACCCTAGACTTCCGCATGTCCTCGACCTGCGTCTATTCCGACATCGTGTTGCCGACCGCAACCTGGTACGAAAAAGACGACATGAACACCTCGGACATGCACCCGTTCATTCACCCGTTGTCAGCCGCGATCGACCCGGCGTGGGAATCGCGTTCCGACTGGGAAATCTACAAAGGCATCGCCAAGGCGTTTTCCAGCATGTCCGAAGGGCACCTGGGCGTTGAAAAGGACCTGGTAACCATCCCGTTGATGCACGACAGCGTCGGCGAACTGGCCCAACCGTTTGGCGGCACCGACTGGAAAAGCGCCGGCGTGGCTCCGGTGCCGGGCAAGAACGCACCGAACCTGCACGTGGTCGAGCGTGACTACCCGAACATCTACAAACAGTTCTCGTCCCTCGGGCCATTGCTGGAGAAACACGGCAACGGCGGCAAGGGCATCAACTGGAACACCGAAGACGAAGTGAAATTCCTCGGTGAACTCAATCACAAAGAAGGCGATGCCGGTATCAGTCACGGCCGTCCGAAAATCGACACGGCCATCGACGCCGCTGAAGTGATTCTGTCCCTGGCGCCGGAAACCAACGGCCAGGTTGCCGTGAAGGCCTGGGCTGCATTGTCGGAATTCACCGGTATCGACCACAGCCACCTGGCGCTGTCCAAGGCCCACGAGGCCATCCGTTTCCGCGACATTCAGGCTCAGCCGCGCAAGATCATTTCCAGCCCGACCTGGTCAGGTCTCGAAGACGATCACGTCAGCTACAACGCCGGTTACACCAACGTTCACGAAGGGATTCCATGGCGCACCATCACCGGTCGCCAGCAGTTCTACCAGGATCACCCGTGGATGCAGGCGTTCGGCGAGCAACTGATGAGTTATCGGCCGCCGGTCAACACCCGCACCATCGAAGGGGTGAAAGGCAAGCGCAGCAATGGCGAGATCGAAATCGTCCTGAACTGGATCACCCCGCACCAGAAATGGGGCATCCACAGCACCTACAGCGACAACTTGCTGATGCTGACCCTCAGCCGTGGCGGGCCGATTGTCTGGCTCTCGGAGAACGACGCGAAACGTGCCGGTATCGAGGACAACGACTGGATCGAGTGCTTCAACATCAATGGTGCACTGACCGCCCGTGCGGTGGTCAGCCAACGGGTCAAGGACGGCATGGTGATGATGTACCACGCCCAGGAACGGATCGTGAACGTGCCCGGTTCGGAAACCACCAAGACCCGTGGCGGCCACCACAACTCGGTCACCCGGGTAGTGCTCAAGCCGACCCACATGATCGGCGGCTATGCCCAGCAGGCCTACGGTTTCAACTATTACGGCACCGTCGGTTGCAACCGTGACGAATTCGTCGTGGTGCGCAAAATGTCCAAAGTCGACTGGCTCGATGGCTCAAGTGGCGATGACCTGCCGCGTCCACTGCCGACCGATATTGAGGAGAACTGAGATGAAGATTCGCTCACAAATCGGCATGGTTCTGAACCTGGACAAATGCATCGGTTGCCACACCTGTTCGATCACCTGCAAAAACGTCTGGACCAGCCGCGAAGGCATGGAATACGCCTGGTTCAACAACGTCGAATCGAAACCCGGGATCGGCTACCCGAAAGAATGGGAAAACCAGGACAAGTGGAAGGGCGGCTGGATCCGCAATGCCAACGGCACGATCAACCCGCGCATCGGCGGTAAATTCCGCGTGTTGGCGAACATTTTCGCCAACCCGGATCTGCCGAGCCTCGACGACTACTACGAACCGTTCGACTTCGATTACCAGCACCTGCACACCGCGCCGCTGGGCGAGCATCAACCCACCGCGCGTCCGCGTTCGCTGATCTCCGGCAAGCGCATGGAGAAAATCGAGTGGGGCCCGAACTGGGAGGAAATCCTCGGCACCGAATTCGCCAAACGTCGCAAGGACAAGAACTTCGACAAGATCCAGGCGGACATTTACGGCGAGTACGAAAACACCTTCATGATGTATTTGCCGCGCCTGTGCGAGCACTGCCTCAACCCGACGTGCGCCGCGTCGTGCCCGAGCGGTGCGATCTACAAGCGTGAAGAAGATGGCATCGTCCTGATTGACCAGGAGAAATGCCGTGGCTGGCGGATGTGCATCAGCGGCTGTCCGTACAAGAAGATCTATTTCAACTGGAAGAGCGGCAAGTCCGAGAAATGCATCTTCTGCTACCCGCGTATCGAAGCCGGGATGCCGACTGTTTGCGCGGAAACTTGCGTCGGGCGCATCCGCTACCTCGGTGTGTTGCTGTATGACGCCGACCGCATCAGCGAAGTGGCGAGCACCGCCAATGAGCAGGATCTGTATGAGAAACAACTGGAGATCTTCCTCGATCCGAATGACCCGGCGGTGATTCGTCAGGCCCTGGAAGACGGTGTACCGCAGTCGGTGATCGATTCCGCGCAACGTTCGCCGGTCTACAAAATGGCCGTGGACTGGAAACTCGCACTGCCGCTGCACCCGGAATACCGCACCTTGCCGATGGTTTGGTACGTACCGCCACTGTCGCCGATCCAGAACGCTGCCACTGCCGGCACCGTCGGTATGAACGGGGTGATCCCGGACGTCGACAGCCTGCGTATTCCAATGAAGTACCTGGCGAACCTGCTGACGGCGGGCGATGAAAAACCGGTCAAGCGTGCGCTTAAACGCTTGCTGGCGATGCGCGCCTACAAACGTTCCGAGCAAGTCGATGGTGTTCAGGATCTGCAAGTGCTGGCGGATGTCGGCCTCAGCGTGGCTCAGGTCGAGGAGATGTATCGCTACCTGGCGATCGCCAACTACGAAGACCGTTTCGTGGTGCCGAGCGCGCACCGTGAAGACGCCATGAGCGACGCTTTTGCCGAGCGCTCCGGGTGCGGCTTCAGTTTCGGCAGCGGTTGCAGCGGCAGCTCCGACACCAACATGTTCGGGGCCAAGAAGGCCAACCGCCGCGACATCCTGAAAACCGTCCAGTTGTGGGAGGAATGAGCATGCAAATTCTCAAAGTGATTTCGCTGCTGCTCGATTACCCGACCGAGACGCTGATTGGCGGTCGCGACGAACTGGAGCAAGCGATCATCCAGTCACGGGAAATCAGCCCGACGCAGCGCGGTGCGTTGTTCGAATTGCTCGAGCTGATCTGCGCCAATGACCTGATGGACGGGCAGGAGCACTACGGTGCGCTGTTCGGTCGGGGGCGCTCGTTGTCGCTGCTGTTGTTCGAACATGTGCACGGTGAGTCCCGCGACCGTGGCCAGGCCATGGTCGACATGATGGCGCAATACGAAGAAGCCGGTTTTGCCATCGGCGTCAAAGAGCTGCCCGACTACATCCCGCTGTACCTGGAGTTCCTCTCCACCCGCGAAGACATCGAGGCCCGCGAGGGCCTGGCGGATGTTTCGCACTTGCTGGCCTTGCTCGCGGCACGTCTGGAAGAGCGCGAAAGCGCCTATGCCAGTTGCTTCCGGGCGCTGCTGCAAATTGCCGGGGCCGAGCCGCATCAGGCGGTCGCCGACCTGCGGGCGCAGGTCGCGGCGGAACCTCGCGACGACTCCCTCGAAGCCCTCGACAAGATCTGGGAAGAGGAGGCCGTGGACTTTCTCCAGGCTGAACAGCAGGACCGCTGCAGTGGACTGCCAAGCGCACCGGGCAAGGCCCGTGAGGAAAGCGCGGTGCCGTTGCACTGGGTGGATTTTCAGCATGAAGGGCTGGCCGCTGTGCCAGCCAAGGAGGTAGGCAATGTCTAAATGGAATCTGTTGTTGTTCGGGGTCTATCCCTACGTCGCCCTGGCGATTTGCCTGATTGGCAGCTGGGCGCGCTTCGATCTGTCGCAATACACCTGGAAGGCGGGCTCCAGCCAGATGCTCAATCAGCGCGGCATGCGCGTGGCGAGCAACTTCTTCCACATCGGTGTGTTGTTCGTGCTGGCCGGACACTTCGTCGGCCTGCTGACCCCAGCGTCGATTTATCACCATGTGATCAGCACTGAGAACAAGCAGTTGCTGGCAATGGTCTCGGGCGGGTTCTTCGGCCTGCTGTGCCTGATCGGCCTGCTGATGCTGGTTAACCGGCGGCTCAGCGACCCGCGGGTTCGCGCGACTTCCAGCCCTTCGGACATCCTGATTCTGCTGGTGCTGCTCGCGCAATTGCTGCTCGGCCTGCTGACCATCGTCGCGTCCACCGGGCACATGGACGGCTCGGTAATGGTGATGCTCGCCGATTGGGCGCAGAACACCGTGCTGTTGCGTCCGGTAGAAGCAGCGGCTGCCATCGCGCCGGTCGGGCTGATCTACAAGCTGCATGTGTTTCTCGGTTTGACCCTGTTTGTGCTGTTCCCCTTCACCCGTCTCGTACACATGATCAGCGCACCGATCTGGTACCTGGGGCGTCGTTATCAAATCGTTCGTCAGAAGTACTGAGGAGACAATCATGTCAGGTGGATGTGGATGTGGTGGCGGTAACGGGGGCAGCGGTGGCTGCGGTTCTTCAAAAAAAGCCGAGGTCGTTCTCGACATCGCGCCGGTCGCACAGGCGCAGTTTGAAGCGCTGCCGGTTGAGCCCGCAGGGGCCGATGACGCCCCGGCGCAGTTGATCGCCAGCAGTGAACAGGAGTGGCCGATCATCAGCGTCAACGAGGTGTCGATCACCTCGGAAGCGATGGCCCAGGAGCTGCAATATCACCCGGCCGAAAGCCGTGAAGAGGCGGTCTACCTGGCCGCCAGGGCGCTGGTGATCCGTGAGTTGTTGCAGCAGCGCATCACCGAGCTTGGTGTGTCGTTGGAGATCGGCGCCGGTGAGAACGAAGAAGAAGCGGCCACGCGCTTGCTGCTCGAACGTGAGGTGAAAGTGCCGCAGTGCGACGAGGAGTCCAGTCTTCGCTACTACGAAAACAATCGCGGACGCTTCCACAGCGCGCCGTTGCTGGCGGTGAGGCACATCCTGCTCGAATGTGCGCCGGACGATGTCGAGGCCCGCGAGCTGGCGCATGGTCAGGCGGAAGTCCTGCTGCAGCAACTGGATGAGTTTCCCGGCAGTTTCGCCGAGCTCGCCGTGAAATATTCGGCCTGCCCGTCGAAGGCTCAGGGTGGTTCTCTGGGGCAGATCAGCAAGGGCCAGACCGTGCCCGAACTGGAGCGTCAGCTGTTCACCCTGGCTCCGGGCCTTGCCAGCAAACCGCTGGAAAGTCGCTACGGCTGGCATGTGGTCAGTGTCGATCAGCGGATCGAAGGCATGCCGTTGCCCTACGAAGTGGTGTCGACGGCGATCCGCACGCAGTTGCAGCAAGGCGTCTGGCAGAAAGCGCTGGTGCAATACCTGCAAACCCTGATCGGTGCAGCCGATATTCGTGGCATCCACTTGCAGGGCGCCGACTCACCGCTGGTGCAGTGAGCATTGGGCAAACCGGGAGAAGTGATGAACGCTGTGATGCAGGATGGTTTTGGGCGGCAGATCGATTATCTGCGTATGTCGGTGACGGACCGCTGTGATTTTCGCTGTGTGTATTGCATGGCGAAAAACATGACGTTCCTGCCGCGTCAGCAAGTGCTCACGCTGGAGGAATTGCAGCGTTTGGCGACTCTGTTCGTCGGCCTGGGTGTGCGCAAAATCCGTCTGACTGGCGGCGAGCCGCTGATCCGTCCCGGCATTGTCGGACTGTGCCGCAACATCGCAGCCTTGCCCGGTTTGCGCGAACTGGTGATGACCAGCAACGGCTCGCAGCTGGGCCGTCTGGCCCGGCCGTTGGTCGACGCCGGGGTCAAGCGGATGAACATCAGCCTCGATAGCCTGGACGGGCAGAAGTTTCGGGCGATCACCCGTAACGGTGATCTCCACCAAGTGCTCAACGGCATTGAAGCGGCGCGGGACGCGGGGTTCGAGCGGATCAAGCTCAACTGTGTGGTGATGAAGGGACGCAACTTCGATGAAGTCCCGGCGCTGGTGCAATACGCCATCGACCAGCGCATCGACATCAGTTTCATCGAAGAAATGCCCTTGGGCGACGTCGGTCGTTCCCGGGGCGAATCGTTCTGTTCCAGCGACGAAGTGCGCACGCTGATCGCCAGCCAGCATCGGTTGCTCGACAGCACCGAGAACAGCGGCGGACCGGCGCGCTATGTGCGTCTGGAACGCCATCCTGAGACACGCATTGGTTTCATTTCGCCCAATAGCCATAACTTTTGTGGCAGCTGTAATCGGGTGCGGATGACTGTTGAAGGGAAGTTGTTGCTGTGTCTGGGGCAGGACGATGCCCTGGATTTGCGTGGATTGCTGCGGCGTTATCCGTTGGATGATCAACCGGTGATCAATGCGGTGCAGAAGGCCTTGCGCGGTAAGCCGTTACGCCACGATTTCAGCCCCGACGGGGAGGTACAGATTGTACGGTTCATGAACATGAGTGGTGGTTGAACTGTCCTTCACGGTTCATAAGAACACAGATGATCTAATGTGGGAGCGGGCTTGCTCGCGAAAGCGGTCTATCAGTCAACAATGATGTTGAATGTGATGGCCTCTTCGCGAGCAAGCCCGCTCCCACATTAGATCCTCACTTGCCACAGGATCTCTGCCGCCTTAGGGCGGTTTTTTTTCACCGGCAAATCTTGATATCGATCAATTGCAGATCAGCACTTTGTCCGTAGCCTTCACTGCATGTTGTGGTTTTAAGTTTGATTAAGTCTATATGTAGTGTCTGGAGGCCAAATGCAGAGCACGCTGATCGCAGTAGGATGTAACCGCTTGCACAAACGCGATGGCAGTCAGGTCGCCTTCGATGCCGACAAAATCCGTCAGGCATTGATCGCCGCCGGCAAGGCGACGGGGGAGTACGGCGAGGTTGAGGTTGAAGGCTTGCTTCAGGCGGTATTGGCCAGGCTCGAAGGGTTGCCGAGGCTGCACGTCGAGCAAATCCAGGACCGTGTTGAACGGGTGTTGATGGACGCGGGTTTTTTCCTCGCCATGCGGGCCTACATCGTCTACCGCGAACAGCACGGGCGCTTGCGCCGGGACCGTCGGACCATGGTCGAAGTGGCGACCTCGATGAACGAATACCTGGACCGTGAAGACTGGCGGGTCCAGGCCAACGCCAATCAGGGGTATTCCCTGGGCGGTCTGGTGTTGAACGTGTCGGGCAAGGTCACCGCCAACTACTGGCTGGACGAGGTGTACAGCGAGGCCATCGGCCAGGGTCACCGCGAGGCGGATTTGCATGTGCATGACCTGGACATGCTCGCCGGTTACTGCGCGGGCTGGTCGCTGCGCACCCTGTTGCACGAAGGGCTCAACGGTGTGCCGGGGCGAGTCGAAGCCGGTCCGCCGAAGCACTTGAGCAGTGCCCTGGGGCAGATGGTGAATTTCCTCGGCACCCTGCAAAACGAATGGGCCGGCGCCCAGGCGTTCAGCTCGTTCGACACCTACCTGGCGCCCTATGTGCGCAAGGACCAACTGAGTTTTCAAGAGGTGCGCCAGGCGATCCAGGAGTTCATCTACAACCTCAACGTCCCCTCGCGCTGGGGCACTCAGACGCCTTTCACCAACCTGACCTTCGACTGGGTGTGCCCGCAGGATTTGCGTGAGCAGATACCCGTCATCGGCGGTGAGGAAATGCCGTTTGCCTATGGCGACCTGCAAGTTGAAATGGACCTGCTGAACCGTGCCTACATCGAGGTGATGCAGGCCGGCGATGCGAAAGGGCGGGTGTTCACCTTTCCGATCCCGACCTACAACATCACCCACGACTTTCCATGGGACAGTGAAAACGCCGACCGCCTGTTCGAGATGACAGCGCGTTACGGCCTGCCGTATTTCCAGAACTTCCTCAATTCGGACTTGCAACCCAATCAGGTGCGCTCGATGTGCTGCCGCTTGCAGCTGGATGTTCGCGAGTTGCTCAAACGGGGTGGTGGCTTGTTTGGCTCGGCGGAGCAGACCGGTTCACTCGGCGTCGTCACCATCAACTGCGCGCGGCTCGGCTATGTGTTCAAGGGTGATACCAGCGGTTTGCTGCAGCGTCTGGACACGCTGATGGAGCTGGCGATGGAAAGCCTGGAGGTCAAGCGCAAGGTGATTCAGCATCACATGGATGCCGGTTTGTACCCGTACACCAAGCGATACCTGGGCACCTTGCGTAACCACTTCTCGACCATCGGCCTCAACGGTATGCATGAAATGCTGCGCAATTTCACCGGCGGCGAGGAGGGCATGCACACCGAGCACGGCCGGCAGTTTGCCCTGAAGATGCTCGATCATGTGCGTGCCACGTTGCTGCGTTTCCAGGAAGAAACCGGCCACATGTACAACCTGGAAGCGACGCCGGCCGAGGGCACGACCTACCGCTTCGCCAAGGAAGACCTCAAGCGCTACCCCGACATTCTCCAGGCCGGCAGCGCGCAAGCGCCGTATTACACCAACTCCTCGCAACTGCCCGTGGGCTACACCGAAGACCCCTTCGAGGCGCTGGAACTTCAAGACGAGCTGCAATGCAAATACACCGGCGGCACGGTCTTGCACCTGTACATGGCCGAGCGGATTTCTTCGACCGAGGCCTGCAAGCAACTGGTGCGCAAAGCCCTTGGGCGCTTCCGCCTGCCGTACCTGACCGTGACCCCGACGTTTTCCATCTGCCCGGTGCACGGCTACCTCGATGGCGAGCATGAGTTCTGCCCCAAGTGCGACGAAGCACTGCTGCTGCAAGAACAGAAGCTCGGCACCGTTCATTGAATTCGATCCACTCTACTGCAAGGAGCTTCACCATGACTGCATCGCAAACATTGCCCCAGGCTCAACGTCAACGCTGCGAAGTCTGGACCCGGGTAATGGGCTATCACCGCCCTGTGTCGGCGTTCAATCCGGGTAAACAGTCGGAGCATCGCGAGCGGGTGCACTTCACTGAAAGCGCGGCGCTGGCCGGGCGCCAATGAGTCGAACGCTTCGGGTCGGGGGCATGGTGCCCCTGACCACTATCGACTATCCGGGACAGCTCGCCTGCGTGCTGTTTTGCCAGGGTTGCGCCTGGCGTTGTCGTTACTGCCATAACCCGCAGTTGATCCCGCCTCGTGGCACAGACGAAGTGGATTGGCGGCGGGTGCTGGCGTTTCTGCAACGGCGTCAGGACCTGCTCGATGCGGTGGTGTTCAGTGGCGGAGAGCCCACCTTGCAGGATGGTTTGCTCGGCGCCATGGATGAGGTGCGGGCGATGGGATTTCGCATCGGCTTGCACAGCGCGGGCATCAAACCCGCCGCGTTCGCCAAGGCACTGACCGGGGCCGATTGGGTCGGTTTCGATGTCAAGGCGTTGCCCGAGGATTGCCAGGCGATCACCCGGGTCGAGGGCAGCGGAACCGCCAACTGGCGCAGCCTTGAGCATCTGCTGGCCAGCGGTGTCGATTACGAATGTCGCACCACGGTGCATTGGCATCTGTTCGAACCGGCGCGTCTGCTGATCCTCGCCAAACGCTTGAGTGAACTCGGCGTCAAACGCTTCGCCGTGCAGTTGGTCCGCACCGAGCGGATGTTCGATCCGCTGCTGCCAAGTGTTTCGGCACAAGCCTTGCTGCCTGAGCTGTGGGAGGCCATGCGCGAGTTGTTTCCAGCCTTCGTGTTACGGGGGTAACCGAGGCTGAGGTTTTACGTTTAGCGGTGAGATCCACCATTAGATTTTCAAATGCGCTGCCAATCAGCAGGTATCAAACGGGGAGCATTTGATATGGCCAAATTAACTACGGCACAACGTATCGTCATCGGTTTTGCAATCGCGCCGCTGGCATTGATGGGCATGGCGTTTTACGCGTTGCACGATCTGGCAACGCTCAAGGAACAGGCGGTCGTCATCGTCAAACAGGACTGGCCGAAGATCGATCCGATCATGGTCATTGCCACCGGCGTGCGCGGTAACGCCAGGAACACCCGGGATTTACTGATCGATAAAGACAATCAACAAGTGCAGCAGTCGATCGACGCCACCAAGAAACGGATCACTCAGGCGCTCGAAACGCTTGAACCGTTGTTCTATTTGCCAGAGGGCAAAACCGCGTATGCCGCGCTGAAAAAGAATCGCGAAGCCTACGTTGCGGCGATCACTCAAGTGCAGGTGCTGATCCGGCAAGGGGCCTTCGATGACGCCATGGCACAGCTGAAACAAAAGGTCGTGCCGGCCGAGCGCGAGGTTTATAGCCTGGATCAGTTAATGGCGCTGCAAGGCAAAATATTCGCCGACCGAGAACAGTCGGTGCAGGCACTGTACAGCGATGCCCGGCGCAATATGCTCGCGTTGTTTGTGTTCTGTGTGGCGCTGATCATCGCCGCCGCGGTGATCGTCACGCGCAGTGTGACCCGGCCACTGGGTGGCGAGCCGGATGATGCCGCACGGTTTTTGAGTCAGATCGCTCAGGGCGACCTGACGATTCAGGTGCCCGTGAACTCTAGTGCCGGCGGTAGCGTGATGATGAACATGCATCAGATGCAGCAAAGTCTGAATGCCATGGTCAGGCACATCGCGACCTCGGTTGACCAAGTGGCCAGTTCCTCCGAAGAACTGAGCGCCGTCAGCAGCCAGACCAGCAGCAACCTGCAAATGCAGGGGCTGGAGATCGAGCAGGCGGCCACCGCTGCGCGTTTTAAGGTCTAGGTAATTCGGGGTGGTGGTTGTGGATGAGGGCGCTCAGGACCAGCCCCAGAACTGCAACCACCAGCCGAACCCTACCAAGCCGTTGGCGAGTAACAGGCAAGTGCTGCCAGCGCAGCGACGATCCTGGGAAAGGCCTTCGCGGTCCAGCCGTTTCCATCCCATCAGCAGGCTCCATCCCATCGCGGCCATTAACAGACAGGCCCTGGCCGGTTGTACCCATTCCAGCAGCAGAGCTTCGTAGCGCAGCAATTTCACCGTCGTGGCCGACAGCCCGAGAAACAATCCCGCACCACCCAAGGGCGTGAGTGTCAGCGCCAGGGGCCAATAGAGTGCAGGATCTTGCGCCAGTCGAGCCGTCAGGCGCAGAAGGATCATCAGCGCCGTGCCCAACACCATCGAGCTCAAACCCAGATAAATGACGATGCTGAAACCGTCGAGCCAACTGAAGCTGTCGTTGAGCTGCGGGTAATGGGTGAGCAGCCACCAGGGCGCGTTGTCCTCCATGGCCCAGAGTTGGTCGTGCTCGACCAGCCATTGGGCGAGGGTTTGTTTGAGGGCGATGAACCATGGGCTGACCGTCCACTGAAACGCGCCCATGGCCAGACCGATCACGCCGAACAGCAGTAAGCGCGCGTCCCACGGTGAAAGCGTCTGCGCCGTCGCGTGAAGAATCTCTTGGTTGCTGGAACGGGCGATCAGCTGAACGGCGCCGCGTTGTCCGCTGCAGCGTCCGCAGGCGTGGCAGTCACTGGCGCCTCGCATACGACGGATATCGAGCAAGGGCGCGCAGTTGGGCGGCGGCAGGCGCTGCGCGGCATTGTCCATCCAGCGTTGTTCGTCGACCTGAAAATGCACGGGAGCCAGGCGGGCGAGCAGGGCGAAGACGCCACTGACCGGGCACAGGTATCGGCACCAGACCCGCTTGCCCCGGGCGAACAGCAACCCGACGACGACCGCGGCGACGGTCGAGCCGCCCAGAATCAACAGCGCCGCCTGGGCGTAGTCATAGACGCTGATCAACTGGCCGTAGAGGGTCGTCAGGCAGAACGCCAGGGTTGGCCAGCCGCCCCAGCGCAACCATCGCGGCACACCCAAACCTTTGCCGTAATGGCTGGCCCATTCGCTGAGTGAACCTTCTGGGCATAAAACGCCGCACCAGAGTCGGCCGAATAGCACGATCGACAGCAACACGAACGGCCACCAAATGCCCCAGAACAAAAACTGCGCGAACAGGGTCAGGTTATCGAGCAGCCGTGCCTGGCTGTCCGGCAGCGGCAACACCGCCGGTACCACCAACAGCATCGCGTAGAACAGTACAACGGCCCACTGCATGCCACGAATGACGGGCGCGTGACGACGCATGCCATCGCCCAGGCGCTGCAGCCATTGATTGCGGCGACTCAGCTCAGGCATGGGACTTTTTCCGCAGCCCGTTGACGCAGCCAACCGCCGACGGTCAGCCAATAACCGGCCAGCACCAGTAACGTCATGCCGCTGGGCGTCGCACGATAACCGCCAAAGCCCGCGAGAAAACCACCCAATCCATGGCTGTCGCTGAGCAATGCGCTGCTGTCCCAAAGTGCAGCACCGACGAGGCTGTACATCACCTCCGGTAAATCCAGGGCGAGTAATTGACCGCCGATTCGCTCGGTGCCGCTGACCAGCAATGCCGCGCCGAGTACCAGCAAAACAGCTTCGCTGATGGCAAAGAATCGCTGCCACGAAATGAACCGGCGACTGCTGTGCAGTAGGGCAATGGTCAGCGCCGACAGCACCAATCCCATTGCGCCGCCGATGGCAAACAAACCGAGCTGCGGACCTCGTAACTGAGCGCCTGCACCATAGAGAAAGACCACCGTTTCACTGCCTTCGCGGCTGACGGCGAGCATGGCCAGCAGTAACAGACCTGCGCCACCTTGCCGGGCCAGGTGGCTATCGGCGTGTCGTTGCAAATCGTGCTTGAGCGTGCGCCCGTGGCGGTGCATCCAGCCGACCATTTGCACGATCAGCAGGCTGGCCACCAGCGCGAGTGCGGCCTGGAACCATTCACTGGCTGAGCCGCTCATGGCCTCACCGGCAAACAGAATCAACGCCGCCAGCAGGCCCGAAAGCATCAACCCCAGCACCACACCTGCCCACAAGTACTTCGCCAGTCGATCACCCTGATGCTGCTGGCTGACCCAGGCCTGGAGAATGCCGATTACCAGCAGCGCCTCGACGCTTTCGCGCCAGACGATGAACATTGATTGATTCATGGGAACTCCGTGTTTGAACGGGTTATTTCGCGAGGATGCCGCCCTCGGGCAATTGCGGATTGAACTCGTCGAAGAAGGGGTAGTGGCCAGGCCTGAGCGGGTGAATGACCACAAAAGTAGTCACTCCCGGCGACAGTACTTTTTCAACTCGCAATGGCGTGCTCTCGAATTCGGCTGGGCCTTCACCGATATTTTTCAGGATGATCTTGAAGCGCTGTCCGGCCGGAACCTCCAGCAAGACAGGGGAGAAGTGGCCATCGCGCAGGCTCAGCTCGTAGCTGGGTAACTCGGCATATGCCGTCAATGGCGCCACTGCTCCGGCCAGCACCAGCCAGGCTATGTGCAGGCGCTTCATTCAATAGCCGCCTTTTTTACCGATGCCGGCGTAGATGAATTCGTAGTGCAATTCGCAGCGTTCAAACCAGGGAGCCACACCGGTTTCCTTATCGGTATGGCGGCCAAGGGACCCATGACCGCCGGGTGGCAGGACGGTGAAGGTCAGCTGATATTTGCCTGGACCGAGCAGCTTTACATTGTCGCCATAATGCGGACCGTCATTGGCGACCATGGCGTGGAAATCACCTTTGAGTTCGTTCTCGTTGCCCTGTTTTTTCAGGTTGAACGAGACATTGAGGTAAGGCACAAAACTGCCTTCCTGAAAGCCCTGTCGATTGTCCGCCGTGGCGCGAATGTCGGCTTCCAGGTGCACATCGGAATCCGCAGTGGCCCGCATCATTCCGGCAGGCGCCATCTCGATCGGTTGCAAATACACCGCCCCGACTTCCAGCCCTGGGCATAACTGGGGTTCCCCGATCGGGTATTCCTTGGCCTGAGCCAAGGGTGTGAGCAAGAGCAGGGCGAGTGACAGCGAAAAGGTCGTACGCATGATGTCTTCCTGGGCACTGACGAGTAAGAGCCCGAGTGTAGGAAGCTTTCCTGCGAATAATAATGATTGTTATCAAGTTTGGAGTGATTAAGACATTTGATTTCAGTCCTTGATCCGTATCAAGGGCGTTCTTGCGCAGGCGATGTAGGTTGGAGGCACATCCTAGAGGCGAACCGGGGATCGACATGGCCAAGAACTTTCCCATCAGCCCCAAACATCCCGAGCGCATTTGCTGGGGCTGCGATAGATACTGTCCAGCCAATTCCCTGGCGTGCGGCAATGGCTCCGACAGGACAATGCATCCGGCCGAAATGATCGGAGACGATTGGTATCTGCATGGCGACTGGGGCATTGAACCGTTGATCGCGGTAGAAGACGTAACGGACGATCTCGGCCGGAAGGGCTGAGCAACCCCCTTGAAACATAGAAACCACCTGACGGAATTTTTTTTGAAATCAAGGGGTTGCCAGCCTCGGGAAATCAGTACATAATTCACGCCATCGAAAGCACTGACCGCTGAAAAAGCTCAATGTTTTCAAGGAGTTAGATCACGAATCTTACTCCAAGTTTGTACGCGTTTGATGTTGTGCTACATGACATCAGATGTTTGAGGCCGAGTAGCAAAATGGTTATGCAGTGGATTGCAAATCCACCTACGCCGGTTCGATTCCGACCTCGGCCTCCACTTTAAACGAGCTCCGTAGATCTATGATTTACGGAGCTTTTTTATTTGCACTGCCCTGCAAGATTTAGTCTTGAAAAGGTCAGTCGCAAACTTGCTTCGCCGGAGCGGGATGTATATATTTCCCCTCTGCTGCACAGGCGTCAGAACTGCCAGATCGTTATTTGACAGTCTTCAGACTGCTTCACCGCGCTACCGCCCGAATGGCGAAACTGGTAGACGCATGGGACTTAAAATCCCCCGCTCGTAAGGGCGTGCCGGTTCGATTCCGGCTTCGGGCACCATCTAAAATCAAGGGTTTGCGGGCGAAAGCTGATGCAGACCCTTTTTTGTTTCTGGGTCGCAATAATGGATGTGGGTCGCAATTCACTTGGTTGGCGAGACTTTTTTGCCTTTGCGATTGCGGATGTATTGCTCTGTCATAACAACCGTCGTATGCCCAAGTTGATCTCTGGCTTGCATAATGTCGCCGCTCGATTCGGCCTTGTCCGTACCCGCTTTGGCGCGCAAATCCCGCATTTGAAACTCGGACTTCGCAACACCTGCCGCCTCCCTGGCCAGGTCAAACCTTCCCCGTAACATTGACACCGTCATCGGTGTGCCATCCTCTGAAACGATCAACCGCGTCGAGCGGACCTTATGTTCTTTCTTCCTGGACATGATTCGATCAATCAAAACCTTCAACTCTCCTGTTATTTCAATCCGACGTTTTGCATTTGTCTTGCCTTGCAGGACCCAGATCTGGCCGTCGCGAACATCCCGTTCGTCTAATAGCCGCGTGTCAGTCACGCGCTGACCGGTCAGATAGGCCAGGTCCATGGCATCTTTTAACCCAGCATCTGCTTTCTCATACACGCGCTTGAACAGTGCGTCCTCGATGTAGATATCACGCCCGGTCTCCTTGTTGCCCTTGATGCCGGCGCATGGGTTGGCCAAGGCCGTGTAGCCGACATCCCTGGCATAGTTCCAGATAGCGCTGAGCAAAGCCTTTTCACGGTTTGCTCGAACTGGTGCTGCCTTGCGCCAGGTCAGATACTGCCGGACGTGCAACGGCTGGATTGTCTCCAACGGCGCAGGCGGGTCATCGAAAAATGACATCAGGTTTTTCAACTCCCTGACATTGTCCTTCTGCGTGGCGGGCTTCTTCGCGGGAACAACGTCGATCATGTATTTCTCGGCGACGTACCGGAACGTGATCACTTTGGTGGCCAATTCTGTAGCTGTGCGATCGCGCTCCAGCTTGGCGTACTCCATGATTGCCAGGCCGTAGTCGCTGCCCAGGGCGATTTCTTTGCGGGCTTTGCCACCTACTTCGTAGTAGTAGAAAATCCGGCCGCTGGCTTTCTTGCGTTCGCGCAGCCGGGCAATTGAGCCGGGTTTACTTGGTCGTCGTCCCATGTCAGCTAGCCTTGCGTGGTGTCCATACGGGTTTTTCAGCTTCAAACATACCGACTGCGGTCACGGCCATGGCGGTAACACTTGGCCAGCCGTTCACTTTGATGGTGTGCCTGACGCCGTTCTTCTTCAGGTTGAGGATTTGACCTGCCTTGGTCCGCGCGCCGGTCAGCTCGCAAACCTCCTCATGGGATAGAAACTGGATGCTCATGAGCTGTTCCATGCCGCGCGTGGCGGCAGAAGGTGGTTATTGGGTGGATTTGGCGATAGCGGCGTCGACGAGCTTCATCGCTTTCATGGCGTTGCTGTTCCCGGGCGGCAGGTAGTCGCCCCAGAGATCGCGAGCGGCCTGAAGTGCAGCCAGCAACTCTTCCGCGAGAGCTCGCTCTTCCCGGCCGATATCCCAGAACCGTTGGCCCCAGTGTCCGGCCGGCGGCGCGTTCCGGTTTTGGACGCCGAACGCCATCGCCCCTACGATCGAATCGAGCAAGTCGCTCTTGTAGGCGTTGTCTCCGTCGATGCTCAGGCCTTGGCGGCGCAGCGCATCCAGAGCGTTATTCAGGTTCGCCTCGGGCGACGGCAGCACCAGGTCGAAGTCTTTCTTGCCGGGACGGCAGGCCACGACCAGCAGCTCGCAATCAAGCGGAAGATGTTGCGCCATATCCGAGATCGCTTCGATCGCGGCCTCCCGGAATTCTTCTCTTTGTTCTGGCATGCGAATTCCTCGCCCGCCGTTCGCCGGCAGGCTGGTAGTTGAAGAGGGGTTAGGCTGTTGCGAATAAATCGATTTGCGGTACCGGTGTATCGCGGGTGGTGATGGCGTCAGCGATCCGTAGGTATTCCCCCCAGAGTGGCTCGAGCGGGATGATGGCGTCCCAGGCACATTGGGTAGTGCCGTAGGGCAAATCGGCCAACACCATGTCGACGCTGGCGTCTGGCAAGTGCTTCATCACCTCCAAACAGTCGCCGAGATAGAGTTCGTATTCACTCATCGCCTCGGCCCCGTGTAGATGAGCCAGGCCATGTAGGCGAGGGCGATTATTGGCATGTGGCGGACCTCTCTGGTTTTCCGTACCGGTCGTACTCTGGCCGTTCCGGTGGGTATGCCTCAGCTGTGCAGGCTTGGTCGATGGCTGCGCGCAGGTTCTCGTTGTAGTTCTCGCCCAGCACGCGCTCCCAGGGCTTGCCCATGTAGTGACCGATGATCTCGATGTTGATGCTGCCGTCATCGCCGCCCGGGGTAGGGCAATCGATGAACCGGACATCCCAGCACCCAGACTCCAGGGCATCAATGCGGACCTTGTCTTGGCGCAGCGCCTCAAGCTCTGCTTGGTCGACGAGGACGAAGTGTTTTTGCTTCATGGCGTCACTCCGTCCCGGCAAGCCAGGTTGGTTCGGTTGCGGCGGCCAGCCATTCGCGAAGGTTGCCGACGATCTTGGTGCGGTCATCTTCATCGCACCAAGGCCTGTCGAGACCCGCGCCATGGACCAGCTCAACATCCCAGTCCGCGTAGTTCTCAACTTCATCGCCGTTCACTGCTGCCAGAACGGCGCGGGCTTCGTCTCCATCGCGAGCGGCGACATAGTCGCAGTCACCGACCGAGTAACAGGCGAGTAAATTTTCTTCAGGCATGACTGTTCCTTTGCCGCTATAGCGGCTGACGTTGAAGGGGAGGGAGTTCCGCCGCGAGGGCAGCTCTTTAATCGAGTTTTTGCTAAAGTCCTTCCACAATTTTTAAGGAATCACGCATTGAATCGCTTACAGAACTACTGGGTTGAACAGGCAAAATGGTGGACTAGCCGCAGCTTAGAGTGGTGGGCTGTGCATCTCACCGCAGTCTACATAGGCGGCGCCATTACAATCATGGGTGCAAAATTTGATGAGCTAATATTGCTAAAGCTAAATGAGATTGGTGATCTCTCGGCTGGTATTTTTGGCCCAGTCGCATTCCTGTGGTTAGTTTTAGGTTATGTACAGCAAGGGCGAGAGCTAAAGTTAAGTTCAGAGGCATTACAGTTACAGGCTAAGGAGCTAAAGCATTCTGTTGATCAGCAAAAAGAAATGGTAGGTATTGCAGGGAGGCAGTTACAGGTCGAACTAGATAAAATTCTATTTGAGAGGGAGCAGAGGCATAGTGCATTACTTCCAAAATTTAAACTTTCAGCAGTAGTACCATCCGCTAGTAGTAATCTGAACGTCTCAATGACCTTGAAAAATCTAGGAGGGCTCCCGGAAGATGTTGAGGTTTTACTTGTAGGTCAGGTAGTGAATAAATATTTAGCTATGGAAGATGGTAGCTCGAATCTTGTAAAGTTCGGCCTTCCCAGAAGTGATGGGGTCTATGAATTTTGCATTAAGTACAAATATGGTGAGGGTGCGGCACGAGCGGATAACTATAGCATGAAGGTAAATGTTTCCACTTCTGCGGGGGCTATAGCGCAAATTGCCTTTATTCCAAGTAATGAGCCTTAATTTACTTCAGCGTTTCCAAATGCAGCGCATCACTGTGATGCTGTTTATCTTGATTCAGCATCTGGTTGACGGAAGACGGAGAGAGCTCCGGCTCGCTCGCGCACAGCCTTCATGCCGGCCTCGTCGTAACCCCAAATGTTGCTGTCGTCGAACCGCTCAGGTCCGAGAAAACCAGGGTGTAACGGCTCACCGGTGCAGATGTAATCCCGGAACGCCTTGACCATATCTTTCAGCGTGCCGCCGTGAGTGAACCCGCGCCACCGGCCACCCCACACCGTTTCATGCGTGAAGACGCGCTTCCCGCTGTAGTCGTCGATGAACCAGACCTTGCCACGGGCATCGACTTCCATTCTGGCGTAGCGGTTCACGGCCTGGCTGTAGAAGAACCGGCGGCCATGGTCGGCGATGATCCGGATTGCCTGGTTGACGTGCTCGGCGCGCTGGCGCTTCAGGTCGAGTTTGTTTTCTGTGGGCATGGTGGCGTCCTATGCCGGGTCATTCCCGGGCGGTGGAGGGTGGTGAGGGGGTCAGCTACAGTGTGTGAAAATTAGGATAGGGGGCTGCTGTGGATACTGTTATATGGGGTTTATCAAAGGAAAAATGGGAAGTCATTGGCACTCTCGCCAACTGGATCGCGGCAATCGGTACCCTAGCGGCTGTGTTTTTATCCCTGCATCTTGCCCGCAGCGGCGCTACGCCGAGGGCCAAATTGTCGGCCGCAGTTACCACAATTTTTGAACTCGAAACCGTTACGCAAAACAACTTTGTGACGATTCAGTTGGTCAACACCGGTGATAGGGAAATCAGAATCACCGGAATAGGGTGGCAATATGGATCAAAGAAGCGCAGACGATATTTCGTTCAGCAGTTCGCCCCCAATGAAAGCAGCCCAATGCCAATTAAACTTGCTCACGGTGACACTGGTTTCTGGCGTTTCCCTATCACCGGCCAGGATAGCTGGTACGTGAGGTTTTCTAACCATTTCGAAGAAAGTTGGCGAGCGGACTTGCTCAGTCTTCGCTGCGTAGCTGTCAGCTCGGTAGGTCAGGAATTCAAATGCAGGCCTGATATGAAAATCCTGTCATCAATCGAGGACGAGTTGATAAAAAGACACGGTGTACAGACCATTCTCGAGAGTATTAGAAGGTCGTTTCACATTCGCTGATACTGCAAATGATCAGTCGCCGCAGAAGCAGTCGACGTCTTCGGAGTGGCCGAATGCGTCCATCTGGCCTTTGTAGTTCTCTGCGTACCAGGCCAGGTGCGAATACTTCGGTCGATCCATTCGGAACACTTGGTTGAAGCGTTCCTCGGCACCAGACCAGAAAATCACCCGATCCGGTTCGGCCTGGATAGCCTTGAAGAGTTTGTCCTCTCCTTTTTTCCAGCAGAGGTCGCAGTTGCCAAGGTCGGAATCCATACCCAGGTCAAAGTCTTGCGTCTTCCAGAATGCCGCCACATCTTCCTTCGTGACGCCTGCTGTGTAAGAAGGGCAGACATTGTCCCAGCGGGTACCTCCCTTAGCGTTTGCCGCCATCATGCGGTGATAGCGACCGGGTTCGTCTTTTCGGATGCCTATCACGCAATCCCACTCGTTGTAGCCCAGCGCTCGCATGTGCTTCTCGCCGATCTTGATCTTCAGGTAGGCGGTGCACATGTTGTTTGAAAAGTTCGGCAGCACCGGTGCCATGTTCTTTTCGGCTTTGCGGTATGCGGCGTAATACTCAAGCATCATCGTGAACGGTTCGCCGTTGCGGCTGGCGGTATCGAAATCCACCAACCGGTACCAAGGCGCATCTTCTGGCTGGCCGTACACGCGACACCATTCCATCCAGACGATGTTCACATTCCAACGCTTGGCCATCTGGTCAATGAAAATCAGCGTTTCCTCGCGCTCCTTGCCAGTGTTCTGGAAGAACAAGTGCGCATCCGCTGGCAACGTTCCGTTGTGGGCTTCGATGGTTTTGTAAAGCATGTGCCCGCTGGTTCGGCCACCACTGACACCGAGTTGGGCCGGCCCAGTTAGCAGGTAAGGATTCATGTTTGCTCCAGACAGCCGAGTACTTCGCCGGCTGGCGTGATTCGTTGAAGTGGGCTATTGCTTGATGGCCCGGCATGGAGCCGGATCAAGGAGCGGATATGTCGAACAAATATTGGCAGTCAGAGCTTTGGGGCGAAGATCCTTCGGATGTATGCCAGAAGCACGATGCGGAGCGTGGCTTTGTCATCACGGTTAGGGTCAGACGTCAGAGCAGGCATGAAGGCATAATGTTGACCCAGCTGTTTCATCCCAGCGGAACGAAACACTCGGAGCATGTTTTCGATATCTCGGACGATTCTGACTATCAGGCGATCCAGCAAGGTATCGGTCATGGTGAATGGCTAGCTCGCGGAACCCGGCCGAAATAAGCGTCAAGCTCAGCGCAATAGGTGAGGGTGGGCTATAGGTCAATCATGGTCATGAACACCGAACAAAAAAAAGCTACTGGAGAGCTGCTAGCCATCGTTGGGGCCGTGCTGCTTTTTCTGTGTGCAGTTCCTGTCGCTTACATGCTTGTCGTGTCTCTCGTCTCACGTGCGTACTCGTTAGGTACCTTCTTTAGCGTTTTCCTTCAGATGCCACAAATGCTGCTCTGGTGGATTGGTCTGATCGCTGGCGTGATGTGCTTCCACGTCAGGAGGGTTGTACTGGGCAGCAGCAAGTCCTGACGTCTCCATTGCATGCGCCGCCCTCCGTTACCGGATGCGGTGGCGTGATTCGTTGAAGTGGGGTATTTGTGTTCGGCCCGGCATGGAGCCGGATCAAGGAGATCGAAATGGTGTTAGCGGATAGGTCGTATCCAGTTGTCTATGAGCATCGAGGCGTTAAAGCGAAGATTGATTTCGAATGGGAGAGCGACAGTGATTCTGTGCCAACAGGGCTTAGAATCGCTGTTGAGATCGAAGAAAGGCAGGTTGAAGCAATCCGTGAAAATGCCAAGTACAACAGCTTCAATGAAGCGTTAGCCCGCGGTAAAGCATTGGCGAGGCTAGACATCGATTTGACTCTTGGGCCCGATCTTTCGGCTTGAAAACAGTACTCAGCGCAATAGGTGAGGGTGGGTCAGTCGTGCAGGTGCTCACGCTTTCCGGTCTGCCGATAATGCAGGTCTTGAATCGCCAGCTGCTGGTCGATGGTGAACATCGGGTTGCAGGTGGTGCAGTGCCCAGCGATTCTGATGGCTTGGTACGAAAGTGAAACCGAGGCATAGTCTCGGTAGCACGAAGGACATTTGATTGCGTCCACACCGCAGCAGGTAAGCGCTTTGTCTTCGTCGTTGTGGTTCGCTTTACAGACCGGACATTCGTACAGCTCGATGATGTCCGGCCGGCAGCAATCCATGGCCTCGTCTTCATCGTCGTGAATTTCGCGGCACGCTCCACATTGGTAAAGCGTCTTGATTTTCAGATCCATGGTGTTCTCCAATGCAGGCGCCGCCCTCCGTGACCGGATGCGACAAAGTAAATTGATGTGATGGCTAAATGCGATTACGATGCCGACCCTTCACAAGGGAGTTACACGATGTTTCCAAGGTATTTCCGCTGGATCGCAGTATTGGGGGTTCTTGCCGCGGTAGTGGTGTTCGTAATATCTGGCCTGCAGGTATTCTCAGGACAAGCTCAAGCAACGGACCTAATCCGACCGATTATTGGCGTAGTCGCCTTTGGTTGGGCGTTTACTCAGTCGACCAAGGTCTGAGGTGGCTCGAAAATCTCGTCGCCCGGATCGCGCTTCAGCTCTGCCAAGCTCACATTCCGAAACATCCGCGCCACGTTTTCGCTTATTTGCACTTTGTGGCGCGGACTTTCCATCGCTTGGTATGAAAGAGTCGGCCCGAGAGCATGAGCGTTCAGGATCAGGTTCTGCACCGCCTCGTTGATTTCCTCGATGCCGTTCCAGGCCATCAGCTCATCAAGCTTCTGCCGGGTACCGAGCCTGAGCCGGTGCCGCAGCTCCTTCTCGTCGTACTGGATTCGCTTCTCGGCGGCCTTCGCCGATCGCTCTTTTCCAGTCTTGGCGATGGCCAACCTCTTCTATGCCACTGGCCGGCAGCGCCAGCCAGGTTTGTCGTTTGCGTTGCTGAACGCGGAACCGTCTCACGCTGCGACCTTGACCTGATTCCAAGCTCCAACCGCTTCAAAAATCCGCGCTGCATGAGCTTCGTCGAGCGACAAGGACTCCGGAATTGCGATCCAACCAGAAGCCACCATCTGGCTTTGATTGGCTGAGTCGCGCAGCTTCTTGTAGCAGTGCTCGATTACGTCCTCCAGGTGGTCGGAGAGGTAAACGCCGTCCGGCGCGACCTCTATCGACTTGCTGTACCGGTCGCCGCGGGCATCAATGCAAAGAGCGCTGAGGTAGATCGTCCAGCGGTGGGGGATGCCACACACCGCCTGGCCAATCTTCCCGGGAGCGATGTTCTTCAGCGACTTGTAATTGATCATGCCCTGATGACCGCTGGGGTCGATGTTCACCACTGCGACGTGGTTGGTGGCCAGCAGCGAACGACACGATCGGTCGATGCGGGCCTTGAGGTTGTGAGGTTTGCGTTTACTCATAGTGAGTCCGCCATTTTGCGAAGTGCCAGTCGCTCACCCCTGGTCAGTGGCTTGGGTTTGCGTCTGAGGATCGTCCCGGGGTCTATCGTTTCAGGGCGCTTTGCAGGCTCCGGATTGATCGCCGGACTTTCTCCGATTGTGAACTTTCCGCCAGCGGCCAGGTGTTGATGGACCTGACTTGAAAGCTCCAGCGCTTTCTCGCGTCGGAACTCGATGTCTGATTTGAGGTTGCTGATCATGCGGCTACCTTTACCAGTCTCACGCCGGCCATGCTGAACTTGGAACCTTGGTCGGCGACAAGCGCATCGAGCGCTTCCCAGTTGACCGCCAGCATCGATATCGGGGCCTGACCGTATGTCACGGCCTTGATCAGAGCTCCGAGATCGAAGACTTCGGCCTGCATTGCTACCGGCTGACTGGTTTGTACTGCGACTGGCTTCGAAACCGCCTGGGCGATCGGTGCAGATCGCGGCGGAGCCGAAGTCGAGACAGGTGCTGGTTCAACAACTGGCGCGACGGCGAGCTTCGCCTTTTCATCGTCGGCGATTCGCTGAAGTTCTTCGTCGCGGATGCGCTTCCGGGTGGCTTCGGCTTTCTCCTCCTCGGCCTTTTTGTGCTCCGAAATCCGCACCTTGATCAGCGCCACCAGGTCATCGTTTGCCTTGAGCACAAGCTGTTGGATGTCGTTGAACAGGAAGACGTGGTCAACGGCGAGCTCGGCCAGGCTGGACAGGTTCAGTCGAATGCAGTCCGCTGCCTGGCTCGCGTCGATCTTCGCCCGGGCCAGCTCGGTATCAACCGCATCCTGCAAGCTGGCTATGGTGCGCTTGTTCTTCATGGCGCCCGCGAAGTCTACCGCAATGCCAGGAAGGACGACTTTACCCAGGGTCTTGTTGATCGCCGCGACGTGATCAAGCAGCGCCTGTTCGGCCTTCTGCTTGATGTTCGTTTTGACCAGCAGTTCCTGCGCCTTCACCAGCTTGTCGACTTTCAGACGAGTTTCGCGGGCATGCGCGGAGACGCGATCCAGCGAGGAAAACAGCTCGTCAATGGTTGCGGTTTGCGACAGCGCCTGCTTCTTCGCTGCTGCGACGGCTTCCTCGACATCACCGCACCACTTCACGGCCTTCTTGGCATCGGCGAAGTCCTGGTCCGTTTGCAGCGTGGTTTTCACCGAGTCGATGACCGCCAGTGCCGATTGCTCGAACAGCTTCAGGTTGCTCGCGGTGACCATGCCGGTGAGTTCGATACGCAGCGCTGGCAGTTCGTCGGGCGCCTTGCCGACGACGATGGATGGCGCATCCGCAACTACGTGGTTGCCAAGGTCCGCTTCGAACTGCTTCCAGCCTTCGACTAGTTGATCGGCCCGGCCAGCGACAGGGCGATATTCCATACTCACGAAGTTTTCGGCGGTGCCGTCGGAGCAAACGAAAATCACGCGCTCGGCACCGCTAACCAGCAGCTGCTGCTCAAGCTGCCAGTAGTAGTGGGGGGCGAGCGCCTCGGCTTTCACCTGGGCGACCAGCGATTCGTTCCAGAGTTTGTGCTCAAACAATGTCTCGCCGAGCATCGTCGCGCCGTCCATCGAGGCCAGCAGGTTGCCCAGCGTGCCAACAACTGGATACAGCTCTTCACCAATCATCACTTCGACCAGAGGGCGGGCCGATGCTTCAGTGGCGTGGCCTTTGTCGAAGATGTACTGCTGTGATGGCGTGACGTCCGGGGCGATGCCGGTCTTCTTCAGGGTCAGCAGATCGGTGCGGGTTTGGTACTTCGAGGCGCCCATCATTGCAGGGGCTTCGGAGGCGGTGAAGTGTTGAGCACGCAGTGCGTGCCACTCGGCGGAGCCTTGAGCTACGTTGTGAATTTTCATGCTGCATCTCCATCGAGGGCTTTGAGGTTGGTGATTTTTTCAATCTGCGTAGGGCTCAGCGTGTATTTGCTGCTGATGGTCGCGATCAGGTGTTCGGGGCTTGTTCGATTGGAATCAATCAGCGGCTGCCACTTCACGATGTTTTCGGTGAGCAGGTCGTCGGAGTAGGCGGGAAGGGCTTCCGGATCAGGGTGTTGCTGTTGGTGTTGGTGCGGACTCACATCGCGCGCCGCTTCCTCGAAAGTTTTGCCTTCCATTTCGTCGGCAGTGGGGGCCGATCCGACTTCGGGGAATGCCTTGCGCAGGGCCTGGGCCTCTGCGCACTTGGCAAGCTGGGCGAAGGCGCGGCGCTTCCACATGGCGTTTGGGGCGGCGCTGTCCTTGCTGGCGGTGGCGTAGTTTTCGAGCCAGCGCTCGTTGGCGGTGAACTCGGCCACAAGCCCGTTGGACATCTGCCGCTTTACGGTCACCCGACACCACTCCGGGTAGGTGACGTCGACGCCAGACAGCTTTGCGGTAATCGGTGGCCCATACTCGGGGTCGCTGATGCCGGCGTATTGCCCGGTGCGCGCCGCCTGGATGCGGTAGAGGCCGATGCCAGGCATTACCGTGTCCTGCATCCTTTTGGCTTTCGAATTCCAGATTGGAACGATGTGCACCGGCTTCAGCATCGGATCGAGATGCGCGGCCTGGCAGTACGCCAACACCATTACGACGGAGTTGCGCTCTGCGCCTGGGTACAAGCTTCCGCTCAGCACCTCGACGAGCGCGTCTTCAGACAGCGCCGGCAAGTTGTCTGCCTGCTTCATTACTGCGGACATGAGGATTCCTTGCCGCGATGCACGCAGCGTTTAAAGGTGTGGGTTATTGAGTGAGCTGGCCGGAGTAGGCGCTTGCCAACATCCAGGCAGTGAAGAAGAGCAAGGCGATGGCTGAGCCGCGCCAGAACCAGAAGCGCTTAGCGCGCTGATAGGAGGTCATTGCCGAACCCTCACCGCAATCCGGCCGCCTTTCATAGTCGCCGCCAAGCGCTGCGGCAAGCTGGCTACCAGAACTTCGCGGGAACGCCCGATCACCTCATTGAAGGGAAGGCCGAAGCCGAGCAGGATCAGCTTCGATTCAATTTCGTCGAGCTGCTCATCGATCAGCGATTTAACCGGTGCAGTACTCAAGTGGAAGTCCTCTTCAAGAAGTCATTACGCTCGCAAAACTTCGTATCAAGCGCATCGCGGAAACGGTTTGCAGTGGCGCGATCGATTAGCTCGGCGACTTCGGCCAGCTCGATCATGCCCATCACAAACGTTCGGTCCGGCACCGGGTTGAAAGAGCGCGAAAGTCTCGCAATCTCGAACTCGATACTGGCCACAGCTTTCTGGGCGCTCACAATTCGTCGTCCTCGGCCTTGGCGATCAGCGCGTCATTTACCAGGGGCTCTAGCAGCGCCTCGGCGATCTCGCCAAGCTTGCCCAGCGGGTGGTCGCTGTTGCCAAGCAACTCGGCGACATCGTTCTTATCGACATTGCCGCGCGCCCCAGAAATCAGCAGCCGGCCGAGCGCAGGTGTTTCAACTTCGCAATTGGCAAGGCGGTTGTTCACGTACTCATCAACCGCCAGGGCGAATTGATCAACGGTCACGCCCTGAGGTTTGTTCATGCGGCGCTGGAAGGACACGCCAGTGGAACGCAGCAGCTCCTCCTCTGCGTTGTAGAGCCACTCAGCCCGAGCGTCTTCATGCGGGCTGTGACTCACTGGAGGCGGCTTGCGGTGGTGTTTCGGCAGAGAACTATGTGGGGTGTTCATGATCGCCTCCAGATCGGCGAGGTGATTAGGGCGAGGGCCGCCCTGCATCCTTTTTAAACATATGGACCGCAGCGAATTAAGCGGGATTCATTGGTTATGCGATCCGTTCATCAACAAAACTCGGCTGCACTCATCCGTTCCGCTGGTTGCCGTTGGGCGCGGA
Organism: Pseudomonas sp. F01002; assembly: GCF_004402115.1. Taxonomy (NCBI): domain Bacteria; kingdom Pseudomonadati; phylum Pseudomonadota; class Gammaproteobacteria; order Pseudomonadales; family Pseudomonadaceae; genus Pseudomonas; species Pseudomonas sp. F01002. Next base: position 156,149 of record NZ_SOPU01000017.1, on the reverse strand, counting down.
GGGGAGTGCATGCGGGTGGTGTCGGGGGAGGAGTGATAAAAACTGATCGATTGATTTTCGCTGCCGATATCGTGTTTACAGTTTTTTATTACGGATGATTTACCTATGAAGTCGATTGCAAAGAACGTGTGCTTGGTAACCCTGATTTCGCTTGGTTACTCCGCTCACACGTTGGCTACTGATGAGCCGACTACTCGTGAAGTTGCGGTTTTGTCGGTAGCCGTAGGGCGCGCATGTGCTGAGTTGCATCCAGAAAAGCATTACACGCTTCAAAATATGCTGGAAAATCCGGCATCGGCCGGGCAGGAAGAACTCAAGGCAGAAATCTTGAAGGTGGATAAAGGCCCTGAATTTCAGCTTGCTATCAGCACTACGCAAAAGAGAGTCAAAGGCGAAGAGCTGTACATGACCAGCTTGTGCCCGAGCTATGCACCGTTAGCCAGTAAATGATGTGTCCCAGGCCCGCTGCTGGCGACGGCCTGGGTTTGCAGCATCAAGTTGTCTTCGTGCGCTGGGGTGGCCTACCGGAATTCCGGCCGATGCGCGGTGACATCGACGACCTACTGTCCGCTGCCTGAATGAGTGTTGGGCGCAGCCTTCAGGCTTGCTGCACCACGCAGGTGGATCGGTCAGCTACTTCATGGCGCATCCTCCGTGACCTTGGCAACTCCCGAGCATTCCTCGGTAGTTGGTTGTGATGCAGGTGGGCGGTTATAGGCCGCAGTATCGTCCGCATCCGTCTGCCCACTCATCGAATGGGCAGAGGTGATGCTGTCAGTCGTAAATGCCGTAGCTGAAATCGTCTTCGTCGCAGTCCACCAGAATTTTGGAGGCGCCGAAGTAGAGGGCGGCGAGCAGCTTTTCGAACTTCGATCTGAAGCGCAGGGTTTGGCCGATTTTCTCGTTGTCGATGCGTGCGGCGTAGACGGTGCCGATTTCACGACCTCTTTCATCCTGGTCATTTCCGCGCTTATCGAACGAGATGTGGATCGCGTTATCCAGGTTGTACTCGCTGCGCTCGCGGCTGCTATAGGACGATTCTTCTTTTGGCTTCTTATCGAAGTAGATGTGCAGGCCGCCGTACTCGGATTGTTGAAAACGTATGTCCGGTCGCTCCCAGCGCTCCTCTGCGGCGCTTTCCTTGTGGTTGTCGATGAAGGATTCGAGAAGGTCTTGCAGGCTTACCACAGCTGGCATCTGATCCTTGGTGAGCACTTCGTCGATAGCTTCCTGCGCGCGGCGCACCATGTCGGTCTCTACGCCGCTGGCTTCCCACTTTTCTTTCAGCGCTTTGGCGATCATGTCGTTGTAGCGGGTCAGCTCAAAGACTGTGGTCAGGTTGGCTGGCAACGCTGCCTTGATTGCCTCCTCAACCTGCTTGCCCATGTCGCCGTAACGACCGAAGCAATTGTCGATCACCTTGGTGAACATGATCTTCACATGCTCGTCGATGATTGCTGCCGGCTGATCACTGCCCGCGAAGGCGGTTAGTCGCTCGCTTTCAGGACGAGGAAGAATCATGCGGATTTTGATAGGGGCGGTGGCGGTGATGTTGCTGGCTGGGTGTGTGTCGCCGAGCGACTTAGAAAAAAATGATCCAAGCGTCAAGACCTCCACTACAAAGGACCCGAAGCGATACGCCTTGTGCGTATTCCCTAAGTGGCAATCAGAACGCACTGATTCGTCGATGGTCGAAACTGAAACTGGGTATCGGTTGTGGGTGGCAAGCAACAACATGGCCGATGAACTGCTAGAAATCAAAAAGACCTCAAGTGGCAGCTCTGTAACGCTTCATCAGCGAATGGCCTGGTCTGCTATGCCTGGTAGAAGTGGTATCGAATCGGCAGTCAAAAGCTGTCTCTGAATCATAAGTGTCCAATGACCGCCTCAGCAGGCGGTTTTTTTATGTCCGAGGAAAACATGGCCGCGATCGCAATCAATTACCAGCCAATGACCACGATCAAATTGTCCGGATCGCTTGCAAAGAAGTTCGGACGCATTCACCGTCGTCAGCTGGACTCGGGTAGATCTTGGGAGCTGTTCAAGGCCTTGAAGTACACGATCGAAGGCTTTGAAGAAGAAATCAGGCGCCTTGATCGTTTAGGGATGCGCTTTGCAATTTTCCGAAACGGAAAGAACGTCGGTATGGCCGGTTTTGATTTGTCCGGCACTCGCGAAGTTCGGGTTGTTCCTGTCGTTGAAGGCAGCAAGCGCGGCGGAATTCTTCAAACCGTTCTTGGGGCGGTACTACTGGTTGCCAGTATCTGGTTTCCATCACTGGCTCCCGCTGGTATTGCATTGATTGCCGGTGGTGTTATCCAGATGCTCAGCCCCCAAGCCTCAGGCCTCAAGCAAAGCGCATCCCCTGAGAACTCGCCGTCCTACGCCTTCGGCAGCGCCAAGAACACCACCGCCAGCGGCAACCCGGTGCCGATCTGCATCGGCGAACGCCGGTGGGGCGGCATGATCATTTCCGCATCGATCCTCGCGCAAGACAAAGCGTAATCCGCACGCAGCAAGCAGGCCGCCCATGAGGCGGTTTTTTTTCGCCTGGAGGAAAGCATGGGCGCAGCACAGAAAATCGATATCCACGGCGCGAAGGGCGGGGAAAGCAAGCCGAAGTCGCCAACCGAGGCCAGTGATAGCCTGCGCTCTACCAACCTGGCCAAGCTGCTGATCGCCGTGGGCGAGGGCGAGTTCGACGAAGTCCCGACCGATTACGACATCTATCTGGACAACACCCCGATCCGGGACGCGAGCGGCAACTACAACTTCCCCAATGTGAAGTGGGACTGGCGCTCGGGCTCAATCGATCAGACCTATATCCCTGGTATTCCATCGGTCGAAAACGAAACCTCGCTCAACGTCGAGTTGCGCAGCGACGCGCCATGGGTGCGCTCGATCAGCAACATTCAGCTTTCAGCCGTGCGTGTCCGTCTGGCCTGGCCTGCGCTGCAGCGTCAGGACGACGAAGGCAACATTGGCGGCTACCGCATCGATTACGCGATTGATGTGGCCACCGACGGCGGTGCCTATCAGCAGGTACTCGTCGACGCTGTGGACGGCAAGACCACCACTCGTTACGAGCGCTCGCCGCGCATCAACTTGCCGGACGCCACCACCGGCTGGCAGATCCGGGTCCGCCGCCTGACGCCAAACCAGAACAGCAACAAGATCGCCGACAGCATGTTGATCGCCGGTTACACCGAGGTGATCGACGCAAAGCTTCGCTATCCGAACACAGCGCTGCTCTACATCGAGTTTGATGCCGAGCAGTTCACCAACATTCCAGCCGTTACCGTGAAGTGCCGTGCGCGCAGGTGGCAGGTTCCGAGCAACTACGATCCGATTGCCCGAACCTACACCGGCACTTGGGACGGCTCCATGAAACAGGCCTGGACCAATAACCCGGCCTGGATCACGTACGGCATTTGCACTGAAGATCGTTTCGGCCTGGGCAAACGCATCAAGCCGTTCATGGTCGACAAGTGGGAGCTCTATCAGATTGCGCAATATGCCGACCAGCTGGTGCCGAATGGCCTTGGCGGCTTAGAGCCTCGCTTCCTTTGCGATATGAACCTGCAAGGCAAGGCTGATGCTTGGTCGCTGCTGCGAGACATCGCCGGCATTTATCGTGGAATGACCTACTGGGCGCAGGGTCAGCTGGTAATGCAGGCGGACATGCCACGCGCGCAGGACTTCGACTATGTCTTCACCCGTGCCAACGTCATCGACGGGAAATTCTCGTATGGCAGCGCCTCGGCCAAAACTCGGTATACCCGTGCCCTGGTCAGTTACGACAACCCGGCGAACAACTATGACACTGACGTCATCCCGTTCTCCGATCTGGATCTGCAACGCCGTTTGGGCGATAAGCCAACTGAGTTGAGCGCCATCGGTTGCACGCGCGCATCCGAAGCCCAGCGCCGTGGCAAGTGGGCGATTCTGAGCAACAATCAGGACCGCACCGTCTCATTCAAAACTGGCATGGAGGGGGTGATCCCGCTTCCTGGCCACATCATACCAATAGCGGATTCGCTGCTGGCGGGGCGCGAGGTGGGTGGGCGAATCTCTGCCGTCGCTGGCCGAGTCGTGACGCTGGACCGTGACACCCAAGCCAAGGCTGGTGATCGCCTGATCATCAACCTGCCGGGTGGCCGCGCGGAAGGTCGTACCGTGCAGAGCGTGAACGGCCGTGCTGTGACCGTCACCACCAACTACAGCGAGCCACCACGCGCGCAGCTCTAGTGGGCGCTGGATGCCGATGATCTGGCGATCCCGCTCTATCGCGTACTGCGGACCAAACGCACAACCGAAGGCAACTTCGAAATCAGTGCGCTGCAGTACGACCCGAGCAAATTCGCCTACATCGACACCGGCGCTCGCTTGGAAGAGCGGCCGATCAGTGTGATCCCGGTCACCGAGGTTCCGGCGCCGGCCAGTGTGACCGTCACGTCGAACTCGGTGGTGTCCCAGGGCATCGCCGTGGCCACCATGACTATCACTTGGCCGGCGGTTGCTGGCGCAGTCGGCTACGACGTTGAGTGGCGCAAGGACAGTGGCAACTGGATCAAGCTGCAGCGCACCGGGATGACCAGTGTCGACGTGGTTGGCATCTACGCCGGGGCCTACGTGGCCCGTGTCCGAGCGGTCAGCGCCTTCGACATCTCATCGATCTGGCGCAACTCGATCCTGACCAACCTCAAGGGGAAGGAAGGCTTGCCGCCGGCGGTGTCGTTCCTGACGGCCACGCCGCTGCTGTTCGGTATCTACCTGAAGTGGGGATTCCCGGCTGGCGCCGAAGACACCCAGCGGACTGAAGTCTGGTACGGGCCGACGACCAGCCTTGAGGCTGCAACCAAGCTGACGGACCTGTCGTACCCGCAAAGCGATTTCTCGATGCTTGGCCTGAAGGCTGGTGTGACCTTCTACTTCTGGGCGCGGCTGGTGGATCGGATCGGCAATATCGGCCCGTGGTACCCGATTGGTATGGGTGTGCAGGGGCAGTCGAGCGCCGACGCAGCGGACATTCTGGAAATGATCGCCGGCCAGATCACCGAGACGGAGCTCGGTCCGGACCTGCTGGACGAGATCGAGAAGATTCCTGGGCTCCAGGCACAGATCGATGCACTGGACGGCCTGAAGGGGTACGACCCGGAAGCCAGCTACGCGGAATACGACCTGGTGGTGCAGGGCAAGCGCATTTATCAGGCTACTGGTCCGGTACCGGACAATACGCCACCGCCGAACCCGGTCTACTGGCTGGATGTCGGCCAGACCGTCGAAACGGCCAATGGCCTGGCACAACAGGTCGCCACGAACACTGCCGAGATTACCGAGCTCGACGGAGTAGTCACCGCTCAGGCGACCGCGTTTCAAGCATTGCGGGCGTCATCCCGCGACGACAATGGCGAACTGGCGGATGCCCTGAAGGGCTGGACCAGCACCGCCGCGATCGCATCGGAATCAAAGGTTCGCACCTCTGAAAACGAAGCGATGGCGCAGCGGATCACCACCTTCGACGTCGCCATCGGCGAGAACGCGGCGAACATCACCGAACTGGAACAGGTGGTCGCCACCAATCAGTCGGCAACGGCCACGAAGATCGATCAGTTGAATGTGTCGGTGGGACAAAACACCGCCGCGATTCAGCAGACGTCGACGGCCTACGCCGACACCGCCGGCAAGCTCTCGACCATGTGGTCGGTGAAGATGCAGATCACCGCGGGGGGGCAGTACGTCGCCGCCGGAATCGGATTGGGCATCGAGAACACCGGCGCCGGCCTGCAAAGTCAGTTCCTGGTGAGTGCCGATCGCTTCGCCATCGTCAACACCATCGCCGGCGGCGCCATCTCGGTTCCGTTTGCGGTGCAGGGTGGCCAGGTGTTCATGAACTCGGCGTTTATCGCGGACGGCACCATCACCAACGCCAAGATCGGCAGCTACATCAGCTCAACCAACTACATCGCCGGTCAACAGGGTTGGATTCTCAACAAGGACGGCACACTGGAGATCAACGGCATCGTTCCCGGGCAAGGTCGCTTGGTAATCAACTCGTTGAACGTCTCCGTCTACGACGCGAACAACGTGCTGCGTGTGCGGCTCGGATACTTGGGGTGAAAAATGGCTCATGGAATGCGGATCTGGGGCGCCGATGGGGCGCTTCAGGTCGACGAGAACTCATTCACCATGCGGGTCGTATTGTCCACGCTGGTTACCTTTGCCAATAGCACAAAGGCGAATCAGGACTTTTCGGTACCCGGAAGTGATGCTTCCAATTCAGTCGCGATCGTGATCCCGGTAGGTCCGTACAACGAAGCGACATCCTTTCAATTGGAAACTGAAATGCTGTCGGGAGTCGCGCGTGTTTACAACTACACGCGCACTTTCGCGGCCAGTCTTTCCACCAGCGGAACCATGCGATTGATGGTTATAAGGTTTGCTTAATGGCGTCGTACGGACTCAGCTTCGTCAACAACAGCAATCAAGTGGTGATCGACTCGGAATTTGCCAGGTTGAACGTCATCTGTAGCGGTCGCTATGCGCCGACGCAGGAGTCCGGACTTGGATCCTCCACTTCCTTTCCGCGCGTCATCACTAGTCAAGAGCCGCCTCTGGTGTTTTGCCGGCCGGATACCGGCGGGGTGGCGGGACTCACCGCCATGCAGGTGATTGGATCAGCCGGCAACTGGACCGGCTTCTATGTCCGAGCATACGACGTAAATACCAATCAACCGAACGGGCGGTACTTCGCCGCGACCTTCGGCGCGCAGCCGGTTGCTTCATACGGAACGCGGCTTTGGGACGGTGCTTCAAAGCTCCTTTTTGATTCAGGAACTCCGACGGCGCTGTTCACGCGAGCGTTCCAGAACTGGACCTATGTCCGATCTGAAACTACCGCCACGAGCAGTACCCGAAGTTTTTACACCGTATCGTTCAACTTTCCAGAAAACGAATACATGCTTATCAATACCTTCGGTATGAACATGCTGACGGGATCTGGGTCCGGTCGCCTTGTTAAAACTTTGTGGAGTTTCAGCACCGGTACGCTGTACGCCGTTACCGACGGGTTCTCCAACCCGTTTGCCTTCTTCATGCCGGCCATCTTCGCAAAACTCGCCGTATAACAACTTTCTGAAGGAAGTAATCCATGCCTTGGTACAAAACCGGGACGGTTTCGGTCGCCCTAAATTCCAATGCCGTGATCGGCACGGGTACTGCGTTTATTGCCAACAGCCGTGTGGGCGATGGGTTCCGTGGCCCGGACGGTGGTTGGTACGAAGTGACCAACATTGCCAGCGATACGGCTATATCGATCTCGCCTAACTATCAGGGCGCAACTAACGGTGCAGGCATTTACGCACTGGCCCCGCTGCAAGGTTATGTGAAAGATTCTGCGGATACGCTGCGAGCCCTGGTCAATACATACGGCGCAAAGCTGGCAGCATTGGGCACGACCGGTAACTATGATGTTTTGCCGGTCGGCAAGGGTGGAACCGGGATCACCAACTTGTCTGCCATGATGCAAGACATGCTCGGAAAAGTGGCGGCGGTTGATGCCCGCTTCGTTATCACGGCTGCTAAGTCTGGCGCAAACAACGACATCACATCGCTCAATGCTTTGACCACTGCAATAAGTGTCGCTCAGGGCGGAACTGGTGGTACTACTCAAGCTCTGGCACGTAGCGGTCTCGGTCTCGGCACTGCTGCAGTGGCTGCAATCATTGGTGCTGTGTCACAATCTGGCGGAACGCCAACGGGCGCTTTGATGGAGTACGTTTCAGGCGCAAATGGCGAGGCTTGGAAGTTTGCCAGCGGGCTGATGATCTGTACCAGATCGCGATCCTATGGGCTTGTGGTTGGCGACTTCACGATTTACGGAAGTATTTGGTACTACTACGGGAGCTGGACGTTTCCGTCTTCATTCGCCGCGCCTCCAGTAGTCACTGGCGCTGCGAGGGGGGCAGGTCGTGTCCACGCCTTGAATGCCGATCCGAATACAACGGTCTCTACATGTAATTTCTTCGTGATCGATTACACCAGTCCCGTGGCTACCACGGTATCTGAAAAGTTAGTTGCAGTTGGGAGGTGGTTCTAATGCTGATTAATCTTTCACCGCAGCGGCGGGACGATACGCTGGAAGTATTCCGGTCAGGAAGCACGCTGATTGTAAATGGGGAGTCTTTTGACTTTTCATTAATAGGGGACGGCGACACACTTCCACGCGCAGCGATTAATTCCGAGTGGTTTGCGGGCAATGTTGACAAGGTAAATGGTGAGCTGATCTTGACACTATTGGTTTCCCATGCCTTGGAACTACAGCCCCGAGCAGGCTTTCCCGGTTCCTCTGAATAACGTGCCCGATGGCCCTGTTGTCTTCCCCGGCCCGCTGCCGGAGCCAGCACTCGAAGCCTCGCCTGAGGACAATCAATGAATATCGATTGGTCGCAACTCATCACCAAAGCTATGAAGGACGCTGCTGTCGAAGCAGCTCAACTGGCTGCAGCCAAAGCTGAGCTGTCAGGCAGGAACATAAAAGCGCTCGCGCAGATTGCCCGCATACAGGAGCGGATAGACACGATCGGTTTTGGCATCGAACTTGGCGAAGCGACCGAGGAAGATGAGGCAGAGCAGGCCACGCTCCTGATCAATCTCAAAGCGTGGAAAACCTACAAGTTCGCGCTGGGCAAAGTCACCGTGCAGCCGACCTGGTACGCCGCGCCGGTTTGGCCAGTTGAGCCAGCGGTGCCGGTAATCGTGGCAGACCCCCAAACTGTGGCCGCTGATCTGATCTGATGCGCCACCGCAGCACAACGCAACCCGCCATCGAGCGGGATTTTTTTGCCTGGAGAAAAGTGATGCCAGTTACCGACAAAGACCGAGATATCCTCGCTCGCACGCTATGGGGTGAGGCGCGCGGCGAATCACTGGCTGGCCAGATTGCCGTGGCCTGGACGATCCGCAACCGCGTCAACGACGGCAAAGCCAAGTCGTGGTGGGGCGAGGGTTACGCCGGCGTGTGCCAGAAGCCGTACCAGTTCAGCTGCTGGAACAGGAACGACCCGAACTTTGTTTACCTGTGCGGTGCAAAGCCGATTCCATTCCGCGAGTTCGCTCAGGCACAGATCGCCGCTGATCAGGTGCTGGCCGGTAAAGCACCAGATCCAACCGGCGGGGCCACGCATTACTACGCGACCACTATGCCGATGGCTCCGGCTTGGGCGGCAAAGGCCAAGCAGACGCTGAAGCTCGGACAGCACGTTTTCTTCAAGGATGTGCCATGAGTCCCTTAATCCGGTGACGTTCAATTTTCTAGCTATGCTACTGAGCTCAATTGGTCTGCTTTCTGTGGAGTATTAGTTCTCATGAAAGTTTTTGAAGTTGTTACCCCGGGAGGCTTTCTTGATAAAAGCAAAGGCTACTCAAAAGATAGCTCTGCACTTCTTATCTTGCTGAGAGACGCTTTTTACGAGGCCAATCTGGCAGTGGAACTTTACTCTGAGAGTAATGGTTGGAGAGGAAACGGAAAAGATAACACGTTAAGGGATGATGATCGAAAAAGCCGGGAAAGAATAGATGCACAATACAAGGCCTTATCCTCTAATGGTTGCGAGGAGCGACAAGAGCGAGAGTTTAATGTTGAGCGCCTTCATAAGATAGAGCAGTGGGAGTTAGGTCGGGTTCCTACAGAGTTTAGGGCGGCTAAGACCTTGATATATTCCAAGGCCTTTGTTTCTGCATTGGACTCAATAGGAAAGTTAATTAAGACTTTATCGAAAGAAGATGGCGCTCCACATGATCTGAAAGCGATAGCAGAAGAATTTTACTCGGGAATCCCCGGCCTGATCGGACTGCGAAACTCTATACAGCATGTTGAAGATAGAGCTATTGGGGTTTTTGCTTCCAAAGCGAAACGCGACGAGGAGTCATCAAGATTTTTTTCATCTTTTGTAGGTAATACATATTTTGCAACTGGTAAAGAGTGTGGGCTGGATGGTGTTAATGTTTCTTTAGAAACTTTAGAATTTACTCTATGTATCCTGAATAAGGTCATGAATTCCTATGCCTGGGTTGCGCAAAAACAGCATTGGCCCTCATTAGATCCTTGGTATAGATAAAAGATTAGTCTAAGAATGTATTGGGTCAGAGATGTAATGTGTCTTTGTTATCGCGTTTAATTAAATCTGGCCCCTGACTCCGTACCTTGCCCACGGTAGTATTGACTCTGATCCATTCGAAAGCCTCCGCCGGCTCACCTTGGAGCAGCACAATTTCCTCGTCACGCTCCGTCGGCATGGCCGGGTCTAGCCACTCGCGGGCGAGCTCTGGCGATAACGCCACTGGCCGCTGGTCATGAATGCCATCCTGCTCCGACTCCTTCCTTATATAGCAGCGCTGGCACTAGTAGCCGGCGCGCGCTATTTGGCACTTATCAACGTGGGTTTTCTGTGAAGGTTGGAGAATGGCAGTCGGCTTGGAAAGATCGGAACACCTGCGACGCAAGGGCCAAGGCCGTGACCGATGCGTATGTTGAAGAGCTAAAGCGCTACGACTCGTCAGGGCGAGCGTCGCTTACGTTGGCGCCTAAAGGTTGATTCGCCTCGCAGGCTTGTTTGCGCGCCAAGATGGTCAAATCCGATTCAGGCGCATCAACTCGTCCAATCTTTGCAACCTGAGCAAGCACACTCTCCTTGGAACTATAAAAACCGGTTTGACTGAACACTTTCGAAGTGCAGTCGAAGCCGAAGCCGGTGTAGACAACGATAGACTCGCTTGATCGCTTAACGACTACAGCGCGTATAGGGATGTTGCCCTCGACACTTTCAATCGAATAGTTCGCTGAGTATACATCTGCTACCGACTGACTTTCGGTCGCATTGGCGAGGGAGGAAATGGAAAGAGCAGCTACTATTTTGAGAGCTTTCAAGAGGATCTTCCTTGATGAGTCATGGACGAGAGAGGGGCCACTGGCCACTAGCGTTATGTTACGCCTCATTTAAGTCAGTGGGGAAGTCTGAAAAGAAGGTTCGTCACCAACGGTCAATCGGCTCGAAGAGCGGCTCAAGACTCTGGCGTCGAGTTAAAACAGGCCAATGCCTGCAGGCGCTTCGTCCATTGGCTGATTAGATCAGGCCCTTGATTACGCACATTACCAATGGCGCGGTCCACTTTGAACCACTCGAAGGCCTCTGTAGGCTCTCCCTCGAGCAGCACCATCTGTTCGGCGCGTTCCTTCGGTGTGGCGGGGTCTAGCCATTCTCGGGTCAGCTCGGGGCTCAATGTCACTGGACGGCGGTCATGAATGTCCACCATGCCGCCGGCGCTGTCGGCGGTGATGATAACGAAACCGTCTTGCTCGCTCGGTTCATGCTCGGCAATGGGGTACTGACCGATCGCGGCACAGAGGATTGGTGACCGGTCACGGTGGCGAACAAGGTAAGGCTGCTTTTTCGGGCCGCCTTCATCCACCCACTCAAACCAGTTGTCGATTGCGATAATCGCCCGATGGGGCCAGATCGCTTTAAAGAATGGGCCGTGGGCAACTTTCTCAACTCGGGCATTGATCGGCGCTACGCGGTCTTTGGCCCAGTGCGGGCGCCAGCCCCAGCGAACCATGTCGGCCCGCAAATATTCCCCTTCCCTGTGGAAGAGAGCGAGCTGAGTGGTCGGCGCCGCGTTATAGCGCTCGAAAGGCTGGTCGCCGGCATAGTTGAGGAGGGCGTTGGGAATGCTGAGTGCCGCGACGAAGTCGTGGATGCCTCGGTACTGGGAAAGGCGTCCGCACATGGTTAATTCCTCCGACCATGCATTTAGCGTAGACCAGTCGCTGCCGGCTTCGTTACAAACCCTCTGCCAGCGCAAGTCGGGCAATCTTCACACCGGTCAAAACGATCAAGGCAAGCGGGGCAAGTGCGGAACCTGGCCAGATCGAGACGCGGCCGCACTCTTTCGAAAGCACGTAGATCACAGCACTCGCGGGCAAATTGGGCGGCGTCCACCAGCGCGCGGTAGAGGTCCGGATCTTCTATTGGCTCGTAGGTCATCCCCTCAAACGTTCGCCCGGTTTCGACAAGGTCGTAAAGTTGCCCATCAGGCAGCGTCAATACAAGCTCGACAATTCTCGCGGTAACTCCCGACGGGCTAAAAACAAGGTTCGCCCCGGTGGCATCGCGGTAAATTTTCCCGTCGTATGAGGACCGTGCGTTGTCGGCAAGGGTGCTGGTGGCATAGAAAATTGACTGTCCAATGCGGCCGAATAGCTCGCCATTGCCGCGCGACAAAACGTCGTACGCTGAAGCGCCGCAGTACCGGGCCGAAGCGGTCTGCAATTCCTCCACGGCGTGCCAGTAGGCAGCGTTCGCCATTTCGTTCAGGTCGAACCGCTGGAGCTCATCGATCAATCCCTCGGTAACAAGGGCAGAGCTCATTTCGTGAAGGTTCTGTCGGTGGGCCTCGGGATTCTGCATTCGAAAGTCGTGGTCGTCGAGGGTTGAGCGCCACTGCTGAAGTCTCAGCGCCTTAGCCTGGTCGAAATTCATGGGAACGGGTTCGCTGTACAAATACTGGTTGCATGTACAGTAATCGAGGTATGGCTATTGTGGCGAGGGTAAGGCGACGGACCGTAGGTTATGAGAGATGTACGGTCGGTGTAACACTTGAACTAAAAACTGACCGTTCAGTCAGGATAGTTAGCTTTACTTATCCCACTAAGAGGATGTCACCTTGCGCAACTTTACCTTGGAATACCTGTTCAACGGCGAGCCCCGCACATACATGTTCGAATTCAAGCAGCCTCAGCTGCCCATCCATGAGGCGGCAATGCACCTGCTACAGCTGCATTTTGGGGACGGAGAGAACAGCCTGATCATGCCCACCGCGGACGCGACGGCGCAGGAGATTTTAGAGCAGGCTGAGCTAGTAGGGCTGACGCAGATTCGGGTCGTCGATCAACCCAGTTGATGCCAGGTGCAGCGACCGGTCGAATCAACAGCTAGTAACGGTCACTCCGGCGTCATCAGGACTGCGAGCGTAAGCTTGATGAACTCCTCGTTCTTGTCGATGGTGTCCAATGCGCCGCGCACGTTGTCTGCGACGTCAGCAGAGCCGCGCGCCTCGACCCAATTGGAAAGCTCCAGGATGGCGGCCTCTAGGGCGAGTTGGTTTTCGTTGATCTTGTACAGCAGGGAAGGGAGCAGGTCTGAATGGGGCATAGGCGATTACTCGGCGGATGAGGTCATTGCAGCAGTGGCAGTTCTGGTTCGCGTGATTGCCATGTAGTGGCCATGTGTCTGCACTTTTCAGCTACCATTGCGCATCTAGGAATAGTTAGCGACTACTCGCACGCGTTGCACATGGAAGGTAATCAATAACATGGATGGTGTGCGTTCTGTGCAAGTTATCGCCGTGACCGGCGGAAAGGGCGGCGTCGGCAAGACGACTGTGGCTGTGAATCTTTCATTGGCGCTGGCGAAGTTTGGAAGGCGAGTCGTATTGCTTGATGGCGATCTTGGCTTGGCGAATATCGATGTCCTGTTGGGGCTTTCCCCGCAGTACACGCTTACCGATTTAATCGAAGGTCGCTGTGAGCTATCCGATGTACTTTTGCGCGGTCCGGGCGGGATACGAATCGTCCCCGCGGCTTCAGGCATCCAGAGCATGGTGCATTTGTCTCCGACTCAGTACGCAGGCCTGATCCAGGCCTTCAGTGAAATCGGTGACAGTCTCGATGTGCTGGTGATTGACACAGCTGCGGGCATCGGCTCGTCGGTGGTCAGTCTCGTCCGGGCGGCCCACGAAGTCTTACTGGTGGTCTGCGACGAGCCGACCTCGATCACCGATGCCTACGCACTGATCAAACTGCTTAATCGTGATTACGGAATGGACCGTTTCCGGGTGCTGGTCAATATGGTGCAGAGCCCGAATGAAGGTCGCGCGCTGTTCGCTAAATTGGCCAAAGTCACCGATCTTTTCCTCGACGTAACCCTGCGGTATGTGGGAGCGGTTCCGTACGATGTGTGTGCGCGTAGGGCAGTGCAGAAGCAGCGAGCAGTCTACGAACACTTTCCGCGCTCCAAGTGCGCCGAAGCATTTCAGGAAATCGCTTTAAAGGTCGACGCTTGGCCTTTGCCGACTACCCCCTGAGGGCATATGGAGTTCTTCGTTGACCGACTCGTCCATAATTCGAGAGGGTGACATTTCTCTCCCAGCCGTAAGAGTGGTGCGATTGTGGTGTCCGCTTATGCCTAGTAAACCTGGAGGCGCTTTTGTTGGGTCGGCTTGCGCAAAACCTCCTCTGGAGGCCGCGAGTTTCCGTTTGCATAAGCGGCCGGCAGGATGCCTGAGATGGGTGCGTGACATTTGCGTGACTTTCTCACGCACTTGTAAGCACTTGTGGGCATTCGATTGCAGCGAGCGCCAGTAAAAACGGCCATTTCACAAGGTCTTACAGGGGTACTGCGTGCATGGGGTGCTAGGGGTCGAGGCGATACCAGTAGAACGCGTGGATGTATGCATCATTGGCATAGTGTGGATTGGTTTCGACTCGCGCTGAGCGGGCATTTTTTCGCTTTGAACATGGGTTTTTCCGGGCCGCAATCATTTAGAGGTATGCGGAAACATTGGGCTGCATGGCATACTTTTTTGCCTGATTGCGACCCGGAAAAGCTATTGGGAGGCACGGCCTGATTGATTTTCCCTTGGGACTTAAAATCCCCCGCTCGTAAGGGCGTGCCGGTTCGATTCCGGCTTCGGGCACCATCTAAAATCAAGGGTTTGCGGGCGAAAGCTGATGCAAACCCTTGTTTGTTTCTGGCTTGCTGTTTTTTAGCCCGTAGCAGTTATTGACCCCGGCCGCTAGCCCCTGGATTAGCGCCGCGTCGATCTTCGCCAGAAGGGTTGCCGGTATCGACAAGCCTTCTCTCGACCAAGACATTTTGAAGGGCCTGGCGGGCTTCAGCGTCCAGCTGGTGCTCTCTCTCCTTGAGTTCAAGCAAGATTGGGCTGGACCAGGTGCGATAGGTTTGCTCGGTCTTACGAATTGATGTCATCTGTCCCCTCCTTGATGAGTGCCCGCCAACACCGTCGGCGCAATTTTGGTTCGATAGAACCCTAGTTGAGGAATCTGTTTGCCGCCAAAAAATTGCATGGCAATGGTGCACACCTCGCTGACGCCGCTATTGATCTTATCGTCAAAAAATATATTGATCAGTTTGGGGTTATCTAACCTTAAAAGTTACGTTGTCTGAATATAAAAAATTGTAAGAGGTGGAAGTGATGAGTAAGTTGTTGACTGCCATTACTGTAGCGTTCTTTCTCTCTGGATGTTCTTCCGGACCTCAGATTCCAAACGATGCCCATACCCCGGCACCTGCTGGTGCGAAGCAATTAAGCGGGGATGAAATTCACCAGGTGTTGATTGGTCGTGAGCTCAAAAGCAAAACCGCCAAAGGCGAGCCGTTCTCGGAAACATTGAGTCCTGGCGGAGCCGCGTTAATTAAAATTGCTAATTATCCAGAGATTAAAGGTAATTGGACTGTGGCGGGTGACGTGATCTGCGTCACCTATAAAGAATATGGAAAAGAATGCAATACCGTGCACAGTGATGGCGCTTCAGTGTGGCTTGTAGACCAAAATACAAAGACAAATAACAATAAATTCAGTGTGCATTAGTTAAGTATCATCAAACTAACGCACACCCGTTATCTCACTGTACGCCATCGGCAATCGGTGTATTGCGGCCATCAAGCACGATGGTGAAGAGATACAGCACCAGGTCGATCAGTTGTGCGGGAAGTTCTTCCTGTGCCAACGCCTGACGATAAGCCTCCGACGGTACTGCGGCGAAACGGATTTCGCGTTTTGTCGCACGGGCGATTTCATCAGCGGCTTCGGAAAAAGCGCATGTCGTTGCTGGAAATCATGGCGCCAGCGGCCGGATCGAGTGAATTCGATTCAGCCGCCGATGCTGTCAGCTAAACGAAAGGCTGACCGGTGAAACCACGAGGCAATCGTTGCAGTCCTTCCATGGCGGTGAGCCGTTCGACCCAAGCCGCGCGCCAGTCATTGGCTGTATGCGTAACTTTGGCTTTGCGTGCGGCGCGGCGTGCAGCGTTGCGTTGGTCTTTGCGCGCATCCTTGAACGCGTCGGTGTTGCGGCAGCTTCTGCATTTCACCCGGGTCAGTTCACTGGTTGACACGAGCTTGCTGCCTTTATGGCCGCAGGCCAGATGCCCGCCGACTTTAAAGTGAGTAACCATCAGACGTCTCCTTCGTTGCGTGTAATGGTTTGACCTCCAGCGTACGGCGACGTTCGTTGCCTGATTAATGGGCAAAAAAAAGGCCCGCATGCGGGCGGGCCAGGGGGATTCTTCAAAGGAGTCGGGTCCACTGTAGGGCGTGAGTTGTGAATACAGTGTGAAACAGACTGCGCAGCCAAAAAAAAGCCCAGCGCCAGGCTGGTTTGGGGATGTAGCAGGAAGCGCTCAGGCAAGGACGCACCCGGTGACGATAAGGTCGCCGTTCATGCGTCCTGAATCAGGCCGTGTCCTTGAGGATGCCCAGATCGAATCATCTGAACCGCGGCAGGGGCGGGTCGACAGGTTTGAGCGAAGACAGCGTATTGCGAATCAGTGGCGCGTCCTTCTCGATGTCGTTCAGACGATCACGAATTCTAAGGGCCGTCGGGTGCCCGCCTTGATGATCGACCCAGTCGGCGATTTCCTTGCACGCCGCTGCCAGGCGAGCCTGACGGGAGTCGAGCAGGGTGAGCAAAGTGGTGATGGACTCTTTTTCGGACATGGCAAACACCTCCGTTCAAGAAACCTGTATTTGGCAGCAAAAAGCCCGCGGGGAGCGAGCTTTCTGCCGATGGGGTCGCTATTCCTTCAGCTTTTTCAGTATAGACCCCTAAATGGCAGGTGACCTCAGCCTTGTCGGGCCGTCACTTGCGACCTGGCATTAAGCTGCCAGCATTCACGCAGGGCGTCTTCTTCACGATCGAAACCGTCACCGATGAAGCCGCGGGTTCGAGTATCGGCGATGCGATACCAGACGGCGGCGTCGGGTGGTGGATGATCGGGTTCTCCGGCCCGGCGACCATGGATGATGATCTTGTTGCATCGCTTCACAACGAAAATGTCTTCCATGGCTCACCGCAGCTAATTCAGGTTCACATCAACTATAGAAGCCATTGGCGATCATGCAAAAAAATAGACAGGTCAGTTCGTCGCCTCAGCCATTGCCCCGCATCTCCAAAAACACCGCCAGCCCGACTTCCTCTGCCCTGAGCCCTTTGCGCGCTCGTGGTCTGGGCAGCTCAGCCAACGCACCCAAAAGAAAACCATCGAGCACCGCCGGGTGGATGTAGCACTTGCGGCAGACTGCCGGGGTGTTGCCCAGTTGTTTGGCAACGTTCTTGACCATCTCCACCACATGCCGCTTGGCATCCGACTCGGGCTCCCACTGCAGTTCGCGCAAAACCGCCAACGCCAATGCGCTGCCGGCCCAGGTTCGGTAGTCCTTGGCTGTGAAGTCGGCGCCGGTGAGGGTTTGCAGGTAGGCGTTGACATCGGAGGAACTGACGGTGTGTCGTTCACCGTTTTCATCCAGGTACTGAAACAGGTTCTGCCCGGGAATTTCCAGGCAGCGTTTGATAATCCGCGCCAGGCGTCGGTCTTTCACGGTGATCTGGTGCTCGACACCGCTCTTGCCACGGAACTGGAACAGGATCGCGTTGCCGTTGACCTCGACGTGACGGTTGCGCAGGGTGGTCAGGCCGTAGGATCGGTTGTCCCGAGCATACTGGGTGTTGCCGACCCGGATCAGCGTCGCGTCGAGCAAGGTGATGACCGTGGCCATGACCTTGTCGCGACTGAAGCCGGGAGCTGCCAGCAGTGCTTCAAGCTGTTTGCGCAGTTTCGGCAGCGCCAACCCGAAGTCCCGTAAACGTGAGTATTTGTCGGCATCACGCACTTCTCGCCAGCGTGGGTGATAACGGTATTGCTTGCGACCTCGGGCGTCACGGCCGGTGGCTTGCAGATGGCCGCGCGGGTCGGCACAGATCCATACATCGGTGTAGGCCGGGGGCACGGCGAGGGCATTGATGCGTTTGATCTCGTCTTGATCGGTGATGAGCTGACCCGCAAGGTCGTAATAGCAGAACTTGCCGCGCAGTTTCTTGCGGGCGATGCCGGGCTGGGTGTCATCGACGTAATGCAGGTCTGATGGCAGCGCATCGGGCAGCGCGATATCGGGCATGGCGGTAGTCCTTGGCGACGGATCAGGGGCCGTTACAGCCATTGACCGCACGCCGTTGCAGTCGTGCCAGCGGATTTATGCCAGAACCGCTACTGCCTTGATCTGTGCCCAGAGTTGCTGGCCGGGGTGCACGCCCAATTGGTCTCGGGAGTAGCGGGTGATCCGCGCCAGCAGCGGTGTGCCGCCAGCGTCCAGACGGATCAGCACGTGGGCGGCGTTGTCCGCGCCCATTTCACTGATCACGGTGACCGGCAGGCGATTGAGGATGCTGCTTTGCTCGACACTTTGCAGGCTCAGGCTGACATCCCGTGCCTGAACCTTGCAGCGCAGCGCCTGACCCAAGGTCATCGGTGAGTGAGCCACCCGAATATTCAGGGTCGTGTCGGGCAGTTGCAGGGTTAGCAACTGGTAGTCGGCGTCATGGGCACTGACGTGCCCCTCGATCACCACGCCGGCGTCGTCGCCCAGCGCCAGGGGCAGGTCGAGACGGGCCAGCGTTTCGCCAATAGCCCCGCTGGCCAGGGCTTTGCCTTCACTCAGCAAGACGATGTGGTCGGCCAACCGCGCGACTTCATCCTGTGAGTGGCTGACGTACAGCACCGGGATGTCCAGCTCATCATGCAGTCGTTGCAGGTAAGGCAGGATTTCGTTTTTGCGTTGGCTATCCAATGCCGCCAGCGGCTCGTCCATCAACAACAGTTTCGGGCTGGTGAGCAGGGCGCGCGCGATGCCGACCCGCTGCCGTTCACCACCGGAAAGGTGCTGCGGATGGCGATCCAGCAAATGGCCGATCCCGAGCAGTTCGGTCGCGTGTGCCATGTCGACCCGTCGCTGTGGGCGAGGAATGCGCTTGAGGCCGAACTCCAGATTGGCCAGCACCGACAGATGGGGAAACAGGCTGGCTTCCTGGAAGACGTAACCCAATGCCCGTTTATGTGGCGGTACGAAAATCTTCTTGTCGCTGTCCTGCCAGACTTCATCGTTGACCTGGATGAAACCCTGCTCGGCCTTCTCCAGGCCGGCGATGCAACGCAGACAGGTGGTCTTGCCCGAACCGGAATGACCGTAAAGGGCAGTGACGCCGCGGCCGGGCAATTGCAGATCAACTTCCAGGGCGAACCCTGAATACCTCAGTTTCAGACGCGTATGGATCATCGATCAGCTCCAGCCCGCTTTGGTTTTACGGCTGGAGTAAAGCGCCAGCAACACAATAAAGGAGAACACCAGCATCGCCCCGGCCAGCCAATGGGCCTGGGCGTATTCCATGGCTTCGACGTGATCGTAGATCTGCACCGAGACCACGCGGGTCTTGTTGGGAATGTTGCCGCCGATCATCAGCACCACGCCGAACTCACCGACGGTGTGGGCGAAACCGAGAATGGCAGCGGTGATGAAACCGGGGCGGGCCAGCGGCAGGATCACGCTGAAAAATGTGTCCCAGGGATTGGCGCGTAAGGTCGCGGCCACTTCCAATGGGCGAGTGCCAATGGCGGAAAAAGCATTTTGCAGCGGTTGGACCACGAACGGCATCGAGTAGAGCACCGAGCCGATCACTAACCCTGCAAAACTGAAAGTGAGGGTGCCGAGCCCCAGTGATTGGGTGAAGTGGCCGACAAACCCGTTAGGACCGAGCGCCAGCAACAGGTAAAAGCCAATCACCGTCGGCGGCAGCACCAGGGGCAGGGCGACGATCGCCCCGACCGGGCCGCGCAACCACGAGCGGGTGCGCGACAGCCATAACGCAATCGGAGTGCCGATGACCAGCAGGATAACCGTCGTCAGCGACGCCAGTTTCAGGGTCAGCCAGATGGCGGAAAAGTCGGCACTCGATAGCGTCATTTAGAGTTGGTAACCGTAGGATTTGATGACTGCGGCGGCTTTCGGACCTTTGAGGTACTCAACCAGTGCCTTGGCAGCGGGGTTGTCCTTGCCTTTGTTGAGGATCACCGCGTCTTGTTTGATCGGGTCGTGCATGTCGGCTGGAACGATCCAGGCCGAGCCGCCGGTGACTTTGCCGTCTTTGTAGATCTGCGACAAGGCCACAAAACCCAGTTCGGCATTGCCGGTGGAGACGAATTGGTAGGCCTGGGTGATGTTCTGGCCTTCAACGATCTTGGTTTTGACCTTGTCGGTCAGGCCCAGCTTGGCCAGCACCTGAGTAGCGGCCAGACCGTAAGGCGCGGCTTTCGGGTTGGCAATGGACAGATGCTGATACTGGTTGTCGCTCAACACTTTGCCCTTGGCATCGACGTAACCTTCCTTGGCCGACCACAACGCCAGGGTGCCGATGGCGTAGGTGAAGCGCGAGCCCTTGACCGTTTCGCCTTCGGTTTCGAGTTTTTGCGGGGTGGTGTCGTCCGCCGAGAGGAACACTTCGAACGGTGCGCCGTTCTTGATCTGGGTATAGAACTGGCCGGTGGCACCATAGGAGGTGACCAGTTTATGCCCGGTATCTTTTTCGAAATCAGCGGCGATCGCCTGAATCGGTGCAGTGAAGTTGGCGGCGACGGCGACCTGGACTTCGTCCGCCTGGGCGGACCCGAAAGCGAACACTGCAAGCAGGGTTGCCAGGCAGGTGGGGGCAAAACGTGAGGCACGAATGGTCATGAAACGGCTCCGTTATAGGCAAGTGCAACGAGGGGGTGAAACGCTATATAGCGGAATATATAGCGAAATGCCTGCAAACGGAATGTGTCGGATGCGCGTTATTGAGGCCACGCATAACCCTGTAGCAGCTGCCGAAGGCTGCGCTCGACTGCGAAGCGGTCGTGAAACCAGATACCGCGGTCTTTCAGGTTAATCGTGGCAGCTGAATCTACGACTGCTTCGCCCGAGCGCGGACCGGGCCGAACGCAGCCTTCGGCAGCTGCTACAGGTGAGTGCATTACCGACCCAACAACTTGGCCAATCCTTCCTCAGCCAGGCGCCGGGTCAGTTCAGCCGTGGTCATTTCAACGCCCAGCGTGAATGCCTGACCCGCCCAGAGATTGCTGAAATCCGCTTCCCCCTTGGCCCGCAACGGCATCAGCGCACCACCCGCCAGCGGGAAGACCGGGGCTTTTGCGCTCATCGGCCCAAGTTCGCGCATCACCCGATTGAGAATTCCGCGCGCCGGGCGTCCGGTGAAAATGTTAGTGACGGCAGTTTCACTTTCCTTGGCCGTGCGCAACGCCTTGTGATGAGACGCGCTGACCTTGGCCTCTGGCGTGAACAAGTACGCCGTGCCCACTTGCACCGCCGAAGCCCCTAACAGGAAAGCCGCCGCGACGCCTCGTGCATCGGCAATCCCGCCGGCAGCAATCACCGGCACTTTCACGGCATCGACGATCTGCGGCACCAGCGCAAAGAGGCCCACCTGGCTGCTCAGATCATCACTGAGAAACATGCCCCGATGGCCACCGGCTTCGTACCCCATGGCGATGATTGCGTCACAACCCTGCTGCTCCAGCCAGATCGCCTCTTCGACGGTGGTGGCCGAGGAGAGTACTTTCGCCCCAGTGGCTTTCACGCGATCCAGCAGGGACTTTTCCGGCAGTCCGAAGTGAAAACTCACGACTTCGGGGCGAAACTCTTCGATCACTTCGCAGGCTGCGCTATCGAACGGCGCTCGATTGGACACTGGCGTCGGCGCGTCGAAGTCCACGCCAAGTTCCCGGTAGTAGGGTTCCAGCAGATACTTCCAGTCTCGAGCGCGTTGCTCATCGGCGGCGGGAGTCTGATGGCAGAAGTAGTTGACGTTAATCGGACGCTGAGTGTGTTGACGAATCGTTTTCAGCTCCTCGCGCAACTGATCGATGCTCAACATGGCTGCCGGCATTGAGCCCAGTCCGCCGGCATTACTGGCTGCGATAACCATGGCCGAATGGGTCGCGCCGGCCATGGGCGCCTGGATGATCGGCAGCTCAATGCCAAGCAGGTCAAGAATGCGGGTGTCTGGCCATTTGCTCATTTGAAGGGTTCTCCGACGTCATAACAGGGCAGGGACGGTAGGACCGTTTTTGTATCAGTAATGACTGACATAAGGCCAGTCGAGTTTTCTGTTCGTGTGCCACTCTTGGCTTAAAGTCGAGTACGGTGAAATGTTGCTGTGTGTTATTTCAACTGCACGACAACTGAGTGATTCCATCTGGAGGCAGCAATGTTCCAAGGCATTTTGATCGACAAAGACGACAGCGGTTACCGGGCCACACTGCAAGAGATCAATGACGATCAACTGCCCGAGGGCGATGTGACAGTGCGTGTTGCGTACAGCACGCTGAACTTCAAGGATGGCCTGGCGATCACCGGCAGCAGCCCGGTGGTGCGAAAATTCCCGATGGTGCCGGGGATCGATCTGGCAGGTACTGTCGAAGTCAGCGGGCATCCGGACTACAAGGTCGGCGATCAAGTCGTACTCAATGGCTGGGGAGTTGGCGAAGGACATTGGGGCGGACTGGCGCAGAAGGCTCGCTTGAATGGCGACTGGCTAATTCCGCTGCCCAAGGCGTTCACCGCGGCGCAAGCGATGGCTATCGGCACGGCCGGTTACACGGCGATGCTGAGCATCCTGGCGCTGGAACATAATGGCGTGACGCCCGAGCAGGGAGACGTGTTGGTCACCGGCGCCAATGGCGGTGTAGGCAGTTTCGCCATCGCACTGCTGAGCAAGCTCGGCTATCGGGTGGTCGCGTCTACCGGCCGCACCTCCGAGCACGATTACCTCAAGCAATTAGGCGCCAGCGAAATCATCGACCGCGCCACGCTGTCCGAGCCGGGCAAACCCTTGGCCAAGGAGCGTTGGGCGGCGGTCATCGACTCGGTCGGCAGCCACACATTGGCCAACGCCTGTGCCAGCACCAAGGCCGACGGCACTGTCGCCGCGTGTGGCCTGGCGCAAGGCATGGACTTCCCGGCTTCAGTCGCCCCGTTCATTTTGCGCGGCGTGACCCTGGCTGGGATCAACAGCGTGACTCAGCCCAAAGCCAAGCGGATACTGGCCTGGAATCGTCTGGCCAAGGATCTCGACTTCACCTTGTTGCCGCTGATCAGCCACGAAATCGGCTTGAGCGAAGTGATCGAGGCTGCACCGCGATTACTCGCCGGCCAATTGCGTGGTCGGGTGGTGGTCGACGTCAATCGTTGACTGTCTCACCGCCAATCAAACAGACAAACGACAGAGACAAGGACTATCGACCATGGATGTAAAACAGCGTGAAGTGCGGCCCTTTAGCGTCTCGGGCCTGCAAGTGCGCACCTGCAATGCCGCAGAGCAGCAACCAGACACGGCGCGCATCGGCCCGATGTGGGAACAATTTTTCGTTGAGGGAATCTTCGACAAGATCGCCCACAAGCAGCCGGATTCCTTTGTGTACGGCGTCTATTCCAACTACGAGTCCGACGCTTCGGGCCACTTCGATGTGACCGCGGGGGTGGCGGTCACCGCGCCCTCCGAGGACTTTCCGCAGGTTCAGGTGGAGGGAGGCGAATACCTGGTGTTCAGCGCCAAAGGGGCGATGCCAGACAGCGTCATTCAGGCGTGGGGCTTGATCTGGGCCTACTTTAAGGACAACCCGCAGGTTTGCCGCACGTTCGCCACAGACTTCGAGGTTTATACCAGCCCGGACTCAGTGTCGGTCTATATCGGCATTCAGGACTCAGACGGGTTTTCGCGTTCAAGCAACTGACGCTTGCGCTCCACACCCCAGCGATAGCCCGACAGGTTGCCGTTGCTGCGCACCACGCGGTGGCACGGAATCGCCACCGCCAGGTTGTTCGCGCCGCAGGCTTGAGCCACGGCGCGCATCGCTTTTGGCGCGCCGATTCGCTGAGCGATATCGGCGTAGCTGGCGGTGCGACCGACGGGAATCTCCCGCAGGGCTTGCCAGACCCGTTCTTGAAAAGCGGTGCCACGAACATCCAGCGGCAAGTCCAGGCCCAGGGCCGGCGCTTCAATAAAACCTACAACCTTGGCGATCAGTTGCTCGAACGTGTGATCGGCGCCAATCAGATTCGCACGCCGAAACTTGTCCTGCAGATCGCAGACCAGTTGGTGCGGGTCATCGCCTAGCAAGATCGCGCAAACACCCCGTTCACTCTGCGCCACCAGAATCGCCCCCAGGGAACACTGGCCGACGGCAAAACGAATGTCGTTGTTCTGACCGGCCGCGCGGTAATCACCGGGTTTCATGCCCAATAGCTGATCGGCTGCTTCATAGAAACGACTGTTGGAGTTGAAACCGGCGTCATACAGCGCGTCGGTCACCGAGTCTCCGTCCGCGAGACGCTCACGAACCCTGCGTGAACGATGGGCCGCGGCGTAGCCCTTGGGCGTCAGACCGGTCACCGCTTTGAACACCCGATGGAAGTGAAAGCTACTCAGGCCCGCAGCAGAAGCCAGCTCGCTCAGAACAGGCAGATTCTCCGCGGTTTCGATCTGGCGGCAAGCGGCGGCCACCGTCGCGGCATGTTGTGCGGCGACGTCGCTTTGATCTTTCGCGGCGCGTTTACTGGGGCGATAACCCGCCGCCTGGGCCTGTTCGGCAGTGTCGAAGAACTCGACATTCTGCGGTTTCGGCAAACGCGCCAGGCTGCTGGGACGGCAGTAAATGCCGGTGGTTTTCACCGCATACACAAACTGTCCGTCTGCCCGGGGATCACGCGCGACGACGGCGGCCCAGCGAGGGTCGTTCTCGGTGGTGATCGTTGTCGAATGGCTTGTCATGGCTTCATGTCCGTTGATCCGTTTCATGCAGATTAACCAGCCGACGGGGTCGCTGCACCCCGGGTCTTGCGGTCGAATTCGAAGGCTTCACCCGGCGGTACGAAAGGTGAAGTTGATCCGTTGTTCGCCCAGTCGCGGGTGTTGGCCGTCCTTGATCGGCAAGACGCCGTGATACCGCAAGCGATCCACGCCACCCCAGACCACGATGTCGCCATGCAACAGCGGTACTCGTTGGCTTTTATTGCTGCGTTCGAAGCCGCCGAACAGGAACATCGCCGGTAATCCCAGGGACACTGAAACAATGGGCGCGGCGTAGGAAACTTCATCTTTGTCCTGGTGCAACGACATCTTGGCTCCGGGAGCATAGCGGTTGATCAGGCAGGAATCAGGCATGAAGTCCGCAAACCCCGCTTCCCGCGCCGCCGCTTGTGCCAACTCGAAAAACACCTCGGGCATTTTTGGCCAGGGTTCTCCGGTCAGCGGATCATGGCGGGTATAGCGATAGCCGCTGCGGTCGGTGGTCCAGCCCAGCGCGCCGCAACTGCTCAAGGCGACCGACATGGTAAAGCCCCCGGGCGTGATCATCTGCCGAAACGGTGCCGCCGCCAGAACTGCGTCCAGTGCGGGCAGCAACTGATCCAGCCAGGGCAGGGCAAAGCCTCTGAGGACGCAGGACTGTTCGCCGATCCGATCGAGCCTGGTTTGCTGCTCGGGTTCCGCGTCGGCAAACAAGTCGAAGGTGATCGGGTTCATGGGGTCATAACGCATCGTGAAAGATGATTCCAAGGGTATGCCGTTTTCCGCTGTGCAGGCGACTCACGCCGTGGCGCAGGGTGACTCGGTAATAGCCACGAACGCCTTTGACTGGTCGTTGGTTGACGGCAAAGATCAGCCCGTCGCCTTTCTTCAGGCCAATGACCTGGGGTCGCGATTGCATTCGAGGGCGCTGTTCCGTCAGTACGAACTCGCCACCGGTGAAATCGTCGTCGGGCTCTGACAGCAGAATCGCCACTTGCAGTGGGAAGACGTGTTCGCCGTACAGATCCTGATGCAAGCAGTTGTAGTCCTGCGGTCCATATTGCAGCAACAACGGCGTCGGGCGTTCCTGACCGGCGGCATGGCAGCGTTCGAGGAACGCTTCATGGGTTTCAGGGAAACGCGTCGGCAGGTCCATGAGCTCGTACCAGCGATTGGCTATCGGCACCAGGCGAGGGTAGAGCGCACTGCGCAAACGGGCGACGACATCCGGCAACGGGTATTTGAAGTATTTGTACTCGCCACGGCCAAAGCCGTGACGAGCCATGATCACTTGCGAGCGAAACGGTTCGGCACTGGCATACAGAGCGCTGATTTCATCGCACGTCTCGTGGCTAAACAGCGACCGGATGATCGCGCAGCCATCCTGATCGAGTTGCTGCTCGAGCATGACCCAGTCCAGTCCATCGAGAGAGTGCTCGCTCATCGCTGCGCCTCACGATCCAGCAGTTGCCGTTTGCGCTCCAGCCCCCAACGGTAGCCGCCGAGGCTGCCATCCTGACGCAGCACTCGATGGCACGGCACGATAACCGCCAGCGGGTTTGCTCCGCAGGCATTGGCCACCGCCCGAAAAGCCGTGGGTTGACCCAGTTGTCGCGCGATATCCAGATAGCTGGCGGTTTCACCCACCGGTATTTGCCGCAGGGCATCCCAGACTCGTCGTTGAAATACGCTGCCTGTCAGATCCAGCGGCAAATCAAGGGTGCTACGCGGGTCTTCGAGGTGGCGCAAGGTTTGCTCTAGCGCAGGCATCAAGCTTTCATCACGCTGCGGTGCTTGTTGGCCGGGGAGGCGTTGCGAAAGATCGCGTTCCAGCGTGGCCTGGTCATCGCCGAGCAGCAGCGCACACAACCCCTCGGCGCTGAATGCGAGCAGCAAGACGCCAAGGCTGGAAGTGCCGCTGATGAAGCGAATCGAGGTAGTAGACATGTTCTGACTCCTTAACCAAAGGTTGAGGTGGCCAGTCTAGGGAGCGGGGACTTCGTTAACACTCCGGCGCTTGCGGTTGAATTCCAGAGGCGGGAGCAGACGTCCATGTTGTCGCTCCGGGTCCCTTTACAGCGCTTTGCTGACGCTTATTTCGCTGATGACGTCTTTGCTCGAACCATGAAGAGCATCCAGCGCGGCCTTGGCTTCTTCTTCCGTGCCGTTTTCAAGCTGGGCAAATTCGAAGCGACGCTCACCATTGAGTTTGTATTTGATGACGTACTTGGTCGTTTGGGCCACGGTCATACCTGCTTGTCTTCGTGTTTGGGTGTCACTCAGCTCAGTTTCGTGCTGGAGCGGCGGATGATCTTGATGGTGTGAGTCAGGGTCGGTTTGTGAGTTACGCTGATCGGCCGGCGGTTGACCGTGTCGATGGTGATGTTCCAGAAACCGGTACTCGGTGCAGTAATCCGGGCCGGGAAGGTGTCGAATGCACCGCCATGGTAAGTGTGGCGGCCGCCATTCTTGAAGCTGCGGAAATTGGCGTCGTTCATCAAGCGGATATTGCATGTTTGGGAGCATTGAATGACGACGATGTCGTCTTCGTTGAGGTGCTCGCGCTGGTGGATAAATTTCATGAGGCGCCTCCAGAAGGGCTTTTTCTACAAAATCAAAACGATAGCATGGGCGATTGGCGCAGTTTATCAGCCCGAACGGGTTATTATCCGGTCGTCGGGGTCCGCTTTGACAATTAAAAACAGTTATACGGAATTCTATGAGCGATAAACGCAGCAAGCCTCGGAGAAAAACAGCATTTTTACTGTCGGAGTGTCTTTATCGGAGGTGTTGTATGAAGTGGGGTGTGCTGGTCCTGCCTATGGCGATAGCGATGAGTGGTTGTGCGAGTGTCTCGGAGATCAATGAGACGCTTCCCACCATGAACGTGATTTCAGGCAAGAAGCCTCATGAGTACGCGCAATGCCTGACCGAGAAGCTGGCCAGCAGCCGGGGAGCCCTGCAAGTCGAGCCGCATAAGGACGGTATGCGAGTCATCGTGCCGCAGAAGTTCTCCTCGGGCCCGGCCGCCGTATTTGATATCGAAGACCGCTCCGGCGGCAGCAGCATCAAGTTGCATGAGCGCATCTCCAATGTGCCGTTGCGCCCCATGGATGTACGCAATGCCGCTACTGCGTGCATTTCCGGCTGATAGACTGTCGCCCGTCAGCACCGATGCCGCCAAAGCAGCGCTTTGGCGGCATTGTCATTTCTGGAGTCGAGCATGAAGCGAGAGCAGGTACGGGAGCGCCATGCAGAGGGTCACATCTCTGCCACCCACGTGATTCAGAATCCGGCGAATTCGGGAGAATGGATCGTGTTTTTCAAAAAAAGCGCCGGGCGCAGTTATTTTCTGGTGGATGAAAACGATGAAGTCGAATCCTTCAGTAGCCTCGACGATTTGATCGAGACGGTGCGCGGTCTCGGGATCAAGTTCGCCGAAATTCACATGTAGGGCTGGGCGCCTTACTTGCAGACCACCACGACGCTGCGGTTCTTGTAGTTGCCGACGTCGACACCCAGCGTCTTGTCGCTTTCCTTGGTCGAAGGTGTTCCGTCGGTACCGACGATCCGATAGCCGGTGCCGGCGCAAGAGGCATCGGCTTTTTCGTAGCAGGTCGCCCAGGAATTGGCTTCCCCGGAGCAGTCGATCGCCAGGCCTTGCTCGCCGTTGTTCAGGTAGGTCGTTTCGGAAGTGGCGCAGCCGCTCAGGGCCAGTGCCGCGATCAGTGGCAAAAATTTATTCATGTCGTTGTCGTCGTCAGGATGAAGGGGCTGAGCCTGTGACAGCGCTGGCATCAAAAGGTTATAGCGAATGGCCACTTGGTTGCAGGCAATCACAAAAAAGCCCTGCGCGAGCAGGGCTTGGGTCGAGTCGGGTGCTTCTCAGGACTTATCCTTGCCGCGACGCTTCGGGGCTGGGTGTTCGAGCTCCAATACGGATGCCACTTCGATCGCCAACGCCTCGGTCGGGAAAGGCCCGGCAATATTCTCGCCGCTGGCACTGTCTACCCACCACTGGCCGTCTTTCGCCTGATTGATCAGGAACCCGTTGACACTTTTTGCTTCCGACATCTATCTGCCTCGTTGGCTGGTTCAATCGCGCAATGATAGCGCCAAATGCACTCAACCGGTGCTGATGGTGTAGGGTTATGCGATTCGCGGCCGTGCAGATCTGATGGTCTGTGCTATCTATAAAGGCTGCAGAGCTATCTCGGGAACTATCCGCGAGAATATTTCTCTATGATGGCATCGGTTAGCCAGTGCGGGGCATTGTAAGGTGCACGCCGCCTGATTAGACTGCGCCGAAACTCGTACACACAGCCCTATCAAGGACTTTTATGATCAAGAAATGCTTGTTCCCAGCAGCCGGTTACGGTACTCGCTTCCTGCCAGCGACTAAAGCCATGCCCAAAGAAATGCTGCCGGTGGTAAACAAGCCACTGATCCAGTACGGCGTCGAAGAAGCACTGGACGCTGGGTTGACCGAAATTTCCATCGTTACCGGTCGCGGCAAACGGGCTCTGGAAGACCACTTCGACATCAGCTACGAGCTGGAAAACCAGATCAAGGGCACCGACAAGGAAAAATACCTGGTCGGCATCCGTAAACTGTTGGACGAGTGCTCGTTCTCCTACACTCGCCAGACCGAAATGAAAGGCCTGGGCCACGCCATTCTGACTGGCCGCCCGCTGATCGGCGACGAACCGTTCGCGGTAGTGCTGGCGGACGACTTGTGCGTCAACCTCGAAGGCGACGGCGTCCTGACCCAAATGGTCAAGCTGTACGAGCAGTATCGCTGCACCATCGTAGCGATCCAGGAAGTGGATCCGCAGGAAACCAACAAGTACGGCGTGATCTCCGGCGAGCTGATCGCTGATGATTTGTACCGCGTTCGCAACATGGTCGAAAAACCAGCCCCGGAAGACGCACCGTCCAACCTGGCGATCATCGGTCGTTACATCCTGACGCCGGATATTTTCGAGCTGATCAAACAAACCGAGCCAGGCAAAGGCGGCGAGATTCAAATCACCGACGCCCTGATGAAGCAGGCGAAAAACGGTTGCGTGATTGCCTACAAGTTCAAGGGCAAGCGTTTTGACTGCGGTGGCGCTGAAGGCTACATCGAGGCCACCAACTTCTGCTTCGAGAACTTCTACAAGACTGGCAAGGCTTACTAATAGCCTCTGACCCACTTGTATTGAAAAGCCACCTTCGGGTGGCTTTTTCATTTTCCGTCCCCATATCGATTGCAGCGCTTGCCCAGCGGACGTCTGCGGGTATGCTTGTGGACTGCCGAGGAGATTGAAAATGGCCTACGATTTTGACCTTTATGTGATTGGCGCCGGTTCCGGCGGTGTGCGGGCTGCGCGTTTTGCTGCCGGTTTTGGCGCGAAAGTGGCGGTGGCCGAGAGCCGCTACCTGGGTGGCACTTGTGTGAATGTCGGCTGTGTGCCGAAGAAGCTGCTGGTCTACGGCGCACACTTCGCCGAAGACTTCGAGCAGTCGCAAGGTTTTGGCTGGACGCCGGGCGAAGCGAAGTTCGATTGGGTAACGCTGATCGCCAACAAGGATCGCGAGATTAATCGCCTGAACGGTATCTATCGCAACCTGCTGGTTAATAGTGGCGTGACCTTGCATGAAGGCCACGCCAAAATCGTTGATCCGCACCAGGTCGAGATCAATGGCGAGCGTTACACCGCCAAAAACATCCTGATTGCTACCGGTGGATGGCCACAGATTCCGGAAATTCCGGGGCATGAGCATGCAATCAGTTCCAATCAGGCGTTCTTCCTCAAAGAGCTGCCCAAGCGCGTTCTGGTGGTAGGCGGTGGTTACATCGCCGTCGAATTCGCCGGGATCTTCCACGGTCTGGGTGCCGAGACCACGTTGCTGTATCGCGGTGAGCTGTTCCTGCGCGGCTTCGACGGTGCGGTGCGCAAACACTTGCAGGAAGAACTGACCAGGCGCGGCATGGACCTGCAATTCAACGCCGACATCGAGCGTATCGACAAGCAGGCCGATGGCAGCCTGAAGGTGACCCTCAAGGACGGCCGTGAGCTTGAAGCGGATTGTGTGTTCTACGCCACTGGTCGACGTCCGATGCTCGACAATCTTGGGCTGGAAAACACCGGAGTCAAACTCGACAAGAAAGGTTTCGTCGAGGTCGACGAGCAGTATCAGACTGCTGAGCCGTCGATCCTGGCGCTTGGCGATGTGATCGGTCGGGTTCAGCTGACGCCGGTGGCGTTGGCGGAAGGCATGGCCGTGGCGCGACGTTTGTTCAAACCTGAGCAGTATCGCCCGGTCGATTACAAGATGATCCCGACCGCGGTATTCAGCTTGCCGAACATCGGCACGGTCGGTTTCACCGAGGAAGAGGCCCGGGAGGCCGGTCACGATGTGGTGATCTTCGAAAGCCGCTTCCGGCCCATGAAGCTGACCCTGACCGAATGCCAGGAGCGCACCCTGATGAAACTGGTGGTGGACGCCAAGACCGACAAGGTTCTGGGCTGTCACATGGTCGGTCCGGAGGCTGGGGAGATTGTGCAGGGCTTGGCGATCGCCTTGAAGGCGGGTGCCATCAAGCGCGATTTCGATGAGACCATCGGCGTGCACCCGACTGCCGCCGAAGAGTTCGTCACCATGCGCACGCCGGTCGCGGGTTAATCGTCCTTTTGGGGCTCTGATGCGTCTGGCGCTGTCGCAATGACGGCCGCCAGGCGCACGCTCTCATCGAGGCTCGCCTGAGTCTTGAGCAACTCAATTTCCAGCGCTTTGTTTATCTGCGACTGCTCATCGACGCTCTGTTTCAGCGACTGGCTTTCCAGTAGGGCGGCGCGCAAGCGTTCCTGGAGGAGGGTGCGTTCGCTGTCGATACGGTTCACCTGTTCCAGTAGCTGATCCTGTCGAGCGTTGGTTTGCTTGAGTTGATCCTGCAGTAGGCTCAACTCTCTCAGGGTGCCACGGTTCTCCGTCAGCAAACGCTCGTTGTCGCGGTGCAGTTGGGTGATCTCATCCTGGCGCACCAATGCGCTTTGCTGGGCCTGACGCAATTCCATTTGAATTTGCTGCACCTGGCCTTCGTGGCGACGTTGTTCCTGCTCGCGCTGATCTTTGACAGCGTTGCGATAATGTTCCAGGGCATCGCGAGCGTGCAGGTGCTTTTCTTCCAGTGAGCGAATCTGCTCATCCTTGTCTTGCAAGCGTAATTCGAAATCGGCCAGCGCCTGGTTCAGTCCGGCGTTGCGGGTTTGTTCGGTCTGCAGCATGGCGCGGGTTTCTTGCAGGGCCTCGGACTCTTGAGTCAGTGCCAGGCTTTGAATCTCGTACTGCTGCTGCAATTGCGTGTTGGCTTGTCGGGCTTCATACAACTGGGTATCCAGCTGTTTTTTTTGCTGATCGAACTGCTCGCGGGCCTGATCGATGGGCTCCTGAGCCTGCTCCTTGAGTCTTTGTGCCAGCCGCGAGACCAGCCCCGCCAGCTCATCATCGATGGGTTCCGGCGGCACGTCGGCGCGCTCGGCGCCGTCATCCAGCTCCTTCAAATAGCGATGAATCGTGGTTTTCGAGCCCGTGTTGCCCATTTCGATCCGTACCGCATCAATGCTTGGGTTTTCGCCGCGAGCCAAAATTGCCAAGCGTGCTGCCTGGACCACTGCTTTGTTTACACCGCCACGAGCCATGAGTTCTCCTACGATTTCGTACTGTGGTACATGCCACTTAAGTACGCAATGTACCACGCTAACGTAAAACTTAAAATACGTTAGGTATTCATGCGGGATATACTGGTATTACCCCGTGTGATAAGTCCTGTGGCGTGTTTTCACCCGCCAAAGCGGTACGTTTTAGAGAGTTGAGCCGATGACTGAGCTGGATCGTTACCTGCAAGCCGCCACCCGCGACAACACCCGTCGCAGTTACCGGGCGGCTATCGAGCATTTCGAAGTCAGTTGGGGCGGCTTCCTGCCAGCGACCAGCGACAGCGTCGCGCGCTACCTCGTTGCTCACGCGGGCGTGCTGTCGATCAATACCTTGAAGTTGCGTTTGTCAGCACTGGCGCAATGGCACAACAGCCAGGGATTTCCCGACCCCACCAAGGCGCCGGTAGTGCGCAAGGTCTTCAAGGGCATTCGCGCGCTACACCCGGCTCAAGAAAAACAGGCCGAGCCATTACAGCTTCAGCATCTGGAGCAAGTGGTTGCCTGGTTGGAGCAAGAAGCGCAAACCGCAAAATCTGAGCACGATCAACCTGCTCTTTTGCGGGCCAGGCGCGACAGGGCGCTGATTCTGTTGGGCTTCTGGCGCGGCTTTCGTAGCGATGAGTTGTGCCGGTTACAGATCGAGCACGTGCAAGCGGCTGCCGGCTCAGGCATCACGCTCTATTTGCCGCGAACCAAGAGTGACCGCGAAAACCTCGGCAAGACTTACCAGACGCCAGCGTTGCAGCGCCTGTGCCCGGTGCAGGCGTACATCGACTGGATCACCGAAGCCGCGCTGGTCCGTGGACCGGTATTCCGGGGCATCGACCGTTGGGGCCACCTGAGCGAGGAGGGGTTGCACGCCAACAGCGTGATCCCGTTACTGCGCCAGGCGCTTGAACGTGCCGGCATCCCGGCCGAGCACTACACCAGTCACTCCTTGCGGCGCGGCTTTGCCACTTGGGCTCATCAGAGCGGGTGGGACTTGAAGTCGTTGATGAGTTACGTGGGCTGGAAGGATATGAAGTCCGCCATGCGCTATGTTGAAGCCAGCCCGTTTCTCGGGATGACACCGCTCGCGGAAAAAACCATTGGCGCTGCTAAGTAAGTTTTCTTCTATTAATACGTTCGGCTAATAGCGAAAACCAATGAGCAGCATGAGCTTTGCCAATGAGCCATCCGGCAATCGAGTCGGTAGGATTCACGCCATCAACTTCTCAACCCAACTTTTCAACCCTGACGGAGAGTCATCGATGCCTATCATTAACAGCCAAGTTAAACCGTTCAAAGCTGACGCCTTCAAAAATGGCGACTTCGTAAAAGTGTCGGACGCTGACCTGAAAGGCAAGTGGTCTGTCGTGTTCTTCTACCCTGCCGACTTCACCTTCGTTTGCCCGACCGAACTGGAAGACCTGGCTGACAACTACGACGCGTTTCAGAAGCTGGGCGTCGAGATCTACAGCGTTTCCACCGATACCCACTTTGCTCATGCTGCCTGGCACAACACTTCGCCAGCCATCAGCAAAATCCAGTACACCATGATCGGCGACCCGACTCACGCCATCTCCCGCAACTTCGACGTGCTGATCGAAGAAGCAGGTCTGGCTGACCGTGGCACCTTCGTGATCAACCCTGAAGGCCAGATCAAAATCGTCGAACTGAACGACGGCGGTGTGGGTCGTGACGCTTCCGAGCTGCTGCGCAAAATCAAGGCTGCTCAGTACGTCGCTGCTCACCCAGGCCAGGTTTGCCCAGCCAAGTGGAAAGAAGGCGAGGCCACTCTGGCTCCGTCCCTGGACCTGGTCGGCAAGATCTAAGTCTGTGGATCGCATCATCAGGGCGGGTTTCCGCACCTAAGTAAGCTGCAACCGCCCTCAAAAACGCCCGGGCGAGATTCGCTCGGGCGTTTTTTTTCGAATTCACTCCCTATTAAAAGCATGGAAATCGCCCGTATGTTGGACGCCAATCTTAAAGCCCAGTTGAAGTCATACCTGGAACGGGTCACCCAGCCGATCGAGATCATTGCTTCCCTCGACGACGGTGCGAAATCCCAGGAAATGCTCGCTCTTCTGAAAGACGTTGCCAGTCTTTCTACCCAAATTACCTTGCTCGACAACGGTGACGATGCACGTAAACTATCGTTCTCGATCAACCGCCCGGGTGCCGATATCAGCCTGCGTTTCGCCGGCATCCCGATGGGCCACGAATTCACATCCCTGGTGCTGGCCCTGCTGCAAGTCGGCGGTCACCCTTCGAAGGCCAGCGTTGAAGTGATCGAACAGATCCGTTCGCTCAAAGGCGAGTTCAGCTTCGAGACTTACTTCTCGCTGTCCTGCCAGAACTGCCCGGACGTGGTCCAGGCATTGAACCTGATGGCCGTGCTTAACCCGAACATCCACCACGTTGCCATTGACGGCGCGCTGTTCCAGGCCGAAGTCAATGACCGTCAGATCATGGCCGTGCCAAGCATTTACCTGAACGGCGTGAACTTCGGTCAGGGTCGTATGGGCCTTGAAGAAATCCTCGCCAAGATCGACACCAGCGGGATCGAGCGTCAAGCCGAGAAGATCAGCGCCAAAGAAGCCTTTGACGTACTGGTCGTCGGCGGTGGCCCGGCCGGTGCTTCGGCCGCGATATACGCTGCCCGTAAAGGCATTCGTACCGGTGTGGCGGCTGAACGTTTTGGTGGGCAGGTGCTCGACACCATGGCCATCGAGAACTTCATCTCCGTGCAGGAAACCGAAGGGCCGAAACTGGCTGTAGCACTGGAAGAACACGTCAAGCAGTACGACGTCGACATCATGAACCTGCAACGCGCCGACAAGTTGGTGCCGGGCAAGAACGGCGAGTTGCACGAAGTCCACTTCGCCAGCGGCGCGACCCTGAAAGCCAAGACCGTGATTCTGGCGACCGGTGCGCGGTGGCGTGAAATGAACGTCCCGGGTGAGCAGCAATACCGCAACAAAGGCGTGGCGTACTGCCCGCACTGCGACGGTCCGCTGTTCAAAGGCAAGCGTGTGGCGGTGATTGGCGGCGGTAACTCCGGCGTCGAAGCGGCCATCGATCTGGCGGGCATCGTGTCCCACGTAACACTGCTGGAGTTCGACGTGCAGTTGCGCGCCGATGCGGTCTTGCAGCGCAAGTTGCACAGCCTGCCGAACGTCACTGTCATCACCAGTGCGCAAACCACTGAGGTGTTGGGCGACGGTCAGAAGGTCAACGGCCTGCGCTACAAGGATCGTCAGTCGGACGAGTTGCGTACCGTCCAGCTGGAAGGGATCTTCGTGCAGATTGGCTTGCTGCCAAACACCGATTGGCTCAAAGGCACCATCGAGTTGTCGCCTCGCGGTGAGATCATCGTCGATGCCCGCGGTGAGACTTCAATGCCGGGCGTGTTCGCTGCCGGTGACGTGACCACCGTGCCGTACAAGCAGATCGTGATTGCGGTGGGCGAGGGCGCCAAGGCTTCCTTGAGCGCATTCGATCACTTGATCCGGACCTCGGCCCCGGCATAAAACCCGACGCTGAAAACACAAAAAACCCATGAGCGATCATGGGGTTTTTTGTGTCGTGCACATTCCAAATGTGGAAGCGGGCTTGCTCGCGAATGCGGACCATCAGCCGATATCGCTGCTGAATGACACACCGCATTCGCGAGCAAGCCCGCTCCCACAGGGGATCTGCAGCGGGGCTTAAAGTGGGGCAGGTTGGATGATCTCAACCCAGTACGCATCCGGGTCTTTGATAAAGGCCAGGCTCTTCATGCGGCCATCATTCAGGCGCTTCTGGAAATCGCAGCCCAGCGCTTCGAAGCGCTCGCACGCAGCGACGATATCCGGCACCGAGATGCAGATGTGGCCAAAACCACGCGGGTCGGTGTTGCCGTTGTGGTAAGCGAAATCCGCGTCGTTCTCGGTGCCGTGGTTGTGGGTCAGTTCGAGGATGCCGGGGATCGACTTCATCCATTCAGTGCGGGCAGCAGCGTCGGCCGGGATCTGGTTTTTATCGACCAGCGCCAGGAAGTACAGGCTGAACTCGGCTTCCGGGAAGTCACGTTTTTCCACCAGCGAGAAACCCAAAATGCGCGTGTAGAAATCCAGGGACTTGGTGATGTCCTTGACCCGCAGCATGGTGTGGTTGAAGACGAACTTCTGGGTGGCGGTGTCAGGTTGGGCAGTCACGCCTGGGAAGGTGTTCAATTCGTGCAGGCTCATGGGCCCTCCGGAAAATAAGTGGGGCTAACGAATGGCGACAATGATACGCAAGGGCTCTGACATCACCAAACCCAAAGCGTCGGCTATTGCCTGACAGGCGGGCGAGGCTCAGACTTTACGGTTCAATCCGTGAGTGTTCATTGCAATGATTCGTTTCTGTAAATCTATGTTCGTCCTGATCGGCGTGCTTTCAGGTGTTAACAGCGCTCACGCAGACGCGCCAGTCATGACCTGGCCCAACGGCTGGGAAGTCGAAGCCGTCCCGCAAGATGACGCCAACACCCACGTTTCCCGCCAGCGTGCGGTGAAAAACGATCAGGGTGGCACGCCGGTGATGGTGATGGAGTTGACCATGACTCAGGTGGAAAGTGGTCATAAGGTGAATCTGCAGGGCGTATTGCTGGAGATGCGCAAGTCGGTGCAGAAGGACTTCTTTCAAGGCGGTTATCAAAGTGTCTGCAACAAGATTCATCCGACGACCTTGAGCCGCTTATCAGCGCTGGAAACAACCTGCACAATCACGCAGAACGGAAGGCATGTGCTCTCTCAAACATTGGTTGCCGCCGTGGATGCCGATAAGGCCTATGTTCTTTCCTACGCGGGGCAGGCTGAGGTTTATAAGGCAAGTCAGGATGAAATAGACGCGGCCCGTAACAGCTTGAAACTTTAGTTAATGATTTCAATGGCTGCCGGTTTCAGCGCATTCTGAAATTTTTAGATACCCAAACGGATTAAGCACAAAGTTATTCAGCAAGTAGCGAGTTGATCGACGCTAATCGTTGCATTTAGAAGGCGTCCATGAAAAAGCCCTGCATTGGCAGGGCTTTTTTTGTCACCGTGAGTGCTTAGCCACGCAGCCAGGAATCAACGGTAGCTGCACCGTATTGTTCCTTCCAGGCTTTCAGGCCGCGGTGGTTGCCACCCTTGGTTTCAATCAGTTCACCGGTGTGCGGATTCTGATAAACCTTGACCACGCGAGCGCGGCGGGTTTTAGGCGTCGGCTGTTGCAGACCGGATTTTGCCGGGTTCGGATCGAGAATGGCGATGATGTCGCGCAGGCTCTTGCCGTAGGTTTTCATCAGCCCCTGGAGCTTTTCTTCGAATTCGATTTCTTTCTTGAGCCCGGCATCATTCTTCAGGGTTTCCAGCTGCTTGAGCTGCTCTTGAAGGGCCTTTTCAGCTGCACGAAATTCAGCGAGTCTGGACAATATCTTTACTCCAATAGTGTGTTTGGCTGATACCAACCGCAAACAAAGCTATAAGCCAAGAGCCTTGAAGCGACTCGGTGATAATGGCTCACCTGCCAATCTAGCGCAGGCATGAAAAATTGTAGTAGTTAATTGGCCAAGAGTAAATCCTGTCTTTTTCTTCATGTAACAACAGTAGTCTTTTGATTCAAATGGGTGCGCGATCTCCTTGTCTCGTCGCTTAGCGTCGCTAGTTAATGGTGACTTAATGCGTTAATGAAGTCCGCGCCGGGCATCGGCCGGCCGAACAGATAACCTTGCAAGAAGTTCACGCCGTGGGCGGTCAGATAATCACTTTGCTCCACGGTTTCCACGCCTTCGGCGACGATACCCAGATCGAGCTTGGCCGAGAGTTCGATGATGGTGTCCAGAATATGCCGTGAGAGGGCGTCAACGCCGATCATGGCGACAAAACTCTGGTCGATTTTCAGAAAGTCCACATTGAACTGACGCAGGTAACCCAGGCTTGAGTGACCGGTGCCGAAGTCATCGATCGCGATCATCACGCCCAGCGCGTGAAGCTGCTCGAACAGTTGGTGGGTGATGGCCGTGGGTTCGATGAGTTCGCGCTCGGTGAGTTCCAGCACCAGGCTGACGGCACCCGGTTCGAAGGCCGCTAGGAATTGACGGCAATCCTCGACCAGTTCCAGGTCCTTGCAGTGGCTGGCGGTAATGTTGATGCCGATGTGAAAAGCGCCCTCGAAAGAGGATGAAACAGGCGCCAACCATTCGGCGGTCTGCTGCATCAATGAGCGGGTCATCGGCACGATCAGCCCGGAGTGTTCGGCAAACGGAATGAACAGCTCCGGACGCACCAGACCTTCCTTGGGATGATTCCATCGCATCAGCACCTCGGCGCCGGACCACTTCTTGTTATCGCCATGCACCACAGGTTGAAAGTACGGAATGAACTCCGCCGCCTCCAGGGCGCGCCGCATTTCATTGCTCGGTGATGACGAGCGTTTTTGCACAAAGTGCCCGATCAATCCGGAAATCACACCGAAGAAGATCAGCAAGCTGAACAGCGGCGGATACTCACTGCTCATGAAGCGCCAGGTTTCGCCTTCGGGAAACCCGGCCGTCACCGAAAAGGCGTAACGCGAGGACGCCAATTGGGTTTGCGCCACCGCAAAGGCAGGCAGGGCACCTTCATGGAATTTGCCATCGGCGGACAACCAATGGGGGCCCACTTGGAGTAGCAGCAATGTCTTGCGACCGATCAGCCGCAGTACGTTACTCAGGTGATACCCGTCCAGGGTGCTCATCGCGCCCTGTTTTTCTTTGCTAAGCCGATACACAAGCAATGCGGTATCAGGCGTGACCGGGTTGCCCTTCATCAGCAACAACGCGCCTTCGCTGTAGTCGCCGGAAACGATCGGTTCCTGAACTTCACCGAACAAAGAGCTGCAGTAAATGGTGTTGTCCCACACCAGATTGGTCGAGCGCACGAACGGCCGGCGGGTGACCTGTTCGCGCAAGGCCAGTTTGACGTCGTTGCAGTTTTGGCCGGCCAGCGGCAGAAGCTCCCGAGCGGCCTGGGCGGTGTTGTCGAGCATCAATTCGAATTGGCGAATGGCTTCTTCGGCCGTCTGTTCAGTGCTTTGCTTGAGCGCACGCTCAGCTTGCATATAAAGAATGGCAAATCCCAACAGCACCGGGAGTAATCCGCTCAGTAGCGTCACAGCCATCCTGATACCGCGTTTGCGGCGGGTTTTGACGTTCAGTGGCATTTGCGAAACCTGTCACGATGAAGTAGGGCTCTCAAATGCTGGCAGGACGGGACGCCTTCCAAAAAGAGTTCAGGTAGAGGCCATGATAGTTGGCCCTCGGTGTGTGTGCCGCTCAACGGTAATTCAGGCGTTCGGCCAGTTTGATAAAAGCCAGCGCCGCAGGGGATGACTGGCGC
Organism: Pseudomonas sp. F01002; assembly: GCF_004402115.1. Taxonomy (NCBI): domain Bacteria; kingdom Pseudomonadati; phylum Pseudomonadota; class Gammaproteobacteria; order Pseudomonadales; family Pseudomonadaceae; genus Pseudomonas; species Pseudomonas sp. F01002. The sequence continues at coordinate 116,109 of NZ_SOPU01000017.1, read as the reverse complement.
TGGTCGAGTACCGCCAGACCAACCTGACGGATGACCGGTGGCGATAGCGGTTTTTTCACGTAGCGACTGTCGCGGTCGTCGGGTAATGAGCTTTCGGCGACAACCGTCAGCGCGTCGCCTCGGCCAACGGTGTCCAGCGTGCTCAGTAGTTGCGAGCAGCGATAACGGATGTTCGGAGTTAGCCGGGCGGCACTGAACAGTCGCGACACCAGTTCCGAGGAACCGGCCTCGGTCAAGACAAAGGGGTCGTTGCACAAATCGCTCAGGGTCAGGCTGTCGCGACGGGCCAGCGGATGATCGACGGGTAGCAGCGCGACCATTTGGTCTTCGATCAGCGCAAAGGTGTCGAACCGCTCCTCGGGCAACACCACGAAGCCGACATCGATACGCCGTTCCTCCAGCCACTGGATCACCTGCCGGTCCGGGCCTTCGTCAATGTGGACCTCGATGCCCGGGTGAGCCGCGCGGTAGTGCTGCAGGATCAGCGGCAGCAGTTTGATCGATGAGGTCGGGCCGAACGAGCCGATACGCAACGTGCCGCGTTTCATTCCGCGAGCATCGGCTGCTTCCTGGCACAAGGTGTTGGCCAGGCCCAGCATGGCTCGGGCGCGCAGCAAAAGCTGTTGGCCGATGTCGCTGAGTTCGACCTGGGACTGATGTCGGCGCAGCAGCTCGACGCCCAATTCCTGTTCCAGCGACTTGAGGGCGTGAGAGACCGCGGATTGGGAAATCCCCAAGCGATTGGCTGCCGCCGTAAAACCGTGAAGCTCGGCGACCAGAGAAAAAATCTCCAATTGGGTCAGGGTCATGAGTGTTTACTCATTTTACGATGAGAAGGTATTAATCGAATGATACGTCATCTCCCCCGATTTCTCATTCTGGAAACCTATGACAACTTGTGAGCAGAGCCTGTCCAACCCTTCGGGTGTGCCGGTTTATCTGAAACTGGCGGCAGTCAGCATGATCTGGGGCGGCACCTTTGTCGCCGGGCGGTTTCTGGCCGACAGCCTCAGCCCCTTGTTTGCCGCCAGCCTGCGATTCTTGCTGGCCAGTGTGGCGCTGCTGGTGTTTCTGCTACTGGCTCGCGTGCCTCTTGCAAGGCCCAGCCCCAGGCAATGGCTGCAATTGGCGCTGCTGGGTTTTTTCGGAATCTTTTTCTACAACCTGTGCTTCTTTTATGGGCTGCACTACATCAATGCTTCACGGGCGTCATTGATCGTGGCGTTGAACCCTGCCGTGATCGGGCTGGCGTCATGGCTGCTATTTAAGGAGCGCTTGAGCCGAGCGAAAGTCATCGGAATTGCGATCTGTATTGCCGGGGCGAGCCTGGTAATCATCAGCCGTAACCCACAACTATTGGCCAGCAACCCCGATGCCTGGATCGGCGATCTGTTGATCTTCGGCTGCGTGCTCGGCTGGGGCGTTTATTCGCTGCTCTCCAAAGATCTGAACCAGACGCTAGGCCCGGTGCAAACAGTGACGTACTCGATTCTGTTGGGCACGTTGATGTTGTGGATGACCAGTGCTGTTCGCGGTGAGTTGAGTGTGGCTGCACTCGTCAATCTCGGTCCGCCACAGTGGTTGAGCTTGATGTACCTTGGCGTATTGGGCTCGGCGCTGGCCTATATCGGCTATTACGACGGTATTCGCAAAATCGGCGCGACGCGTTCAGGCGTGTTCATCGCCCTCAACCCGCTGACCGCGGTGATCCTCGGTGCGCTGTTGTTAGGCGAGCAGTTGACCCTGGCGATGTGCCTGGGGGGAGGGCTGATCCTCGCGGGGATTTTCCTGTGCAACAAACCCCTTTCGCGCGCAGGGAAAAAGGGGATTTGATAGAGAAGGCGGACAAACCTATTTACGCTGTGTAGAATCGGGTTACGCATATAAGAATAATCGTCTTCTGGCAGCAGAAGCCTCGCCCGCAAGAGCCTTGGGTCGACAATGAAGAGTTTCGGGTTTCAATTGATCTATGGTGACTTCCTCGCCCGCAGCGTGCGGGGCATCTCCTGCGCGCCACCCGCCGGTCTCAGCATTGCTAGCAACTAACGATCCGTTAATTGACAAGAAAATGATGAGGCGCCAACCATGGCAGATTTATACGAAAACCCAATGGGCCTGATGGGCTTTGAATTCATCGAATTCGCATCGCCGACCCCGAACACCCTGGAGCCGATCTTCGAGATCATGGGCTTCACCAAGGTCGCGACCCACCGTTCCAAAGACGTGCACCTGTATCGCCAGGGCCAGATCAACCTGATCCTCAACAACGAACCGCACAGCGTCGCTTCGTACTTCGCGGCCGAGCACGGTCCGTCGGTGTGCGGCATGGCGTTCCGCGTCAAGAATGCCCAGCAGGCGTTTGCCCGGGCCCTGGAACTGGGCGCACAGCCGATTCACATCGAAACCGGCCCGATGGAACTGAACCTGCCCGCGATCAAAGGCATCGGCGGTGCGCCGCTGTACCTGATCGACCGTTTTGGTGAAGGCAGCTCGATCTACGACATCGACTTCGTATTCATCGAAGGCGTTGACCGCAACCCGGTCGGGGCTGGCCTGAAGATCATCGACCACCTGACCCACAACGTGTATCGCGGTCGCATGGCCTACTGGGCCAACTTCTACGAGAAGCTGTTCAACTTCCGCGAGATCCGTTACTTCGACATCAAGGGCGAATACACCGGCCTGACCTCCAAGGCCATGACCGCGCCGGACGGCATGATCCGTATCCCGCTGAACGAAGAATCGTCCAAGGGCGCCGGGCAGATCGAAGAGTTCCTGATGCAGTTCAACGGCGAGGGCATCCAGCACGTTGCCTTCCTGTCCGATGACCTGATCAAGACCTGGGATCACCTGAAAAGCATCGGCATGCGCTTCATGACCGCGCCGCCGGAAACCTATTACGAAATGCTCGAAGGCCGTTTGCCGAACCACGGTGAGCCGGTTGATCAACTGCAATCGCGCGGCATTCTGCTGGACGGTTCGTCCGAGTCGGGCGACAAGCGTCTGCTGTTGCAAATCTTCTCGGAAACCCTGATGGGCCCGGTGTTCTTCGAATTCATCCAGCGTAAAGGCGACGATGGTTTCGGCGAAGGCAACTTCAAGGCGCTGTTCGAATCCATCGAGCGCGACCAGGTTCGTCGTGGCGTGCTCTCCACCGACTAAACCGTTTCAGATGTAAAAAAGCCCGGTCAGCAGCAATGCTGGCCGGGCTTTTTAAGTTCAAAAGATCGCAGCCTTCGGCAGCTCCTACAGGGATATTGTGTTCACACTGTAGGAGCTGCCGAAGGCTGCGATCTTTTGCTTTTAAGGGCGTCGATGTCGCATCAAATGCTTGAACCCTTCAAATACCAACACCACAACAGCCAACCAAATCGGGATGTACGTCAGCCACTCACCGGCCTTGATGCTTTCCCCCAGCAGCAACGCAACGCCGAGCAACAGCACCGGCTCGACGTAACTCAACAACCCGAACAGGCTGAACGGCAGCAGTCGGCTGGCGATGATGTAAACCACCAGCGCCGAAGCACTGATCACCCCGAGTAACGGGATCAGCAGTGACAGCCACGGGTGCTGATCGAACACGGCGAAACCCTGTTCACCGCCCTGAACGAACCAGAACGCCACGGGCAACATCAACGCCATGTCCATCCACAAACCGCCGAGGTTGTCGGTCGCCAGTCGCTTGCGCAGGATGAAGTAGAGCGGATAACCGATGACGACCAGCAAGGTCGCCCAGGAAAAGCCGCCGACCTGATACAGCTCGTTGAGCACGCCGAGGGAAGCAAAAAACACGGCAACCTTTTGCAGGTAAGACAGTCGCTCGCCATAGGCGACCCGCCCGGTCAGCACCATGGACAGCGGCAACAGGAAGTAGCCCAGGGACACATCGAGGCTATAGCCATTGAGCGGCGCCCACATGAACAGCCAGAGTTGCAGGCCCAGCAAAGTCGCGGAAACGATCAGGCCGGCGAGCAGTTTTGGTTGGCCAACCAGCCGCCGAAAAAGGGCGACTACGCGTTTCCATTCACCGGAAACCACCATGAACACGGTCATGCATGGCAGGGTCAGCAGCATTCGCCAACCGAAGATTTCCACGCCGCTCAAAGGCGTGAGCAGCGAGGTGTAGTAATACATGACGGCAAACAGCACCGAGGCTGAAACCGATAGAGCGATACCTTTAGACAAACTGTCCTCGCGAAGTTGAACGTGAAACGGGCGCAGAGGATACGTGGTTCGGCCGGAGAATGTGTCGCCAGATAAAAGATCGCAGCCTTCGGCAGCTCCTACTGGGGTACACCGATCTAGGTAGGAGCTGGCGAAGCCTGCGATCTTTTGCTGTTAGCGCGGTTTGCGCCCCGACACAAAGTGGCTCACATCATTAAACCCCGGCGTCGACGCATGCCCAGGCACAACCAGCGAATCAATAAACGCTTCATCCTCGGCCGTAATCTTCACCGCCTGCGCCTTGGCGTAGGCATCCCACTGTTCTTCGGTACGCGGTCCAACGATGGCCGAAGTCACGGCGCTATTGTTCAGCACCCAGGCGATGGCGAATTCGACGATGCCCACGCCGCGACCCTGGGTGTACTGCTGGATCTGCTGAGCAATGCGCAGGGATTCGACGCGCCATTCGGTTTCCAGAATGCGTTTATCTGCGCGGCCGGCGCGGCTGTTGGCATCCGGCTTCACGTCCGGCGCGTATTTACCGCTGAGCACACCGCGCGCCAGTGGGCTGTAAGGCACCACGCCCAGTCCATAGTTTTGCGCGGCGGTGATCTGCTCGGTTTCCGCCTGACGGTTGACGATGTTGTACAGCGGCTGACTGATCACCGGCCGGTCGACGCCCAGTTGATCGGCCACCCGAATCACCTCGGCGATGCGCCAGCCACGGTAGTTCGACAAACCCCAATAGCGAATCTTGCCCTGGCGGATCAGATCGCCAATCGCCGACACCGTGACTTCCAGCGGCGTGTTGTGGTCTTCGCGGTGCAGGTAATAGATGTCGAGATAATCGGTGCTCAGGCGCGTCAGGCTGGCATCGACGCCATTAAAGATGTGCTTGCGGCTCAAACCGCTGCGGTTCGGAACGCCGTCCAGCGGGCCGAAACCGACCTTGGTCGCCAGCACCCATTCGTGGCGGTTACCGGCAATCGCTTCGCCGACGATCTCTTCGGAGCGGCCGTTGGTGTAGACGTCTGCGGTGTCGATGAAATTGATGCCCTGGTCCCAGGCCTTGTCGATGATCCGCAGGGAATCTTCGGTGCTGGTCTGTTCGCCGAACATCATGGTGCCCAAGGTCAGGGTGGAAACCTGTAAACCCGAATGACCCAGCGTGCGATAGCTCATGACGAAATCCTTTTACCGGTGGGAGAAAGGCTCAATCAAATACCAGAACGACCGTCCAGAGCAAACGCAAATCTAAAACACCCTCAGATCAAATGTGGGAGCGAGCTTGCTCGCGAAAGCGGTGTGCCAGGCAACCTTGATGCCGACTGGCACTCCCTTTTCGCGAGCAGGCTCGCTCCCACAGGGGATCTTCGGTGATCAGACGCGAAGCGTACGGGTCATGCGCAACGCCAGCAAACTCCCGCACACAATCACGCCCGCCAGCAGGTAAAGCGCGGCATCGGTCGACCCGGTGCTGTCCTTGACCCAACCCACCAGATACGGACTCAGGAACCCGGCCATCTGCCCCATGGAGTTGATCAACGCCAAACCACCCGCCGCAGCGCCCGCGCTCAGCAACGCGGTAGGCACCGGCCAGAACATCGGCAAACCGGTGAGGGCGCCCATGGTGGCGATGGTCAGGCCGAGGATAGCAATGGCCGGCGTAGTCGCAAAATTCACAGCGATCAGCAAACCGACCGCACCCATGAGCATCGGCACCACCAAGTGCCAGCGGCGTTCTTTGCGCAGGTCCGCCGAGCGGCCGACCATCAGCATGAACAGCGCCGCCAGCAGGTACGGAATCGCGCTGAGCCAGCCAATCACCAGGTTATCGCTGAAGCCCAGGTTTTTGATGATCGACGGCAGCCAGAAGTTGATCGCGTAGACGCCGCTCTGGATGCAGAAATAGATCAGACCGAAGGCCCAGATCGCTGGGTTTTTGAACACGGCCAGCAACGAGTCGGTGGTGGTTTTCGGTTTGTTGGCCAGGTCTTCTGCGTGGTCGGCTTCCAGCACGGAGCGCTCGAACGGCGTGAGCCATTTGGCGTTGGCGTAACTGTCGCTGAGCAGGAAGTAGGCGAGGGCGCCGAGGATCATCGTCGGAATGCCTTGCAGCAGGAACATCCACTGCCAGCCCGCCAAACCTGCCTGGCCTGCGCCGAAGTGGTTGAGAATCCAGCCGGAAAACGGGCTGCCGAGCAGGCCGGACACCGGGATCGCCGACATGAACAGCGCCATGATGCGGCCCCGGCGGAAGGTCGGAAACCACTGCGAGAGATAAAGCACCACGCCCGGGAAGAACCCGGCTTCGGCCGCGCCGGTGAACAGGCGCAAGGTGTAGAACTCGGTCGGTGTGGTGACGAACAGCAGGCAGGTCGACAGCGAGCCCCAGACGATCATCATCAGCGCGATCCAGCGGCGCGGGCCGAATTTGGTCAGGGCCAGGTTGCTGGGGACGCCGCACAACACGTAGCCGATAAAGAAGATCCCGGCCCCGAGGCCGTACACGGTTTCACTGAATTTCAGTGCGTCGAGCATCTGCAGCTTGGCAAATCCAACGTTCACCCGGTCGAGGTAGTTGAACAGGTAGCAGATGAAGATGAAGGGGATCAAACGCAGGGTAATGCGTTTGTAGACGGCGTTTTTCTCGTCAACGATGGCCTGGGTAGCGGCGGCGCTCTGTGACATGGCGGGCTCTCTCTTTATTATGATTTTTTGCGATGCAAGGGTAACGTTGACCGCCCAGTGAGTCTCGGCCACCGCTTGGGTCATTGTCTTTGTGCCTGAGCACAGGGTTTGCAACCAAGGCCTGTGCGGGTGAACAATCCGCTCCATCACGCTTTCAAGGATCACCGCTATGTTCGAACTCGATCACGACCTGGCCCAGGACATCGTCGACCGGGCGATGGCCATCCTGCCGTACAACGTCAACGTCATGGACAGCCAGGGCCTGATACTCGGCAGCGGCGAACCGGGGCGGGTCAACACCCGCCATGAAGGCGCGCAACTGGTGCTGGCCAACGGGCGGGTGGTGGAGATCGACGCCCAAACGGCGATTCATCTGAAAGGCGTGCAGCCGGGCATCAACCTGCCGCTGTTGCTCGATCAGCGCTTGATTGGCGTGCTGGGCATCACCGGTGAACCCGAGCAATTGCGCACCTATGCCGAACTGGTGCGGATGACCGCCGAGATGCTGGTCGGCCAGCGCAATCAGCAGGCCGAACAGCAATGGCGGCGCCAGCGATGCGACGATCTGCTGGCATTGCTGCTCAGCGAGGCCGGGGATTCGCCGCGGTTGATCGACGAAGCGCAACAACTGGGGCTCAAGCCGCAGATGACGCGGGTGCCGTATCTGTTCGAGTTAGGGATGGAACACGGTCCGGGGCAAACCGTCGAGGCGCTCAGCGCCTGGTTGATCTCACGCTACCCGGACAGTTGGTGCGTGAGTTCGGCCAAGTCCTCGTTGCTCTGGTGCCGACCGGCGGCGCAGGCGATCGAGAATGACCGGCTGCTGGAAAAACTCGACGGGCTCGGCTGGAACATTCTGCGCATTGCCGTGGGCGGGCAGGCCGATGGATTGTCCGGGCTGCGTCGTTGCTATCGACGCGTCGGCGACTTGCTGGCCTATGGGCGCGATGTGTTGCCGCACTCCCGTTTGCTGACGCTCAACCGTTACCGGTTGCCGGTGATGCTCTGGCGGCACCGCAACGACGACGCGCTGGACGAGTTGCTCAAACCGCTGCGTAAAGTCATCGCCAAGGATGGCAACGGCCAACTGCTGGCGACCCTGCGCTGCTGGTGCGATCACGATGGTCAGAGCCAGGCGTGTGCCGATGCGCTGGGCATCCACCGCAATAGCCTGCGTTATCGGATGGAGCGGATTGCCGAGCTNCAGTGGTGTTGACCCGTTAAGGCTGGATGGAATGCTTGCGCTTTATCTCGGCGTCCAGCTCCTTCCCCAAACCGAACTCCCCAACACTAATCCGTAGCAGCTGCCGAGCCTGCGAGGCTGCGTTCGGCTGCGCAGCAGTCGTGAAATCATGCGCCGCGGAGCATCAGGTAAACCGTGCTTGCAGAATTTACGACTGCTTCGCAGCCGAACGCAGCCTCGCGCAGCTCGGCANGCTGCTACAACGAACGGTGTGGAGGGAGGTTTTGTGGAAATGAACAATAATCGTCTTGGCCGCTTGTGCAGCGGACCGGCGTTATTGTTCTTGCCTGCTGGCAGCATGGAACGCATTGGAACTGGAGAATTCGCATGAAAATCGTCATCGCCCCCGATTCGTTCAAGGACAGCCTGAGTGCCCAGGGTGTGGCTGATGCCATTGCTCTGGGGTTGGCGCAGGTTTGGCCCGATGCGCTCCTGGTCAAATGCCCGATGGCTGACGGCGGGGAGGGGACCGTCGAGTCTATTCTGGCGGCGTGCGAGGGCGAACTTCGCCGCACCCATGTCCGTGGGCCGCTCGGCGCAATGGTTGAGGCCGCTTGGGGCTGGTTGCCCCAGAGCCACACTGCGATCATCGAAATGGCCGAGGCCAGTGGCCTGCAACTGGTTCCGCCGGGCAAGCGTGACGCCTGCATCAGCAGTACGTTCGGCACCGGCGAGTTGATCCGCGCGGCGCTCGATGCCGGGGCGCAACGGGTGATTCTGGCGATTGGCGGCAGCGCCACCAACGACGGCGGGGCGGGGGCGATGCAAGCCTTGGGCGTCAAGCTGCTGGACGCCCAGGGCCAAATACTGGCACCGGGCGGCTTGGCCCTCGCGCAACTAGCGCGAATCGACATGAGTGGAATCGACCCGCGACTGGCCGAAGTGCAATTCGACATCGCCGCCGACGTCAACAATCCACTGTGCGGACCTCACGGTGCCTCAGCGATTTTCGGCCCGCAAAAAGGGGCATCACCCGAGCAAGTCGAGCAACTGGATCGAGCGCTCGGGCACTTTGCCGAACGGTGCGCTCAGATCCTGAACAAAGACGTACGTGACGAACCGGGCAGCGGTGCGGCAGGCGGCCTGGGGTTTGCCGCCAAGGCGTTTCTGGGGGCGCAGTTCAAGGCCGGGGTCGAAGTGGTCGCCGAACTGGTCGGCCTGGACGATGCGGTAAAGGGCGCCGACCTGGTGATCACCGGTGAAGGCCGTTTCGACGCTCAGACCCTGCGCGGCAAGACGCCGTTTGGTGTGGCGCGTATTGCTCGGCAGCATGGCGTGCCGGTGATCGTCATCGCCGGGACACTGGGCGAGGGTTATCAAGCACTGTACGAACATGGCATCGATGCCGCGTTTGCCTTGGCCAGCGGGCCAAT
>NZ_SOPU01000017.1:23120-106633 GCF_004402115.1 Pseudomonas sp. F01002 | reverse complement strand
GACGCTGGAGCAGGCGTGTGCCGAGGCGCCCCGGTTGTTACGGGAACGGGCCAGTGATGTTGCGCGGGTTTGGCGGGTGGCCGCTCGCAAAGCCTGAAGCCGTACGATCGCTTGTAGCAGCTGCCGAGCCTGCGAGGCTGCGTTCGACTGCGAAGCAGTCGTAAATCCGGCAACCGGTTTTTCCTGACACACCGCGCCGCATGACTTCACGACTGCTGCGCAGTCGAACNNNGCAGCCTCGCAGGCTTGGCAGCTGCTACATAGAGCTAGAGTGTTTCATGGTTGAAACACTCGTAATCCGGTGAAATATTTTTCTCCAAATCCCCGCAGGAATCCTCATCCCCAGCCGATACAGCCAATAGGCCCACACAAACCTATTCCAACAGTGGCGCCAAACTGAAAGCGCGTGCGCCACCGCCCGCCCTTCAGCGATCACGCAAGGATGCTCGTAGCCCCATCACCCGAGAATCATCCTATGTCACTGCGTAATCTGAATATCGCGCCTCGAGCCTTCCTGGGTTTTTCCTTCATTGCCTTGCTCGTCATCGTGCTGGGTGTGTTTGCCGTGAACCGCATGTCGACCATCCGCCAAGCCTCCATCGACATGGCAACCACGCAGCTGCCCAGCATCGTGTTTCTCGGTAACCTGACAGAAAACATCCTGCGCCTGCGCATTCTTTCTTTCCGGGTGTTGGTCAACCGTGATCCGAACGCGTTGCAGGAAGCCCAGACACGTACCGGCTTGCTGGTCGACAAGGTTCGCAGCGCACAAGCCAGTTATGCAGCGTTGCCGGCCACCCCGGAAGAAGCCGCGCTGTACAAGACGTTCACGACAACACTGGACAGCTATATGCAAGACCAGAATCAGATGCTGGAGCTGTCGCGGCAGAACAAACTCGATGAGATGCGCACGCTGATCAACACCCGGATCAAGGACGGTACGGACCAGATGGGCGAGCAGCTGAACAAACTGGTAGCGTTCAACAACACATATGCGAAAACCGCCGCGGCCGAAGCGGGCGAGCACTACAGCAACGCCGTTACCGGCATCATCGCAGTGGCGGTGACTGCGGCGCTGATGACCGTGCTGCTGGCCTGGCTGCTGACCCGCAGCATCGTCACGCCGCTCAACCGTGCACTCCAGGCGGCCGAAAACATTGCGGGCGGCAACCTGACTAAAACCATCGACATCGACGGCAAGGACGAACCGGCCCGTTTGCTCGGTGCCTTGTCCACGATGCAAACCAACCTGCGCAAAACCATCGAACAGATCGCCGGTTCCGCCACCCAACTGGGTGCCGCCGCTGAAGAACTCAGCACGGTCACCCAAGAAGCGTCCCGCGGTCTGCAACAGCAGAACAACGAAATCGAACAGGCCGCCACCGCCGTCAACGAAATGACCGCTGCCGTGGAAGAAGTGGCACGCAACGCGGTGTCGACGTCCGAAGCCTCGAACCAGTCGACTCAGGCCGCCCGCGAAGGTCGCGACCGTGTGGTGGAAACCGTCGGCGCGATCCAGACCATGACCCACGATGTGCAAAACACCTCGGTGATGATCGAAGGCCTGGCCGCTCAGGGGCGCGACATCGGCAAGGTGCTGGACGTGATCCGCGCCATCGCCGAACAGACCAATCTGCTGGCGCTGAACGCTGCAATCGAAGCCGCCCGTGCCGGTGAAGCCGGGCGCGGTTTTGCGGTGGTGGCGGACGAGGTCCGGGCGCTGGCCCATCGCACGGCGCAATCGACCCAGGAAATCGAAAAAATGGTCGCCGGCATTCAGAACGGTACCGGCCACGCGGTCGCGTCGATGCAACAAAGCAATCAACGCACCCAAAGCACCCTGGAAATGGCCCGCGCCGCCGGCGTTGCGCTGGAGCAGATCACTCAGTCGATCCAATTGATCAACGAGCGCAACCTGGTGATCGCCAGCGCGTCCGAAGAACAGGCCCAGGTGTCCCGCGAGGTCGACCGCAACCTGGTGAACATCCGCGACCTGGCCACCCAGTCTGCCGCCGGCGCCAACCAGACCAGCGCCGCGACGCACGAACTGTCGCGCCTGGCCGTGGATTTAAATGCCATGGTGGCGCGTTTCGTGATTTGAGATAGGGTTGTGGCTTGGAACCCGCGCGACTGGAGAAATACATGCGCTATTCAGCCTTGACCAAACGAATTGCCGGTGACGGCGCAGCGGCCTGGCAGATTCATGACCGAGCACTGGAATTAATCGAGCAGGGCGTTGATGTGCTGCTGCTATCGATCGGCGATCCCGACTTCGATACGCCGCAGCCCATCGTTCAGGCGTGCATCGATAGCTTGTTGGCCGGTGACACCCACTACCCGTCAGTACGTGGCAGTCGAGGGTTGCGCGGTAGCATTGCCAACCGTCATCGACGTCGCAGTGGTCAAGCGGTGGATGCCGATCATGTGATCGTGCTGCCGGGCGCGCAATGTGCGGTGTATTCGGTCGCGCAATGCCTGCTCGACCCGGGCGATGAAGTGATCGTCGCCGAACCGATGTACGTGACTTATGAAGGCGTGTTCGGCGCCTGCGCAGCCAAAGTGGTGCCGGTGGCGGTGCGCCCCGAGAACGGCTTTCGGGTTGATCCGGCGGATGTCGCAGCGCTGATCACGCCTAAAACCCGCGCCATCGTGCTCAACAGTCCGAACAATCCTTCCGGCGCCAGTTTGCCACTGATGGTCTGGCAGGAACTGGCATCGCTGTGTGTTCGTCACGACTTGTGGTTGATCAGCGACGAGGTCTACAGCGATCTGTTGTACGAAGGCGAACACATCAGCCCGGCGAGCCTGCCGGGCATGGCCGAGCGCACGGCGACCATCAATAGCCTGTCCAAATCCCACGCCATGAGCGGTTGGCGTGTGGGCTGGGTGATCGGGCCGAAACCTTTGGCCGAACACTTGGTGCACCTGTCGTTGTGCATGCTGTTTGGCATTCCGGATTTCATTCAGAACGCCGCGCAATTGGCGCTGGATGAGGATCTGCCGGAAGTGGCGTTGATGCGCGAGGAGTATCGCCAGCGTCGCGACCTGGTGTGCGCGAGCCTGAGTGATTGCCCGGGCATCCGGCCGATCCGGCCTGATGGCGGCATGTTCGTGATGATCGATGTGCGCCAGACCGGGTTGTGTGCCCAGAGTTTTGCCGAGCGGCTGTTGGAAGGTTATGGCGTGTCGGTGCTGGCGGGTGAAGCGTTCGGCCCGAGCGCGGCGGGGCATATTCGACTGGGATTGGTGGTGGATCAGCTGAAGCTGGCGGATGCGTGCCAGCGGATTGCGTTGTGTGCGGCGGACCTTCTGGAGGCGCGTCGGGCCTGAAGTTGTGCTGGCTTTGATGGCCCCTTCGCGAGCAAGCCCGCTCCCACATTCGACCGCGATCAAATGTGGGAGCGGGCTCGCTCGCGAAAACTATCTAACAAACGCCAAATCCATCAAGCCTTCCACGCCCCGGCGTTCACCAGATTCGCCGGCCGCTCACCCGCTAGCGCCGCCAGTAGATTGTCCACCGCACACGTGGCCATCGCCTCCCGCGTTTCATGCGTCGCCGAACCAATGTGCGGCGTCGCCACCACGTTGTTCAGTTGCAACAGCGGCGAGTCAGTGTTCAGCGGTTCGCGTTCGAACACATCCAGCCCCGCAGCGCGAATCTGCCCTTCACGCAAGGCCTGGATCAGCGCCACCTCGTCAACCACCTTGCCCCGTGAAATATTGATGAAGATGGTTTCGGGGCGCATCAGGGCAAACTGCTCGGCCCCGATCAGCCCTTCGGTTTCAGCGGTCAGCGGCAATGTCAGGCAAACGAAATCCGCCTGCTGCAACAGCGCCGGCAGGCTGCGGTATTGCGCGTTGAACCGCTGCTCGACCGCCGGTTTCGGCGAGTGGCTGTGATAAATCACCGGCATGCCAAACCCGAAATGCCCACGCTGGGCCAGGGCCTCACCGATCCGCCCCATGCCAATGATGCCCAGGGTTTTACCGTGTACATCGGTACCGAATTGCGCGGGACCGACATTGCGCTTCCACTGACCGGCGCGAACCATGTTCGCCAGTTCCACCACGCGCCGGGCGGTCGCCAGGATCAGCGCGAAACCGGTGTCGGCCGTGGTTTCGGTGAGTACGTCCGGGGTGTTGCTGAGCAGGATCCGTCGTTCGGTCAGGTAGTCGATGTCGTAGTTGTCGACCCCCACGGAGACGCTGGCAATGGCTTCCAGGTCCGGAGCCAGATCCAATAATCCGGCATCCAGTTTCAGACTTGCACCGAGCAATCCGTGGGCGCGGGGCAGGGCCTCGCGCAGCGTTGCCAGGCCGTCGGCATTGAGGTTGTCGATCAGCGTCACCTCGGTCTGCTCGTGCAGGCGAGCCATCAGCAGCGGCGAGAGTTTCTTGTACAGCACAACCTGCTTTTTCATCGTCATCATCTCAACTTCAATTCAGGAATGAGCAGCCGTCGACCGTTGCACAACGGCCTTGGCCACGACCCGGTCACTGGCGCCGGGTTTGAGGAACATCGTCAGCACCACCGAGAGCATTAACGCGCCGCTCATCAACAGATAAGAAGCACCCGGCGAGCCGGTGGAGCTGTTCAGGTAGCCCACCAGATACGAACCGCCAAACGAGCCGAGCGCACCCATGCTGTTGATCAGCGCCATGGCGCCACCCGCGACGTTGGCCGGCAGTATTTCCGGGACGATGGCGAAAAACGGTCCATACGGCGCATACATGCAGGCGCCCGCGATCACCAGCAAGGTGTAGGACCACCAGAAGTGTTCGGCACCCAAAGCGTAGGATCCGTAGAACGCAATCGAGGCGATCAGCAGTGGCGGCCAGACAAAGCGTTTGCGCTTCTGCAATTTGTCCGAGCCCCAGGACACCAGCAGCATGCCGATCACCGCCGCCAGATACGGCAGCGAGGAGAGCCAGCCGGCCTCGATCATGTCCATCTGCGCGCCGGCCTTGAGGATCGAGGGCAGCCAAAGTACGAAGCCGTAAACGCCAATACTCCAGCAGAAAAACTGCAAGGCCAGGATGATCACTTTTGGCGAGCGGAAGGCTTCGGCGTAGTTCTTCACCGCTTTGATACCGACCTGTTCGGCAGCCAAAGCGCTTTGCAGATCCTGCTTCTCTTGATCGCTCAACCACTTGGCTTGAGCGGGGCGATCATCGGCCAGGCGCCACCAGATAAACGCCCAAAGCACCGCCGGCAAACCTTCGATGATGAACATCCAGCGCCAGCTGAAATGCTGCACCAGGTAACCCGACACCACCGACATCCAGAGCATGGTCACCGGGTTGCCGAGGATCAGGAAGGTGTTGGCGCGTGAGCGTTCGGCACGGGTGAACCAGTGGCACAGGTACACCAGCATCGCCGGCATCACCGCGGCTTCGACCACGCCGAGCATGAAGCGAATCACGACCAGCCAGTAGGCGTTGGAGACGATCCCGGTCAACGTGGCCAAACCACCCCAGAGAATCAGGCTGACGAAAATCAGCTTCTTTACGCTGTGCTTCTGGGCGTAGATCGCGCCCGGCACCTGGAAGAAGAAGTAGCCGAGGAAGAACAGCGCGCCGAGCATCGACGACAGGCCCGGCGTGATCATCAGGTCGGCGGCCATCCCGGAGGCGGCAGCGAACCCGTAGTTGGCGCGGTCCAGGTACGCCAGGCTGTAGGTGATGAACACGATGGGCATGATGTACCACCAGCGGCGGGCGGCGAGTGTTGCGGTTTTCATAGTGGTGCTCCTGAGCTTGTTGTTTTTGTCGCAGCAGGTAACGGGTTAAAGATTTTCAGTGACTGTGCGGGCCTCATCGCGAGCAAGCTCGCTCCCACAGGTGATTTGTGTTTGAACCCGATCCAATGTGGGAGCGAGCTTGTCTCCGGGCGGCGATCCGACGATGGCGGCCTCAAACTCGGCAGACATTTCGAGGCGATTGGGCAACCCCTCCATATCCCCACGGCTCTGCACCGCGCGGCTGCCAATCCAGTTGGCACGCTTCACAGCGTCGGCAAAGCTGTGGTTTTCCAGCAGGGCGCTGATCATGCCGACGGCAAATCCATCGCCGGCACCGACGGTGTCGACCACCGTTTCCACCGGCACGCCCGCCACGAAACCCTGATCCAGATGGGTGCGGTAATACGCACCGTGCGGGCCCAGTTTGATCGCCACGGCTTCAGCGCCCTGATCGAGGTAAAACGCCGCGATGTCGGCCGGGTCTTCAAAACCGGTCAGCAAGCGGCCTTCACTCAGCCCCGGCAGCACCCAATGGGCGAGGGCGGCGAGGCGGTTGATCTCGGTAATCATCCGTTGCTCGCTGGCCCACAGGCTCGGACGCAGGTTCGGGTCGAAGGACACGCTGCGCCCGGCATCGCGCATGCGGGTCATCAATTCGAAAGACATTTCCCGGGCCGTTTCGGACAGTGCCGGGGGAATGCCAGTGGCGTGCAAGTGCCGGGCGTTCAGTAATTGAGGCGCGATCGACTGCCGCGACAGATGACTCGCCGCAGACCCTCGGCGGAAATACTCGACCACCGGATCGCTGCCATCGTCGGTGCGCGACTTGAGTTGAAAACCGGTTGGGTGCGCGGTGTCGATGGCGACGTTGCTGCAATCCAGGCCTTCTTTCTCCAAAGTATCGATGACGAACCGTCCCAGCGAATCAGCGCCTACCCGGCTCAGCCAGGCCACGTTGAAACCCAACCGCGACAAGCCAATGGCAACATTGCTGTCGGCCCCGGCAATGCGTTTGTGGAAGTGGCCGACGTCGGCCAAATCACCGTTGTGTTCGGCGACAAACATCGCCATGGTTTCGCCGAACGACAGAATATCGATCTCAGACATGAGCGCTCTCCAACCGGGTTTGACCGAGGCGGGCGAGGGTGGCGACGTGCTCGGTGGTCAACTGCACCAGGTCGTCGCCTTGCAGCGGATATTCCGCCGCCCGCATGACGCCTTGGGCCATGTGCCGCAGCAGTTGTTCCCACACATGCAGGTCACTGGCGGCCGGCGGTATGGCGACCAGTTTGCCGTCGGCCCGGCGCGTCACGGCTTTGCAGTGCACGTAGCCGACGTGGCGACCGAGCAACCGCGCGGCGCTGGCGGCGGACTGGTCTTGCCAATGCCAGTTGCCGATGTCGAAGGTCATTTTGACCGGCAGGCTGTGTTGCTCGACTTTAGCGAAAAAGCGCTGGAACGGTTCGATCCTGCCACCGTGCAAGGTTTGATCGTTTTCCACCAGCAACTGCACCGCACTTTTTCCCAGTACGCGGGCCAAGGTCTGGAGGTCGCTGTTGTCGGTGAAATAGCCCAGGGACACTTTCAGCCATTTGGCACCGAATGCCTGGGCGCGCTTTAACGCAGAGATCAGTTCGGGATTGGGTTTGGACTGGCCGGCCAGCCACAATTCCATCGGCGAGGAATACACGCTTTCGAGGCCTTGGGCCTGTGTGGCATCGGCCAGTTGCGCGGGGTCTTCGACGGTCAGCAGTTCTTCGCGCCATTCAATGCGCGTGGCGCCGGCGGCGGCCAACACCTCAATAAACGATCCCTGGCCGCGTTGGCGAACAAGGTCGGCGCCGTAGCTCGACAGGCTGATGGAAACGGGTGGTTTATTCATTGTTGTATACCTCTGAAACCGGTTTCATTTTTGTTCAAAAAAAATGGCTGTCTGGGTGGTGCGGTGTTCTTGAGGGCCTCTTCGCGAGCAAGCCCGCTCCCACCTTGGAACGCGGTGCACTTGTGGGAGCGGGCTTGCTCGCGAAGGGGCCAGTCCAGTCACCGACAATCTCCAAGAGTCGACCCACGCACAATCAACTTTGCCGAAAAATCCAGGGTCCGCACCGGCCCGTCATCACCGCGCAAACGCTTGAGCAAACACTCGAACGCGCTGGCACCAATTTCGGCCGTCGGCTGGGCGAGGGCGGTGATCCCGCTGCCCACCAGCGGATACCAATCCAGATCATCGAGGGCGATCAGGCCGACGTCCTCGAACAGATTGCACTTCAGTTCACGCAACGAATGGGTGCTGGCCAACGCGGCGATTCCGTTGGCGCAGAACAGCGCTTTCGGGCCGGGGCCTGGCGTTTCGAGGAAGGTTTTCAGTTTGACGGTCAGTTCACTACCGGTTTCGAGGAGGGTGCCGCGCAGAGTCGGGCGTTGCTCGATCTGCGCCTTGAAACTGCTAACCCGCTCGATCCGCGAACTCGTGCCGTCAAACGGCTCGGTCACCAACAGCACGTCGCGATAGCCGCGCTCTTGCAAATGGGTGAGGGCCATTTCAACGGCGGCAGGATTGTCCAGCCCGACCAGATCACTCTCCAGCTGCTCGACCTTGCGATCCACCAGCACCAGCGGCATTTCCCGATGCAGTTCACATAATTCGTCGCGGTGATGACCGAGGGTGTTCACGATCAAGCCTTCGATGTTGTAGGAACGCAGCAGGGCCAGGTGCTGGCGTTCCTGCTCGTCATCGCGGTCGGTGTTGCACACCACCAGGCTGTAGCCGTGCTGACGGCAGGCGGTTTCCACCCCGTGCATCACGGCAATCGAATAAGGATTACGGATATCGGCCACCAGCATGCCGATCAGGCGGGTTCGCCCGCGTTTCAAACCGCGGGCCATCTGGTTCGGGCGATAGCCGAGTTCGGCGATTGCCTGCTCGATGCGCAACGCAGTGGCATCAGAGAGCAGGGCGCGGTCATCGCCGATGAAGCGCGAGACGCTGGCTTTGGAGACGCCGGCGTGTTCGGCGACGTCGAGCATGGTGACGCGGCTGCGTTGGGCGGCGGAGAAGTCGTTCAAAGGACTGACCTTATTTTTGTAGGAGTATCTGAAACCGGTTTCAGGAAACACGATAAACCTGACTGTCGTCAAGCAAGTCTTCTGTAGATCTTTACGCGGTTTCCGACAGACGGTATCAATACCTGTCAGATCTGTCAGTAGGCAGTTTTAAGGAAATCGCGCTTAATATCTGAAAACGCCTTCAACAAGAAATATGCAATGAGAACACTTCACAGAGCGAGAATCTGCGATGTCACGATCCAATGAACAAGTCACCGCTGCGGGTTTGCGGATAGATGGTGTCAGCGAATCCGATCCAGCAGGCCGGATCTCCTTGGAGCAACTAATCAATGGGACGACTATAAGGATTCCTCGATGGGATCGTTTTCCGGATCGGCCGGGGCGTTTTACGATTCTTCACATCTATTGGACACAAAACAGTGTTAGAGACGAAATATATACGGAGACATACACACAGGTAGACGACAAACCGGAGTTTACGTTTCCACTGACTCCGCAAAGAATGAGCGTGGATGGGGTCGCTTTTATTCAGTATGTACTTGAGGGGTATGATGGGAATGAAGATCCATCACCTATAAAGACACTGACGATTGATCATACTCTCGTCCCGTCCCTTAAAAGTCCCGGCTTTCCGGATGCAAATTTGTGGGGGTATATAAACTGCACTCCACTTTGCCCGGAAAGCCCGCCTGTTTGGGAGAAAATCAGACTGCAGATATCGGCTGAACTCATTTTCAAAGAATTTGACGAGTTTGTGTTGGAATGGCAGGGCTTTGCCACACTCAATGGCGCACCACCGGCGTTGACCCCATTATACGAGCTGCGCAAAATATTAAGTGAAAACGATGCGGTTAATGGTTTTGTCTTTGATATACCTTTCGATCCCTACGTAAGACCCATGTTTGATAACGATTCAGGCGTTTCGCGATATACGATTGTTAGAAACGGTGTGCCGATTGCGAAATCTTACAATGGTGTTGTGAAAATAGATCGAATTATACCCGGTGAGGACATTCCCTGTGGTAGTGCACCATGAGATATAAAGCGATTGTCCTTTCATTGGTTTTTGTTGTGCCGTTGTGATTGCTATACAGGTGGTCTGTCTCCTGGTGAAAGTTATTGATGAGCTTCCGTGCTGTTCTCGTCGAGTTGTTAGCGTACCGGGATTGATTTGACTTGGACATTTTGTTCGGAGAATAAATATGACTATTCAAGAGAAATTCAGTAAAGGAACAAAGTTAACAGCCCAGGAAATAGCCAAGCGTGCTCGTTTGGCGTTGCGCACGTCTACGGTTAACGTAGGCATTACGGCCGAGGCTCCGATAATTGTTGGGAAGATTGTCGACGATCTGATTCCAAAAGAGATTCTGGATCCGGGGCCGATGACTGTAAGATTCGACACTAAAACAATCGTTGCGCCTCACGATGATGATGAATGGGAGCTTTTCCAGCGCAAAGGAGCGTCAGGAACTCCCGTATTAGTCGGCGGCGGTATATTTGGGGCAGTAACAGGCCGGCCGGAGCTTCTTAATATTCCAGTGCCTACAATTGCGCTTGTCGATGATGATCTGACAAAGATCTCAACGACTTACCAATATCAATTTATCTTTTATAAAGGCAGTGATGGTAATCCGGATGCGTTGCAGTGGGTGACGGCGGAGATTGATCGTACTGCTCCTGAACAGGATAAACCCTCCGGCACCAAGTTTAAACCGGACGCAGTTGTTTTTCAAAACTTGCCGCCGCGTGGAACGATTGACGATGTTTGGCTAAGAGATAACACGCAGCTTTCTCTAACCGTCAATACAGGCTGTGAGTTTTATCGTCCGGACGATGTGATTGATGTCTATATCGACACTAACTATGGGACTGGTACACCTGTCCATAGTCAAGCGTTGACCTCGCCCACTGTGAATATTCCACGGGATAAGCTTCCGGAAATCGATTCGCTTTATTTTATCTGGTACGTATTGCGTGATGTGGTGCGTAATGAAAGTGACCCCGCTCTTTCGGGCTCATTTAATGTTCGGCGTCTTCCGCCACCTTCGTTGATCCCTTGTGTAATTCCCAAGGGTATTTCGCCGGATGTCATTGATCTGGAGGATCTTGAGACCCCTGTTTTTGTGAATGTACCGTATACCCTTAACGGCCAGGGGAATGATCGGATTACCCCGACAGTCGCCAACGGAACGTTACCGGTTTCTCTGGGTAGTCAGACCTTGGGGACGACACCAAGGACTCTGCAGTTCCAGATCTCTACCAGTAGATTGTTGGCACTTTGGGGGTCTGCTACAGCGGAGGTCTCGATTATCGCCAATTATCAATTTACTCGTGGCCTGGAACCGTTACTTCGCTCGACCGATACTTTTTCAGCCCTCGATTTTACTTACCGAGGCCCGGAAAATCCGATTTTCCCTGGACGGGAAAATCCCAATATGACCAAGGTTACCGTTGTAGGCCCCAGTAATACGCCAAACCACATTACTGCCGATGACCGAGGTGAAGACGCGAACATTAATACTCCAATGATTACCACCCCCGTATTTTGGACGCCAATAGGCGATGAAACTGCAAAGCTCTGGTTCAACGGAAAGGAGATACATAGTGTTTTGCTAACGGCTGGTACGGTAACCGACTTGACCTTTACGATAGATCCTTCCGAGATTGACGCAGCAGGTCCTGGTACAGCAATTGCGTACTGGACGATCGAAGAGACGGGCGGCCGCAATGTAATCAAGTCGCCTGACACAGAGGTGATCATTGATAACGTTCGGGTTACTCTGCCCCAGCCGACAGTCCAGTTGTTCAATGGATACGTATCATGCCGGTACCTGACTCGCCCCAATTTTGAGTTGCCAGTAGAGGTTACGATTGATCCGACTTACATGCCGACAAACACAGTTGTAACAGTAAAATCGGTTGGTACTGAGGATGCACAAGGCCTGAAGGAAATTAGCGGTACTGAATTCAGTAAAAATTACACAATAACCGGCGCCGAAACGAGTGGTGTTTTTGTAGAACACATCCAGCCATACTTGACGAAGTTAAAACCCATTCAGCCGCCGCGCAGCTCCGGTCTAGCTAATGGATATATAAAAATTTGGTATGAAGTCACCATTTCTGGTATGCCGACTCAATCATTGAGTTTCCTCAATGAAGTTTCGTTACTGAATGACAGTGGAAATTACTGTGAGGGTACTCCAACCAATGAAGGCTGACTGAGTGTTTGCCGGGAGAGTACGCTCTCCCGGTATTTTTCCTATTGCAGTAGGTAACATATTCCTATTGTTTTCGCAGAGTATTCCTACATACCAGGGTTGCGGATGGTTGTAGTGTGCCGACGTTTACGGACGGCATCCGCTCGTTCTCAAATTTCATTTCTTCGTTCTTCAGGGAACAAAAAATCGGAAAACTCTTTTATGTGGTCAAAAAAAGATGCCACCCAAATAACGATGACGAAAATGTGGCTGGGTGGTTCCTCGCTGTGTTTTTTTCCATTGTTGATGTCTCAGACCGTAAACGCCGGAACATTGGTAGGCGGCACTCAAACGATTACAAATGGCTCCAGCGTGGAGCAATGGGTTCTTTCTCAAAATGCTACTTTGAACGTCGACGGGGCTCAGACGCTCAATGTCACCGCGTTTGAATCGACGTTGAATGCGAGTGGTGCGGTGACTCAACAGATCTCGGCCAGTCGCGGGTCTACGGTCAGCCTGATCAACACGACTGTAGTTGGAGGTAATGCACGTGCGGGATTGGAACTTGTCAACAGCACTGCCACGATCAACGGCAGTGCAATCAGCGGCAATCGGCTGGGCTTGCAGGTGGGGCATGCTGTCGGCACGAACACTGGCTCAAGTGCCACGCTGACAGACAGCAGCGTCATCGGTGTAACGGGAGGCGCTCGCGTAACGGCCTTCAGCACACTTGCCCTGGATAAGTCGACGCTAGAGGGCACGGGGACGGGCAGTACCGGCCTCACTTTGCTCAGTGGTGCAACGACTGCGGTAAATGGCTCACACATTATTGGCGCACAAAACGGCGTGACATTGGGATTGGAAGCTGCGGGTTTACCGGCCAGTCAATTGCGACTGGATCAATCGAGTGTCGAAGGCAAGAGCGGCGCAGCCATCGTAGTCGACAACGCCGGCATATCGGCGCCCGTATCTCGAATTGATGTTCTCAATGGGTCAACACTGGGCGGTAGTAACGGAACGATTCTGGACGTCAGGGGCTCGAGCGATGCTGCACTTAACGTGGAGCACAGTGCCCTGACAGGCAGTGTCCTGGTATCTGATAACAGCAATACTTCATTGAATTTTACCCGCGCTTCGCTGATAGGAGATGTGAGCGCTGATGCGGGTAGCACTGCGACTGTCTCGCTACAGCAGGGTTCGCAGTTGAGCGGTGTCCTGAATGGTGTTGGCACGGCTGGCATTGATGCCACGTCCAGGTGGAACCTGACGGGCAACAGCCAGGTCGGTGACCTTGTGCTGAACGGTGGCACGGTGAAACTGGGTGCTGATAACGATTTTTTCCAATTGAGTGTCCATAACCTGTCTGGAAGCGGTTTGTTTGAGATGGGGGTCAACTTCACTACCAATCAAAGTGATTCTCTAAATGTCACCGGTACCGCAACCGGTGATCATCAATTGCTGATTACCAGTACCGGCAGCGAACCAGCCAGCGGCCAGCCCATCCAGGTTGTTCACACCGCAGGTGGGGATGCCCGATTCTCGTTGGCCAATGCTGAGGGTCAAGTTGATCTGGGGACGTTTTCCTATGGGTTGAAACAGGGCGGAACCGGCAATGACTGGTTCCTGGATCCTGAGAGTCGCACGATAAGCCCCTCCACTCGTGCAGTGGCGGCTTTGTTTAATACCGCTCCAACCGTTTGGTACGGTGAATTGACCTCATTGCGCAGTCGTATGGGAGAACTGCGTTTCAACCCGGACAAAGGTCGGGATGACTGACGGCAAACGTTCCAAAGGCGACTATGACAACAGCGCCATCGGTGGCTCTGTGGAAGTGGGGCGCCATATCAAGTTGGAGAAAAGCTACTTCATCGAACCTTTCACTCAGTGGTCCGCGGTGGTAATTCAGGGCAAGGATTACAAACTGGATAATGGCTTGCAGGCCGAAGGCGATCGTACACGTTCCTTGCTCGGCAAGGCCGGGGTCACAGTCGGGCGTGATTTGCAGCTGAATGGCGGTACTAAATTACAGCCTTATGTTCGAGGGGCATTCGCCCATGAGTTTTCGACGAACAACGAAGTCAAGGTCAATAATAACGTGTTCAACAATGATCTTTCAGGGTCGAGGGCTGAGGTCGGGGCGGGCATTGCAATCAATCTGTCGGGACGTTGGCAAGCGCATGCAGAAATTGAATACATGAATGGTAAGAATATTGAAATGCCAATGGGAGGCACTGTGGGCGTGCAATTCAAGTGGTAGAGGGCTGTTACGCATATCCAGGCTTGTAAATAGGTATAAAAGGGCCAGGGTTGAATGCCGAGGCCCTTATTTTTTCGGTTTAGCGAATGAGCGTCGGGCTGGAACGACTAAGAACTGTATTGAAGTGCCCTCTGCACAAATAATGTCCGGTCCCATCAGATTTATCTATATCAGCATTGAAATTGCCAATGAAGGTCATATTTTCGAGATTCAATGTATATTGGATCGTCCCTGCTCTGGCTTTTTGAAGAGTTGGGTTGTTCAAGTCTTCATAGTTGTTATAGAAAAGCGAGACCTCATCATCGCCGTCAGTGATTTTCCCGATGTTACTTTGAATGTCTTTTGAAAATGTGATGGTGAAAGTTTTTGCATTGTTGTCTCTCCGATCAGTCGCAATCACGACCCAAATTTCACCTCGACCTGGGGTTGACGAGCTTCTTAGTTCGGTCAGTGTGGCGACAAAGTTAGAGCTATCTTCCAGATTTGCAGTAAATACTTCATCCAGAGCTGAAGGGGCACAGCGAGCTTTCAAGGCGGTGTTGCTCATGATTACACTCTCCATATTTTTAGCAGGGAAATCCAGGCCACATCTTTCGATGTGAAATGCCTGGATGTTTCATATAAGACCAATATCAATATTTTGTAAACTGTCAGATATAGCAGCTATACAAAATGCTGGTTTTGTGTTTGGTGGTTGTTGTTTTGTGGGGTTCTATTTACAACTGGCGAACATTAATTCGATTTTTTATAACCAGATTGCTGACATTGCAGCAGCCAGTAATATAGCTGCTGGTATTTTTAGAAGCATTTCAAGGCTTGCCGGAGGTCGAGGTTGGTATCGGCATACGGGTACTTGCGAGCTTTGGTGTCACAAGCGGCAGTCACGGTTCCTGTCGGTTGGTGTAACTGTCAGCCAAACAGTCCCGCCGCGATGTTGATCGAGAACCCGAGAATGGCCGTGTTGAACAGAAAGCCGATCAGCGACTGCGCCAGGACAATCTTGCGCAAATCCCGAGTTGCCACGCCAACATCGGACGTCTGGACCGCCGCGCTGATGGTGAAAGAGAAATACAGGAAGTCCCAGTAATTGGGCGTTGTCAGACCTTCAGCAAAACGCAGTGCCGGGTCTTTGCCGCCCCAGGTGTAGAACAGACGGGCGTAGTGCACGCTGAAAATTACCCCGATCAGCAGCCATGAACCGATGACCGTCAACGCGGTAAAACCGTAATGCAGCAGCTTGCGGGCCGTTTCCAGGTCCTTGCTGCCGGCCAGCTCGAAGGTGATGGTCGCCAGGCTGGCAATTGCGGCGATGCATACAACAAACAGCACCAGCCCGGCGTTTTCGTCTTCGACCTCGGCAATGCGCTTCACGTCCGGCGCTTTGGCGCGCGCGGTGAGCCAGAGCATCAGGATCAGGTAACTCCAGACCCCGGTGTTCCAGCCGATGAGGATTTTGCTGATGATCGAGTCGGCTGGTGTCAGAATGCCTGCCGCAACGCCGAGAGTGAAGGCGGCGGACAGGCGAGGGTGGGTGCGGGCGAGGAAGGGCATGTGAACTCGATGCGTCAGGGCTTTGCAAACACCTTAGCCCAGCGCAGTTCGTTGTGACCACCAAGCTGTAGGCGATGAGGCCTCCTGTGGGAGCGAGCTTGCTCGCGATGACGGCGTAACAGCCAACATAGATATCGACTTTTATGGCCTCATCGCGAGCAAGCTCGCTCCCACAGTGATGGGTGTCGGGTCAGATATCCGTGCTCCGCTTGCGGACCAACTTCATCACCACCACAAAAAACACCGGCACAAACACCACCGCCAGCGTCGCCGTGATCATCCCGCCAATCACCCCGGTGCCGATCGCTTGCTGGCTTGCCGAACTGGCCCCGGTGGCAATCGCCAGCGGCACCACGCCGAGGATGAACGCCATCGACGTCATCACAATCGGCCGCAGGCGCAGGCGCGCGGCTTGCAGCGTGGCGTCGATCAGGTCGTGGCCTTCGTCGTACAGGCTCTTGGCGAATTCGATGATCAGGATCGCGTTCTTCGCCGACAGCCCGATGATGGTGATCAGCCCGACCTTGAAGAACACGTCGTTGGGCATCCCGCGCAAGGTCACGGCCAATACCGCGCCGAGCACGCCGAGCGGCACCACCAGCAGCACCGAGGTCGGAATCGACCAGCTCTCATACAACGCCGCCAGACACAGAAACACGATCAATAGCGACAGCCCGAGCAGGATCGGCGCCTGACTGCCGGATAACCGTTCCTGCAATGACAACCCGGTCCATTCCTGCCCCAATCCCGCCGGGCCAAGTGCAACCAGTCGTTCGATTTCCGCCATGGCTTCACCGGTGCTGTGACCGGGCGACGGTTCGCCGGAAATGCTGATCGCCGGGTAGCCGTTGTAGCGAGTCAATTGCGCCGGGCCCTGAGTCCATTTGGCCTGGACGAAGGCCGACAACGGCACCATTTTCCCGGCGCTGTTGCGCACGTGGATCTTCAACAGATCGGCGACCTGACTGCGCTGATCGCCTTCGGCCTGAACCACCACCCGCTGCATCCGCCCCTGATTGGGGAAGTCGTTGATGTAGGCCGAACCGACGGCAGTGGATAGCACATTGCCAATATCGGCAAAGGACACGCCCAGCGCATTGGCCTGTTTGCGGTCGACTTCCAGTTGCACCTGCGGCGCTTCGGCCAGGGCGCTTTCGCGCACGTTCATCAGGATCGGACTTTTCTCGGCGGCAGCGAGCAATTCACTGCGCGCCTGCATCAGCGTGGCATGGCCAAGACCGCCACGGTCCTGCAGGCGGAACTCGAAACCGCTGGAGGTGCCAAGACCGTCAACCGGCGGCGGCAGTACCGCAAACGCTACGGCGTCCTTGATCTGGCTCAACGCGATGTTGGCGCGATCGGCAATCGAACTGGCTGAGTCGTCGCTGCCCCGTTCAGACCAATCCTTGAGCGTGGTAAACGCCAACGCCGCGTTCTGACCGCTGCCGGAGAAGCTGAAACCGAGAATCACCGTGCTGTCGCCAACGCCGGGTTCAGTGGCGTTGTGGGCTTCGATCTGCTCGACCACCTGCACTGTTCGGTTCTTGCTTGCACCCGGCGGCAACTGAATGTCGGTGATGGTGTAGCCCTGATCCTCCACCGGCAGGAATGAGGAGGGCAGTCGACTGAAGCACACGCCCAATCCGATCAGCAGTACGCCGTAGATCAGCAGGTAACGGCCAGAGCGTTTCAACGCATAGGCGACCCAGCCCTGGTAACGCTCGGTCAGTTGCTCGAAACGCCGGTTGAACCAGCCGAAGAACCCGCGCTTCTCGTGATGTTCGCCCTTGGCAATCGGCTTGAGCAACGTTGCGCACAGTGCCGGGGTCAAGGTCAGGGCGAGGAACGCCGAGAACAGAATCGAGGTGGCCATCGACAAGGAGAATTGCCGGTAAATCACCCCGACCGAACCCTGCATGAACGCCATCGGAATGAACACCGCCACCAGCACCAGCGTGATGCCGATGATTGCGCCGGTGATCTGCTTCATCGCCTTGCGCGTTGCCTCTTTGGGTGACAGGCCCTCGGTGGCCATGATCCGCTCGACGTTTTCCACCACCACAATCGCGTCATCCACCAGGATGCCGATCGCCAGTACCATGCCGAACATGGTCAGCACGTTGATCGAGAAGCCGAGGGCCAACATGGTCGCAAAGGTGCCCATCAGCGCCACCGGCACCACCAGGGTCGGAATCAGCGTGTAGCGGATGTTTTGCAGGAACAGGAACATCACCGCAAACACCAGCAACATCGCCTCGCCGAGGGTGTAAACCACCTTGGTGATCGAGACTTTGACGAAGGGCGAGGTGTCATACGGGATCTTGTATTCCACGCCAGCCGGGAAGTAGCGCGCCAGTTCGTCCATCTTCGCCCGCACCAACGTGGCAGTGCTCAAGGCATTGGCGCCCGGTGCCAACTGCACGCTGACGGCAGTCGACGGTTTGCCGTTGAGGCGGGTGGAGAACTGATATTCCTGACTGCCGATCTCGACGCGCGCCACGTCTTTGATGCGCACAGTTGAGCCGTCAGGATTGGCTTTCAGGACAATGTCGGCGAATTCTTCCGGCGTCGACAACTGGCCTTTGACCAGAATAGTCGCGGTGATTTCCTGGGTGGTGCGGGTCGGCAAATCGCCGATGCTGCCGGCCGACACTTGCGCGTTCTGCGCGACGATGGCGGCGTTGACGTCAGCCGGGGTCAGGTTGAAACCGATCAGCTTTTGCGGGTCGATCCAGATTCGCATCGCCCGTTCGGCACCGTACAACTGCGCCTTGCCGACGCCGTCCAGACGCTTGATCTCGTTCATCACGTTGCGCGCCAGATAATCGCTGAGCGCCACGTCGTCGAGCTTGCCGTCGCTGGAGGTGAGGGTGATCAGCAGCAGGAAGCCGGCGGAGACTTTCTCCACCTGCAAACCCTGCTGCGTCACCGCTTGAGGCAGACGTGACTCGACCACTTTCAGGCGGTTTTGCACATCGACCTGAGCCATTTCCGGGTCAGTGCCCGGCTGGAACGTCGCGGTGATGGTGGCACTGCCGAGGCTGCTCTGGGATTCGAAATACAGCAGATGGTCCGCGCCGTTGAGTTCTTCCTCGATCAGGCTGACCACGCTTTCGTCCACGGTTTGCGCCGAAGCACCGGGGTACACGGCGTAGATTTCGACTTTCGGCGGCGCTACGTTGGGGTATTGCGCCACCGGCAACTGTGGAATGGCCAAGGCGCCGGCCAACAGGATGAACAGGGCAACCACCCAGGCGAACACCGGGCGATCGATAAAGAACTGCGGCATAAAGAAGCGTCCTGCTTACTGACCAGAAGCCTGGGCAAGTGGAAGAGGGGTGTCGTCGATCTGCACTTTTTCACCGGGACGGGCGTGTTGCAGGCCTTCGGTGACGATGCGATCACCGGGCTTGAGCCCGGCGGTGACGATCCAGCGATCGTTCTGCACGGCGCCCAGTTCGACCGGTTGCTGGCCGACCCGCTGTTCGGCGTCGAGCAACAGCACTTGGGCGATGCCGGCACTGTCACGCTGAATGGCCCGTTGCGGCACGCTGATGCCTTGTTGATTGACCGCTTGCTCCAGACGCACGCGAACGAAGCTGCCCGGCAGCAAGTCGAGGTCCGGGTTGGGAAATTCGCTGCGCAGAATGATCTGACCGGTGCCGGGGTCGACGGTGATGTCGGCGAACAGCAACTTGCCGGGCAACGGATAGAGACTGCCGTCGTCCTGGATCAGCGTGGCTTTGGCCTGGTCCTGACCGACCTGCTGCAACTGGCCGGAACGGAACGCCCGGCGCAGGTCGTTGAGTTCGCGGGTCGATTGGGTGAGGTCGGCATGAATCGGGTTCAGTTGCTGAATCAATGCCAGCGGTGTGATTTCGTTCTGCCCGACCAGTGCGCCTTCGGTCACCAACGCGCGGCCGATGCGCCCGGAGATCGGCGCCGTGACCGTGGCGTAACCCAGGTTGAGTTTCGCCCGCTCCACGGCGGCTTTGTTCGCGGCGACGTCGGCAGCGGTTTGCCGGGCACTGGCCCGGGCGTTGTCATAATCCTGGCCGCTGATGGCATTGCCTTCGATCAACTGCGCGTAACGCTGCTCTTGCAGGCGCGCCTGGAACGCATTGGCTTCAGCCTTGCGCAGCGCCGCTTCGGCACTGTCCAGGTCAGCCTTGAACGGCGCCGGGTCGATACGGAACAACACTTCGCCTTTTTTCACATCGCTGCCTTCACGGAACGCCCGTTGCAACACCACCCCGGCAACCCGGGCGCGGACTTCGGCAATGCGTGGCGCGGCAATCCGCCCGCTCAATTCGCTGGTTATCGACAGGGGGCTGGCTTGGATGGTCTCGATGCGAACCGTGGCCAGAGGCGCCTGTTCTTCGGCCGTCGAGGCCTTGTCACAAGCGCTCAGCGTCACCGCCAGTGCAATCAGGCTGAGCCTGGCAAGCAGATTCTTTGACATGTAATACCCCAATAATGACCCCCCAGCATCCTACGGGGAGGCGACGACGGTAGCGGTGAAGCTTTGTAGGCGCTGTGTGAAATTGTGTAAGGGTTTTACTCAGGCACGGGCGAGGGCGTATATCCTTGGCAGCTTGATTCCTTTTGCGACTGTCAGGCCGCCTTCGCGAGCAAGCTCGCTCCCACATTTTGAAATGCATTCCCCTGTGGGAGCGAGCTTGCTCGCGATAGCGGTGTATCAGGCGCTACAGCACCTTCTGGAAACACCCATGCCCAACATCCTCCTGGTCGAAGACGACACCGCGCTCTCCGAATTGATTGCCAGTTACCTGGAACGCAACGGCTATAGCGTCAGCGTGATCAGCCGTGGTGACCATGTGCGCGAACGTGCGCGGGTCAATCCGCCGGACCTGGTGATCCTCGACCTGATGCTGCCGGGGCTCGATGGCCTGCAAGTCTGCCGCTTGCTGCGCGCCGATTCGGCCACGTTGCCGATCCTGATGCTCACCGCCCGCGACGACAGTCACGATCAGGTGCTGGGCCTGGAAATGGGCGCCGACGACTACGTCACCAAACCCTGCGAACCGCGGGTGTTGCTGGCCCGAGTGCGGACGTTGCTGCGGCGCAGCAGCCTCACCGAACCGCAGACGGCCAACGACCGCATTCTGATGGGCAATCTGTGCATCGACCTGTCCGAGCGCACCGTGACCTGGCGCGAGCAGTTGGTCGAACTGTCCAGCGGCGAATACAACCTGCTGGTGGTGCTCGCCCGGCATGCCGGCGAAGTGCTCAGCCGCGACCAGATTCTGCAACGCCTGCGCGGCATTGAGTTCAATGGCACCG
Source organism: Pseudomonas sp. F01002 (assembly GCF_004402115.1). Taxonomy (NCBI): domain Bacteria; kingdom Pseudomonadati; phylum Pseudomonadota; class Gammaproteobacteria; order Pseudomonadales; family Pseudomonadaceae; genus Pseudomonas; species Pseudomonas sp. F01002. The sequence goes on along the minus strand of NZ_SOPU01000017.1, from coordinate 85,517 downwards.
ACCGCTCGGTGGACGTGGCGATTTCCAAGCTGCGGCGCAAGTTCGACGACCACGCCGGCGAGGCGCGCAAGATCAAGACCGTGTGGGGCAAGGGTTACCTGTTCAGCCGTTCCGAGTGGGAATGCTGAGTCGATGTTCAGAATCCTGTTTCGCCTGTACCTGGTGACCATCGTTTCGTACAGCGCGGCGATCTATCTGGTGCCTGACGTGGTGATCAAGGTCTTCCAGGAGCGCTTTGTCACCTACAACCTCGATTATTCGCGCGGGCTGCAAACCCTCATCGTCAAACAGTTTCACGCCGTGCCCCCGGAACAGTGGCCGGCCTTGGCCGCAGAGATGGACAAGGAATTCCAGCCGCTGCACATCGTCCTGACCGGTAACGACGATGCCGATTTCACCCCTGATGAGCGCAAGCGTTTGCAGCGTGGCGAGAACGTCGTGCGCATTGGCGACTGGGGCTGGCGCACCCTGGCGGTGTCGCCGCTGAGCGAGCGGACGGTGGTGGAGATGGTCGTGCCGCCGGACCCGATGGACGTCAGCCTGTTGTACTGGAGCATCAACGTGCTGATCGGCGCGACCATGCTCGCCTGCCTGTTGCTGTGGTTGCGCCCGCACTGGCGCGACCTGGAACGCCTCAAAGGTACGGCTGAACGTTTCGGTAAGGGTCACCTCGGCGAGCGCACGCAGATTTCCCCAAGCTCCAACATCGGCAGCCTGGCCAATGTCTTCGACACCATGGCTGGCGATATCGAGAACCTGCTCAACCAGCAGCGCGACCTGCTCAATGCCGTCTCTCACGAATTGCGCACGCCCCTGACACGACTGGATTTCGGCCTGGCGCTGGCGTTATCCGACGATTTGCCTGCCGCCAGCCGCGAGCGTCTGCAAGGTCTGGTCGCGCACATTCGCGAACTCGATGAGTTGGTGCTGGAACTGCTGTCCTACAGCCGCCTGCAAAACCCGGCGCGGTTGCCGGAGCAGGTCGAAGTGTCGCTGGATGAATTTATCGACAGCATCCTTGGCAGCGTCGACGAAGAACTGGAGTCCCCGGACATCGTTATCGATGTGCTCTTGCACGGACAACTTGAACGCTTCGCCCTCGACCCAAGGCTGACTGCCCGTGCTATTCAGAACCTGCTACGCAATGCGATGCGCTACTGCGAAAAACGCATTCAGATTGGTGTGCGGGTGTGTGCCAAGGGGGCTGAAATCTGGGTGGACGATGACGGGATCGGTATTCCGGATGAGGAGCGTGAGCGGATTTTCGAACCGTTCTATCGGCTGGATCGCAGTCGGGATCGGGCCACGGGAGGCTTCGGTCTGGGGTTGGCCATCAGTCGGCGGGCGCTGGAAGCCCAGGGCGGCACACTGACTGTGGAACCGTCGCCATTGGGCGGCGCACGGTTCCGTTTGTGGCTGCCCACCTCAGCCTGACGCACTCTGTGTAGCAGCTGCCGAGCCTGCGAGGCTGCGTTCGAGCCGGGGTCGCGCTCGACCGAAGTCCTCGCCAACCCGACGGATGCGGTTTTCCTGGAAGAACGGGGTGCCTGACTTTACGACTGCTTCGCAGCCGAACGCAGCCTCGCGCTGCTCGACAGCTGCTACAGGGGGTTAACCTGGCACTTCGGTGGATTCAATCAACCCAACCCCAGCCACCTGCATCCGCTCGATCGCCGCGGCCAGTGAGCCGTCCAGATCAATCGCCCGACACGCATCCAACACCACAAACGCGTTAAACCCTGCCGCCCGCGCATCCAGTGCGGAAAACATCACGCAGAAATCGAGTGCCAGCCCAACCAGATAAACCGTGTCGATACCGCGTTCCTTCAAGTACCCGGCCAAGCCTGTGGTGGTCGTTCGGTCCGCCTCCAGAAACGCCGAGTAACTGTCGATGTCCGGGTTGCAGCCCTTGCGGATGATCAATTGGGCGTGGGGCAGGTCCAGATCCTTGTGCAACTCGGCACCGGGCGTGGCTCGCACGCAATGGTCCGGCCAGAGCGTCTGTTCGCCATAAGGCAGTTGAATGACGTCATAAGGCGCGCGGCCCGGGTGGCTGGAGGCGAAGGACGCATGTCCGGCCGGGTGCCAGTCCTGGGCGATGATGACTTGAGTGAACCGGGCGCCGAGGCGGTTGATCAGAGGGACGATCCGGTCGCCCTCCGGCACCGGTAGATGGCCGCCGGGGATGAAGTCGTTCTGTACGTCGATGACCAGCAAAGCAGTGCGTGAAGAAATCGGCATGGGTAGGTTCCTCCTTGGAATTGGGACACCCAGCATAGTGACAAATGAGATCACGCACTAAGCCGGCCTCTCAACAATTTCGCCATGTCCTCCAGATCCGCCACCGGGTTATGCCCGATCAACATCCAGGCATGTTGCATGTCAGCCCAATAGACAATGTTCATCCCATGCCGGCGCTCCTGGGCGAAATGCCGGCTGCCGCTGTTGGAGCGGGTGACGCACAGCGCCATGGGGCCGTGGGCCGGGTCCAGGTAGGTAATCTGGGCAATGGCGACGCCGTCGTACTCGAGGATTTGCGCGCGCTTGAACTCGGACCGTGGCAGGGTCAGTTTCGCCGGCACAAGATTCAGGCCAAGACGCGCATCGATGGTCCGCAGTTGCGCCTGCTGAGCGGCTTCGTCAGTGGGCAAGTGGTCCAGGGTTTGCGGCACGTAAAGCGACATGTACTCGGCCACCAGCCCGCGCCAGTTTTCCTTTTGCTGACTCAACTGCCAACCGAGGAACAGCCGATCCGCTACCACACCGCTCACCACCAATCCGGCGGCCGCTGCGAGAAACCAGCGCCGATTCATGGCCGGGCGTTCAGGTGAAGGCAAGGTGTCGAGCATCGATTGCAAGCGATCCACGGGCGCCTGTCGACCCAACTCGTCGTAGGCCTCCTTGAACGGCAGGCTGCTGCGGGCCAGCCATTGCAGGCGCAGGTTGAGCGTTGGGTCATCAAGGATGGCCGCGTCGATGCGGGTGCGCTGTTCGCTGTCGAGCTGGTTGTCGAGGTAGGCCACCAGTTGCTCATCCGAAGGTATCGTCGGTCGTGCGCTGTCGTTCATCGACGTTCTCCAGTGGAAGGGTTCGGCACAGTGTGCAATGGCGGATACTCGGCCAGTTTCGCGCGTGCGGCGGCCAGGCGACTCATGACCGTGCCGATGGGCACGTCCAGGACCTCGGCCACTTCGCGGTAGGACAAACCCTCGACGTAGGCGAGAAACACCGTTTCGCGCTGGGCTTCGGGCAGGGCATCCACACGCCTGATCACCTGAGCCGCGAGGACATGGGTTTGCGCCGCGTATTCACCATCGAACGACAAGGCGTTGTCGGCATCCACCAGCCCCTGTCCATGACGCACTCTTCGTGCGCGGACTTCGTTGAGCCAGATCGAATGCAGAATGCTCAGCAGCCAGCGGTCCATGCGGCTGCCCGGGACAAACTGCCCGGCACGCTCGAGCGCCCGCACGCAGGTGGCCTGCACCAGGTCTTCGGCGACATGCCGTTGCCGGGACAACAGCAAGCCGTAGCGCCATAAACGCGCCAGGTGCTGCCCCAGTTCTGTCCGTATTGCCTGATCGCTGGCGATGGCGACCTCCGTCTGCTCGGTGTGTCAGGTTTTCGATGAATCGTTGATGGCTTCGGCCAGGTCCTGGTATTCCTCGCAGGTGGTGCTGCCGCAGATGGTTTTGATCTGCTGCAACTGTTCCTGAGCGAGGTCCAGCCGACCTTTGATCACATACGCTTCGCCAAGGTATTCGCGAACTTGTGCGTAGTGCGGGTCAAGTTGGACCGATTGCAGGTAATAACCGATGCCTTCGTCGGTGCGCCCCAGTTTACGTGTAGCGTAGCCGCGATAGTTCAAGGCCTTGGCGGTGTTTGGCTCTTTGAGGGTGTCGAGCAGGGCCAAGGCTTCTTCGTAGCGACCGTCCTTGGCCAGGCGATAAGCGTAATCGGCGCGGTCGGCGTCCGGTACCAGACTGCTGGTTTGCTTGAGGCATTTTTGCGACCGGGAGTCGAAGACCTGCCCTTTGGGGCAACTAGGTCTTGCGGGGGCGTCATCGCCACCACCATTGGCGAATGCAAGCGAACTGGACAAGGCGACCGCCAGCAGCAACGGGGCGGTTAACACAGCGAAACGGGTGTTCATGGGCGATGCTCCACAGGTTTATTCGTTTCAGTTCGTACCACGTCCCGGCAATGTGCGGCGCAAAGTATTATCACGCAGGCTGAAATGGTGAACTCTCATGGGGGATGAAAGGTGAACACCACAGGGTGAACAATTATTCATTTTTTTCTGGCGGTCTGTGCAAGGAAAGCTCAAATCGAGGCGCTATGCTCGATAGCATTCGTTGTAGATCTGGAGCACTGCCATGAAAGATCAGGTCCATCACTCGGCGGCCGCCGGCTATAAAGCCGGCGCTGATACCTACGTTCGCGGTCGTCCGGACTATCCGCCGCAAGTGGCCGATTGGCTGACGGGCACCCTTGGTTTGAACGCGGACAAAGCCGTGGTTGATCTGGGCGCCGGCACTGGCAAGTTCACCGGTCGGCTGGTGGCGACGGGTGCGCAAGTGATTGCGGTGGAGCCGGTGGCGCAGATGCTCGAGAAATTGTCCGAAGCCTTCCCCGAAGTGCTGGCCGTCAGCGGCACCGCCATGGACCTGCCGCTGCCCGATGCTTCGGTGGACGTGGTGATCTGCGCCCAGGCCTTTCACTGGTTTGCCAGTACTGAAGCACTGACCGAAATTGCCCGTGTACTCAAACCCGGCGGCAAGCTGGGGCTGGTGTGGAACCTGCGGGATACCCGGGTGAGCTGGGTGCCGAAACTGGATGCGATCGTCAATGCGCTGGAGGGCGATACGCCGCGCTATTACACCGGGGCCTGGCGGCAGGCGTTTCCGCATGCGGCGTTCGGACCGCTGGCAGAACAGCGTTTCAGCCATGGGCATACAGGTTCGCCGGAAGATGTGATTTTCAACCGCGTGCGCTCCACCAGTTTTGTTGCAGCATTACCGGCGGTGGAGCGGGCGAAGGTGGATGAGCAGATCAGGGCTCTGATTGCGGCGGAGCCTGATCTGCGTGGCAGAGACGTAGTCGCTGTGCCCTATGAGACGGCGGCGTTTGTGGCAGAGAAGGGCAGTTAGATCGGTGGTGAGGCCATTCGCGAGCAAGCTCGCTCCCACATTGATTTTGTGGACGACACAGATCAAATGTGGGAGCGGGCTTGCTCGCGAAGAACGATGACTCGGTATTAGCTCAGTAGACGGATCGGTTCTCCCGCAGACCAGGCCTGAATGTCCTCAATCATCTGCGAAAAGAACTGGTGATAGTTCTGTTGGCTGACATACCCGACGTGGGGCGTGGCCAGCACATTGTCCAGGGTTCTGAACGGATGATGAGGCGGCAAGGGTTCCTGCTCGAAGACGTCCAGCGCAGCGCCTGCCAGTCGCCGTTTCTGCAACGCCTTGATCAACGCCGCTTCATCGACGATCGGCCCACGCGCCGTGTTGACCAGCAGCGCCGAGGGCTTCATCCAGTCCAGCGCCTGGGCGTCCACCAAGCCTCGGCTACGATCGCTGAGTACCAGATGGACCGACAGCACATCGGCCTGTTCGAACAGTTCCTGTTTGCTGACGTAGGACACGCCGACCTCGGCTGCACGTTCGGCGGTCAGGTTCTCGCTCCAGGCAATCACCCGCATGCCGAACACCTGACCGAACTGGGCAACGCGAGTGCCGATGCTGCCCAGACCCAGGATCGCCAGGGTCTTGCCGTGCAGGTCGCCACCCAGGCTTTGCTGCCATAAACCGGCGCGCAGGGCGTTGGCTTCGACCACCAGGTTGCGGGTCGTCGCCATGATCAGCGCCCAGGTCAGTTCCGGCGCGGCGTGCTTGTAACTGTCGGTGCCACAGACCTGAATGCCCAGCGCGGCGGCCGCTTTCAGGTCCAGGGCGGCGTTACGCATGCTGCCGGTGACCAGCAGCTTGAGTTTCGGTAAGCGTCGCAGCAGGTCCTCATCGAACCGGGTGCGCTCGCGCATCACGCAGATCACCTCGAACTCGCCCAACCGTGCCGCCAGGATTTCGTTGTCGGCAGGGTAGTCATGGATGAAATTCACTTGGCCGATGTCGTCCAGCACCGACCAGTCCACCACGTCACGGGCCACGTCCTGCCAGTCATCAATCACCGCAATCTGCACTGCCATCAGCCTTACCTCATCAATGAACGGGGTTGGTTTTGTTCAGCCAGGCGAGCAGGGCCTGGTGGAATTGCGCCGGTTCTTCCATTTGCGGCGCGTGGCCCATGCCGGGGAATTCGACCAGCGTCGACCGGGGAATCAGTTTCGCCACCTGTTTGCCGAGGACGTTGTAGTGACCGAGTTTCGCCTTGACCTCGGGCGGTGCGATGTCGCTGCCGATGGCCGTGGTGTCGGACGTACCGATCAGCAGCAGGGTCGGCATCTTCAGGTCCTTGAACTCGTAGTACACCGGTTGGGTGAAGATCATGTCGTAGATCAGCGCCGAATTCCACGCTACCTGGGTTTTACCCGGGCCTTTGCTCAGGCCCGCATACATGTCCACCCAGCGGTCAAACTCGGGTTTCCAGCGGCCGTCGTAATAGGTACTGCGTTGATAGTCATGGATGCCTTGTGCGGTGACCTTCAACTCGCGCTCATACCATTGATCAACGGTGCGATAGGGCACGCCGAGGGCTTTCCAGTCTTCCAGTCCGATGGGATTGACCAGCGCCAGTTGCTCGACCTGATCGGGATATTGCAAGGCATAACGAGTGGCGAGCATGCCGCCGGTGGAATGCCCGAGAACACTGGCCTTCTGAATGCCCAGGGCCTTGAGCAGTTGCTGGGTGTTGGTTGCCAGTTGCTGGAAACTGTACTGATAGTTGTCCGGTTTACTGGAGGTGCAGAAACCGATCTGATCCGGGGCGATGACCCGGTAACCGGCCTCGCTCAGGGCCTTGATCGAAGTGTCCCAGGTGGCACCGCAGAAGTTCTTGCCGTGCATCAGCACCACGCTGCGTCCATTGGCCTTGCCGTGGGCTGCGACATCCATGTAACCCATTTGCAGGGATTTGCCCTGGGACTCAAAGGCAAAATGCTTGACCGTGTAGGGGTACTCGAAGCCTTGCAGCTCCGGCCCGTATTCCGGGCCTTCGGCGTGAGCAATGACAGGCAATGCAGCGGTCAGCAGCAGGCCGGGCAGCCAGCGGGAGCGGGTGAGGGACATGGGTGAACTCCATTGGAAATCGGCCGATGCTGGATCGGCATGATTAGGGCGACATTAAACACAGGCAATCGCCGTGGATGATCGTTCAACCCATCCAGCCCAATGTGGCCATGGCCAACACACCATAACGGGTGCCTTTGGCAAGGGTCACGATCAGCAGGAATCGCCCCAGCGGCTCGCGCATCACGCCGGCCACCAAGGTCAGCGGATCACCGATCACAGGCACCCAGCTCAGCAGCAACGACCAATGACCGTAGCGCTGATAATGGACTCGGGCTTTTTCCAAATGGCGCGGGCTGACCGGAAACCAGCGCCGATCACGAAACCGCTCGATACCGCGCCCCAGCCACCAGTTCACCAGCGACCCCAGAACATTGCCCAATGTCGCCACGGCTAGCAGCGACCAGAGCCAATACTTGCCGCTGAGCAACAGCCCCACCAACACCGCTTCGGACTGCAAGGGCAGCAAGGTTGCCGCACCGAATGCGGCGAAGAACAGCCCGATGTACGCACCGAACATCAATGGGCGGGGTAGTCCGCCACTACCACGTCAGAGCCGTCCTTTTTCAGGCCGATCACTTGATACGCATCGCTCGTGCCGTCCACTTCCATGCCCGGCGACCCCATGGGCATACCGGGTGCGGCCACGCCCAACAGATCGTCGCGCTTTCTCAAGGCCAGCACCTGATCGGCAGGGACATGACCTTCAACGAATTTGCCGTTGATCAAACCGGTATGGCACGACGCCAGACGCGGAGGCACGCCGTGCTGTTGCTTGAATTCGCTCATATTGGCCTCGACGTGATCCTCGACTTTGAAGCCGTTGGCTTCCAGATGGCTGATCCATTTTTTGCAGCACCCGCAATTGGCATCGCGGTGAACCTCGATCGGGATCAGGTCGGCGGCCTGGGCCAGGGAGGAAATGAACAGGGCGCTCAGGGCGACCAGACGCAGGTGGGTTCGCATGGGGAATCTCGTTTCGAATTGCGGCCAAAAAAATGCATTCTGACCATTTTTTTTGGCCAGGCATTCAAGGAGTGTTTCGAAGTAATACAAAACTGGCCAGCTCGATCATCGTAGGCCTCATCTGTCAGCCAGATGAGGCGCACATTACAAGATTGTCAGGTTGGCCGCTGAGTGCCGGGGACGGCACTCAGGGTAGGGCAGAATTAACGAACTCTGAACCGCCCCATGATCGCGCTCACGCGACTGTTGGCTTCCAGCAGTTGTTGGGTATTGAGCTCGCTGGCCTGGCCGCTTTTCACCAGTTCGTCGACCATGTGACGGATTTGCACCATGCTGCGGTTGATCTCTTCAGTCACCGCGCTTTGCTGCTCGGCGGCCGTGGCGATCTGGGTGCTAAGGCTGTTGATGTGGCTGACGTTGCCGGCCATTTCATCCAGACCGGTGTTGACCCGTGCCGTGGCATCAGCGGCCGACTGGCAGCGGGTCTGGGTGTTTTCCATGGCGGTTACCGACGAACTCACACCCTGCGTCAGGCGGGTGAGCATTTCATTGATTTGCGACGTACTGGCCTGAGTGCGGGCGGCGAGGGCGCGGACTTCATCGGCGACTACGGCAAAACCGCGGCCCTGCTCGCCGGCGCGGGCGGCTTCGATGGCAGCGTTGAGGGCCAACAGGTTGGTTTGCCCGGCAATGGCGCCGATGACCCCGAGAATCTCGGTGATGCGTTGAGCGTCCTGTTGCATGCTTTCGACTTTATGGGTTGCGCTGGCCACTTCGTCGATCAGCGCAATCACGCTGCTGGACGCTTCGCCCACCACGACCCGCGAACGGTCGGCGTTTTCGTTGGCGCGCTGGGTGAAGGCAGCGGTTTCGGCGGCGTTTTGCGCAACGCTTTCGGCGGTCGAACTCATCTCGGTGATGGCGGTGACGGTCTGATCGGTTTCCGAGGCGTGACGCACCAGTATCTGGCTGGTGTGGGCGGAGGTGCGTTGCAGGTTATCCAGGCTGGAGGCCATGGCGCCGGTGGCCAGGGTGACTTCGCCGATCATGTTCTGCAAGTAGGTGATGAAGGCGTTGACCGAGTGGCCGATGGCGCCCAGTTCGTCTTCGGCGCGAATGGTGATGCGTTTGGTCAAGTCGGCGTCACCGGCTGACAGTGCGTCGATGTTGGCCTTCAGGGCTTTCATACGCTGGACCAGTTGGCGAATCGCATAGATCTGTAGCAACACCAGCAGGATCACCATCGGGATTTGCAGCAGGCTCAGGGTGCTGAGCACGTCGTCGCGCTGGGCGGTGATCAGCTTGGTCGGCAGGGCGGTGGCGAGGAACCAGGGTGTCCCTTCGATCGGGCGCATGAAGAAGGTGCTGGCTTCGCCGTTGTTGTCGAACTCGCCCCGCTGCGACTGGTCACGGTTTTGCAAGCCGGCCTTCACCTGGGTAGCGAACGGCGAGTTGCCGGCCAGCTCACTGATGTTCTTCAGTACGATCGGCCCGCTGATGCGCGAACTGTTGCTGATGATCTTGCCGTCGGCTTCGACGATCAGCATTTCGGCGCCGAGGTCTTTCTCCTTGCGTGCCACCAGGTCATTGAAAAAACCCAGGGTCACGTCGATGGTCGACACGCCGTAGGCCGCGCCATTCTTCTGGATGGCCATGGCGCAGTTGGTGCGTGGCTCGGCGCTGGCGTCATCTTTATAGGCTGCCGCCCACGCGCATTGGCCGCGCGGGGTTTGCATGCCGCCTTTGTACCAGGTCTGGTCGTAGTAGTTGGGCGCGGCATCGCTGTTCCAAAAGGTGTTAACGGCCAGTTTTCCCGAGGCATCCCGGTGCCAGAACGTGCTGAACTTGTTGCGCCCGGCTTCGCGCTGACCGGGCAGCGGCCAGATCCCGCCGCCGAACACTTTCAGCTCGCCGTACTGGTCGACCAGGCCCGGCAGGACGGTGTCGATGGCGGCGCTGTCGAGCAGGGGAATGGTCTGGGTGATGCTTCGCTGTTGCGCCTGAACCTTGTTCAGTTCGCCCTGGATTTGCTCGGCGACTTCGGCAATTCGGTTGAGGGCCACTTGTTCTTCGGTGTGACGTAGCTTCGGTGCGACCAATTGGCTGATGCCGACCACTGTCAGCACGGACAACAGCAGGATGAACAGGACCAGAAACAGCGTGTAACGAGCCTGAATGGTACGGAATGCGGGCATGGGACCGGTCCTTAGTGCAGCGTTCTTGTTGTGGTCGTCGGTATGAAGTCGACGCTTCCAAGGGCTATCGGCTCGCGAAAGCCGAGCTTTAGGTACCATCGTGCAGGAACGGTGCGGGGTGACGGGCGGTGCGCGGTATAGTGATGGATACAAACTAACTAACCAAAGCGTACGTACTACTTGGTTAGTTGCTATTTCACTTTCCAAGTTAATGCCTGGATCAATGAAAAAGGGCACTTGCCTGATTATATCGTAAATGTATGAGAATTGTAAAAAGTCGGAAATAATTGTAGGTGTGGCTAGTGGCCAGGCTGATACTCGCCCGCTCTAAACCAGATTAAACAAGGAGCTTTTTATGGTCGCCTCACACGGACGTCTGCACCAGGTAGCGCAGTCGGAAGTTCGGACATGACTATCGGCTATACCGGGGCCTGGACGGCCAAGGCAGGGTTGCTGGTCAAGGACACGGCGGGCGGCAAGCCTGTGACGCATAACGCCAGGGTCAAGCAGATGCTGGCATTGGTCGGTACCAATCCAACCTTGCTGAACACCGCGAAAATGGATGAGCAGAAACTGCACAGAAACATCAAAGGCTTCGACCCGGAAAACGTCACCCCCAAACAGCTGGGCAATCTCAGTGCCTTCTTGAGAGGCAAAGGCCTGATTTCCGATATTACGTCGATGACGCTAATGAATGCCGGTGACAAGTTTGACCGCTTTGGGATACAGAAAGACCCGGATGCGAAATTCAACGCACTGGAGTATTTCGCCACCCAACTGGACACCATTCAGAACAACAGTATCAGGGGTGACAAGTACGCCGTGGGCCTGATCCCGGAATACAAAACGGCGATCTACGTGCTGCAGAATTTACAAACTTACGGCAAGGGTAACGGCACGACGGTGCCGACCGACAAAGGCGTCAGTTCCAAGGCGTGACGCCCGATTGTCCTGGCCCACTCAACTTGTCGAATGGGCCAGGTGTCGGTTACCGGTCAAGTAACTCCATGACTTCTTCCGGGTAACGTAAACCGGCCGTGGCATTGGTCGGGAATATCGCTTCCAGCGCTTGCAAGTCTTCGCCGCTGAGCTTCACATCCAGCGCGGCCACATTTTCTTCCAGGTATTTACGCTGTTTGGTTCCCGGAATCGGGATCACGTAATCGCCCTGAGCCAGTACCCATGCGAGCGCCAGTTGGCCGGCGGTCACGCCTTTTTCTGCGGCCAGGTCCTGCACTTGCTGCACCAGCAACAGATTTTTGGCGAAATTCTCGCCTTGAAAACGCGGGCTGAAGCGCCGGTAGTCGTCTGCCGCGAAATCATCAGGACTTTTCAGCGCTCCGGTGAGAAAGCCACGACCCAAAGGGCTGTAGGGGACGAAGGTAACCCCCAGGCGCTGACACGCAGCCAGACAACCGTTTCCCTCCTGGTCACGGCTCCATAACGAATACTCGCTCTGCAGCGCACTGATCGGATGAACCTTGTGTGCCCGCTCAAGCGTTGCGACCGAGGCCTCGCTCAAACCCAGGTACCGAACCTTGCCGGCTTTCACCAGGTCGGCCATGGCGCCGACGGTTTCCTCGATGGCCACCTGCGGATCGATGCGGTGCTGGTAGTACAAATCCAGGGTCTCGACACCGAGGCGCCTGAGGGTGCCGTCGATAGAGGCGTGAATGTAATCCGGTCGGCCGTTGACGCCCCGCGCAACCGGATTGCCCGGGTCGCGGACGATCCCGAATTTGCTGGCCAGAAACACCTGGTCACGTTTGCCGACGATGGCCTTGCCGATCAGTTCTTCATTGGTGTGCGGGCCGTACATGTCGGCGGTGTCGAGCAGGTTGATCCCCAACTCCAGCGCGCGGTGCAGAGTGGCCGTGGCTTCGCGGATGTCCACGCCAGTCGTGTAGAAATCGCTCATGCCCATGCAGCCCAGACCTATCGCGCTCACTTGTGGACCGTTTTTGCCCAGTTGACGTGTTTGCATGAAATCAGCTCCTTGTGAATGTGGAGTCCATTGTTGACCTCGACAGAAACTAGATAAACCGGCTAAAACTGCTATCACTGTTCGTAATTTCTAAATAATCAGCCGGTAAGCAAAAGCAATGGACCGTTTTAACGCCATGCGCGTATTCACTCGAATCGTCGAACTGGGCGGCTTTGCCAAGGCGGCGGATAGCCTGCAATTGCCCCGGGCCTCAGTGACCATCCTGATCAAGCAGCTGGAGGCGCATCTCGGTGTGCAGTTGCTGCAACGCACGACGCGGCAGATCAGCCTGACGCTCGACGGTGCGGCCTATTACCCTCGTTGCGTACGGTTGCTGGCGGACCTGGAGGAAACCGAAGCGGTGTTCAGCGCTGCACGCAACAACCCCAAGGGGCTGTTGCGCGTGGACATGCCGGCGGGCGTGGGACGCTTGATGGTGATCCCGGCATTACCGCACTTTACTGCCCGGTATCCCTTGATCGAGCTGGAAATCGGCTTGAATGACCGGCCAGTCGACCTGATACGCGAAGGCGTCGATTGCGTGCTGCGGGGCGGCGACTCACTGGACGATTCACTGGTGGCGCGGCCGTTGGCCATGCTGGACCAGGTCACGTGTGCCAGCCCCGACTACTTGAAGCGATTCGGAACGCCTCAGTGTCTGGCTGACCTTGAAGGCCATCAGATGGTGGAGTACTTCTCCAGCAGCAACGGCAAGCGTTATGGGCTGGAGTTCATGGTCAATGATCAGGTTCAGGCTATTAATCTACCCAAGCAAGTCTCGGTCAACAGCGCCGATGGCTATCTGGCCGCTTGTGAGGCGGGGTATGGTCTGGTCCAGACCCCGTATTACCACGTAGCCCGCCAGCTGAGCGAAGGCCGTTTGTGTGAAGTCCTCAGGACGGTGCCGACACCGGGGATGCCGCTGACGGCGCTCTACCCGCCACACCGCCAGTTGTCCCGGCGGGTGAGGGTGTTTGTCGACTGGCTGGTGGAGCTTTGCGCGCAGCCGGGCAATGACTTTTATCGAAAAGACTCATGCGGCTGAGCGGGCTCTGTTCAGCGCTTCGGCGCAACTCTGCGTGTTGGCTTTTTGCTGTAAATCGTCATGCAAACGTTGCATGTGCGGGCAGTGCAGGTTGAGGTGTCGAGACTGCGCCCCTCGATGAAACAGGGCGAACCACCCATTGGTGTTTGATGTAGGCATCAGCCCGGTAAAGGTGAAGCCAAGGGCCGCCAAATTGCGAAAGTCCTGGGCAAAGTGCCGTGACATCTGAAGTTTGGCCGAGATCAGCCAGTGCCTGGGCAATTGACCGATCTGGTCAAGCAGACGTTTGGTCAAACGCTGAATGACCATTTCGAATCTTTTATGGTGTTGCTTGAGTTGCAAGGGCAGAGAAGACAACGGCGTCGTGTCCGGATGAGTCCCGAACACGGAACACAAGTGCTGCATAAACCCCCGGCAGCTGTCAGGCCATGGGATGTCGGGGAGTGGACGCGTATGTCCTTCGGCGACGTAACAACCCATCACGATGGTTTCCGGCAGCGGCTCAGCGAAGGGCGAAGGGACGTAGTCAGGAAGCAAACCCGTGCTGTGGAAGCCGATGTTTGCTGCCATGCGTTGCGTGTAGGGATGGTGTGTCACTTGTTTGATCGAGACGCTCTTGAACCCCATGGAACCTGACCGCGACAGCAACTCCCGTCCCAGACAGGTTGCGATACTCTGCCCCTGCGCGGCGGGATGCACCACACTGAGGGCCAGCTCGGTGGTGTCCGCAGGTGTGTCATGGCACAACGCGGCATGCCCTAGAACGCGTACGTCGTCCACCGCCAGCACCGACTTCCAGCGCCCCTCGGCATTGTGCTGATTGATCATATTCGGCAAGTAAACATCCGGCTGGACGTAATGATCGCCATAGACCTCGCGAAACAACTGGCTCACGGCACGTGCGTCGGATGGCCGATAGGGTCGAAAAATCAAATGAGGCATCATGCGGGCTCCGGCGACGGTGCGTCATACACGCGCAAGTCCAGGACCCGCAGTTGTTTGCCGGAGCGTGGGTGAAGCTTCAATGCGGTGACCGCACAGGACAACACTCGCAACTCCAACAGACCCTCGCGGCTCAGTTCCTCGATGGCGGGATAGTGTTCAACCAGCGCCTCGTACAACTCTCGGCACACCGGTACGGTGGCCATTGATAGCGCTGAGGGAACCCACTTCACACTCAAAATATCTTTGTATTCGTCATGTTCGATCAGCAATTGCCATTGGTCGTTGTGGGCAATGCGCTGGACGATCTGCTGGATGTCATCGATCAGCAGCGACAGCACCCCGACTCGCACTCGCTGGCTGTGCACACTACGTCCCTTGAGGGCGAATTTGCGCTTCGGGGTTGAGACGGGTTCGCGCCAGCACGCGCGGTCGCCCACCGGATAACGCAGCAGTGGCATGAGCCGGCGAGTCAGATTGGTCACCACCAATAATCCGGTGCGATCGCATTCTTCGATGACTTCACCGGTGAGTTCATCGACGATCTCCAGCAAGGTTTGTGGTTCAAACACCCGATGCTCGCCCAAGGCGCAGTCGCGACCGCTGGCCCCGATAAGGCCGGCGTCTACACTGGCGTAGCCAATGGAAGCAATGCGCACGTTGGGAAACATGTCGGTGAGGATTGCCACCTGCGGGGCAAACAGGCTTTCGCCGCCGTACAGCAACGTATCAACCCCGCACAGTACTCGCCGATGCTGGTTCAGGTAGGCCGCCAGTCGCAGCAGCTGTGCCGGGACACCGACCAGCACGTTGATCCGATGCTGATCAATCGCATCGGCCAATACATCCAGCTCGACTTGCCCGGTAAATGGAAACTCGCAGATCGATCGCCTGACGTGCGCCAGTGAGTCGTGGATGAACAGAAAACTGGCGTAAAGATCACCGGAAAAAAACAGATTGGCGACACGGTCGCCGTCGTTCAGCTGAGAGGAGAAACTTTCTCCGAACGTACTGACCAGTTCTTGCCATTCGTTATAGGTGTACACCGTCAGTTTGCCCTGGCTGGTCGATCCGCCGGTTTTAAACACCAGCGCATCGTCGACCTTTGCGGTCAGGACCGGCCAATGACTCAAGTCATTGCTGCCAGACCAATAGTCCACGGCGTTGGTGAGCGGTATATCTTGTAACGTAATGCCCTGCGACGGTAAGTGTTCCAGTTGTTGGCGGTAGAAGTTTGAATGTTGCCTTATATAAGGCAGTAGTTGTTCGAGCGAATAAGTTGATTTCACTGGGGTCTCTCTTTTTTTTATCAGGCGTCTAGAGGTTAAAAACAAGTTGTGAGTAGTCGGCGGTATTTTTATTTTCTTTTATCAATAACCATCGGTGTTTTGCCGCTGTGTTTGTTTCGAGTGAACGCTTGCTCCGTGCACACTTGAACTTCGACAGTTAACAGGTTGGCATTTACGGCATTTGCCAGCGCTTCATGGTTCAGCAATGCGTTGCGAACCTGGTTGATGTCTGCATCCGTTAGAACGTTGAGTCGCTCGACGCCATCAGGGGCGTGGTCCAGAACAATCTGAATGGGCGCGCCGACGCTATCCTGCAGAGCCGACGGCGAAATGAACTCCGTGCCCATTCGCACCAGTTTTCCGTGGCGCTGGAGCAGTTCGAATCGGGGTGAGTCCAGCCCGCACGGGCAAGGTCCGGGTATCCAGCGACCGGTGTCGCCCACGTCATATCGGCGCACGGTTTGGCCCTGCCGCGCTCGTGAAGTAAACAGCAGGCGACCGATTTCATTCGCCTGAACCGGTTCATCCTGTTCGATCTGCACAATTTCCAGATGCTGGGTATCGCACATCAAGTGAAACACCCCGTTCGCGGTGGCTGCGCACGCATGCCCCAAGGGACCTGCATCGACGGAGCCATAGATCGCCGAGCGGATCATCGAGACCCCGCAGCTTTCCATTAGGCTCAGGCTGGTTTGGCCCGGATGCTCGCCGCCGAGGAACACTTTGCCAATACCTGCGTACGTGCGGAGTCGGGCCTGCTCGTTGAAGAACAGACGATGCAAGGTGCTCGGCATGCCAATCAGCACGGTGACACGCTGGTCAACGATCAGTTGGGCGATTTCGCTGAAGTCATCGTCCTGGGGCGCACCCATGGGGAAATGTGTGACGCCCATCTGTTCCAGTATTTTGGTAAAACTGAGGAAGCCTCCGTACAGGCTGCCGCCGTAAAACAGGTTCATGACCCGGTCCTGTGAAGGATCGAGCCCGGCGGCGAACAGGCCGTCGGCCGCTGCGCGCATCTGCCGTTGAAAGTCGCGATAGCTGAAACCGGCGAGGGCTGGAGTACCGCTGCTCCCTCCTGAGCGAAAATACAATTGCGCCGCAGCGCCCATCGGCTGGGTCGTGAAGGTGTTTTTGTCCATGATCGGCGCACGGGGGGTTTCAGGGGCGGGCGGGACCGGGTCGAGCGTTGCCCGGCCAGGCAAAACATCCGGCGACAGGCTCACCGAGAGGCGGCGACTCAGACGCGTCAACGCGTAGACGCCATCATGGGGCTCACCGGCGTAGCCGTCATGAATCGCCGCGCAAGGCGCAATACGGGTGACCCCAGCGTTGACCAGCGTTCGCACAAGTCCTGACGTTTCTGTCGGAGAGCAAATCAGTGCGCAGCTTTGCAGGACAGTGCGCCAGGGCAACAGCGTCTCGGCGATCATGTGTTGCGGCACGGGCTTGAGCAGCACAGTACGAAACAGCGGTGAAGGCGCGAGCGTCTGATGGTGTTCCCAGATGATCCGCCATCCGTGGCCGGCCCAGACCTGGCCGGTCTGGATCGCAAAACAATAATCCAGTTGCGCCATGGCCGTGCGGGTGGTGATCTCGCACGCTTCCTGGTCCGTGGGCACCAGCGCCGGCCAGTGCGATGCGCGACGCTTGAAGGCTTCGCTCAAACGCTCGCCCAGGTCCTGCAGGATGGCCGGGTCGTTGCTGTCCACCAGCAGCCATTGCGGGCTGGAACACGCTTGCTGATCCAGACTGCAAACCTCATCCACCAACGCATCCAGCGCCGAAGAGTTGGCCGCGTCAGGCGACAGATAAGCGAAACTGATCCTGTGCCCCCAATCAATCCAGCGACATCCAGTGGGGATCTGCTGACGAATAGCCTTGAGCGCCTTTTCACCGCCCCAGGCTGACACGCCATCGGCCTGGGCGCAGAGTTCGGCAATCCAAGAGGTGTCAACGGGCAGCACCGCGACGAATTCGCCAAGCCTGCCACTGGTGTCGCACTTCACAAAGGCAGCCAGCAATTGCGCAGTCAAACCCGCATCGCTGGCGCTGGGGCGTAACCAGTTAATGTTACCGGCCAGCAGGCCTTCGAGAACCGCGCAGAACGCCAGCATCGGCGCATTGCCCGGCGTCACATGCACCACCAGTCCCAAGGGGTGCCAGCTTTCAAAGCGCGGCTGCCGGTAGTCGATACACCTCAGCGAACGGGGTTGCGAGCCCAGTTCCCGCTCAAGCTTCGTGCTCAGGTTGCTGCGCTGGCAGAACTCGATCAGTCCCTGACATTGATCGTCGTCCAGAGGCAGGTTCAGACTGCGAGTCTGTAGTTGCGTGGCGAAACGAGCCGCGGTTTCGATGACGGTCTCGCTGTCGATCGGTGCAGAAAGCAATCCGGGCAATTGTTTTCGAAGGCTGTCGAGGGCGCTTTTCGGGCTAACGTCGTCACGCAGTTGGCCATTGATGAGGTACATATCAAGCCTCTCCCAGCAGTTCTGAGGCCGCCATGGCGCAGTTGCGGCTGGCGGTGGTGCCTGCGCGTCCGTGCAGCTCGAACCAATCGGTCGTCAGGCCGCATCCGCAATGTGCGCCGGGGTGTAATGTCGCCAGATCGCCCATGACCACAGCATGAGCAGGGCTTGACGAAATGTACGGGGAGACGAATTCCAGCAAGCCGCGTTGGCCGTATGGCCGGACCGTGAAATCGGATGGGTTGCGCACGAAAACCTTCGAGTAAATGGGCGCATGAAAATGATGGTGGGCACATTGGATGTAGGGCACGGCATGCTCGACGGCGCCGTAACCATCCCGACAGCGGGACAGGTCGATGCCCAGTTGCCGGTTGATTCGGGCATACAACTCAAGCAAGGGAATCTCTTGTGCTGCCTGGGTTTTCCAGCCGCCTCCCAGAAACACCAGTGACTGGGCGGGTAGCTTGAGATTCGGTGCCGTGGTGTTCTCCATGTGCTGTAGCGCATGGGAAAGAAACGCAGGAAATCCGATTATCCGTACGGGCAATCCCTCGTCGGCAAACTCCTGCAAGGCGCGAATCACGCCAAACAGGTCGAACTCGTGACCTTTACCCGTCCGGCGCAATCCGTAGACGACTCGATTGACGGGCGCATAGCTGCAGAGAAACTGGTCGGTGTAAGCAGTGCCCAAGGTGATGGCCGCCTCGGGCTCGTAGCTAAGGAGCA
Organism: Pseudomonas sp. F01002; assembly: GCF_004402115.1. Taxonomy (NCBI): domain Bacteria; kingdom Pseudomonadati; phylum Pseudomonadota; class Gammaproteobacteria; order Pseudomonadales; family Pseudomonadaceae; genus Pseudomonas; species Pseudomonas sp. F01002. Next base: position 66,652 of record NZ_SOPU01000017.1, on the reverse strand, counting down.
AATAATTGCAGGGGCTTTGCGGAGTATCCCAGCCGTAGTGCCGGAAAATGTGGCTCACCATGCCTTGGGCCGCCGCCATGCTGCGAGGGTCATAGCGCATGCGACTCCTCTGGCCGCTGGTGCCGGATGAGGTCAGCTCCAGCGCGCCTTCGCCGGTGGGACCGAACAACAAGTGGCGTTTGAAATAGTTTGCGAAAATCGGTGGCAACCTGGACCAGTCATCCAGTGTCTCCAGGTCCTGGGCATCGAGCCCGTTGGCGTTTAGCCAGCGTTCGTAGCCAGGCGTGTGGTGACAATGAAACAGGCTGATTTCCCCCATCGCCTGGTCGAACAGACCCTCGGGTACGGAATCCAGGCAATAGGGTTGCGTTAACGCGCAGAGCGCATCGGTGTGGGGTAAATGGATCATCAAAAGACCTACTGTGTGGTGTCAGACGGCAAGCGCGATGTGAGCGCGCCGCAGAAAGAGGCGTAGGGGCGCCAGGCTCAGTAGCCCCGCGATACCCGCCATCAAAGCGAACGATTCGTGGCTGTCACCGGCACCGGCGGCCGCAATAAGGGAGCCGCCGCCACCCATGACGGCGATCGAGATCATGCCGATCATGGCCGAGACCAGACCTTTGCTGTCGTCGCTGGCGAACAGTGCAAGCCGGTACAGCGCGGCATTGCTCATGCCAAGCCCAACGGCGTAAAGCGCCAGGCAGCTGATCAGCACGACTGTCGAAGCGCCGTAGACGCTGATGGCGACTAACGCGATGAGCCCACCGCAAAACGGCCAAAGCGAGTATCGAATCAGTTGTGGCAATTCAGCGTTGGCAATCAGTCGGTTGAGGATCAGATTGCCGAGAATGACGGAGCGAACACCGGGATTTGCCACAGGCCATAGTGCAGAGTTGAAAGCCCCTGGTTGTGGATCAGCAAGAGCGGCGCCAACCCGATCCAGGCAATCAAGGGCAGGCTCATCACGCCCAGCGCGACTGCGGCGCAAAGGAATCGCGGGTTAGTCAGCAGCGCGGCATAGCGGCGCAGAGTGCTGTGCCATTCAAAGCGCACGGCTTCCAGTCGCTGACCGTCGTGGCGCAGGGTGCCCACGGTTTCCGGCATGAACAGGTAAAGCCCGAGCCAGACCATCACGCCGCCGATACCCAGCAGTAAAAACAATTCCCGCCAGGACAACCACTCCAGCAGCAGACTGCCGAGCAACGGCCCCAGAAGCGGGGAGAGCAGTGCTACGTTCCCCAGCAACGCCATGATTTTGACCGCGTCGGCTTCGCAGAAAACTTCTTGCAGGGCCGGGTAGCTGACCGCGATGACAAACCCCAACCCCATGCCCTGAATCAGTCGCAAGCCATTGAACGCATAAATGCTTTGCACGTTGAACGCGGCGGCACAGGCCAGGGCGAATACCGCGCAACCGATGAGCAACATCCGGCGGCGACCGAAATGATCAGACAGCGGGCCAATCAGCCATTGCAGAAGCATGCCGCCGGCCAGATATAGATTGAAGGCGTAGGGGACATGGTCGGGGCTGGCATCCAGTTGTCGGGTGACGGTCAACATGCCCGGCATGATCATGTCGCTGGCCATATAGGTCAGCAGTTCGAAAAAAGTTATTGCAAGGCAAAAGCCAAACAAATGGTGGGGGCTGATATTGATTAAAGGCTTGTGCATGGCATCCCTGTTCTTTGCTCAAAAGTTAATAACGGGTTTTATTGCAATGCGCCGAGAGTAATCATCGAATATCAATAGCTCAATTGGTCGATTAAGACCGAAAGCTTCAATGGTTATCGCTATGTTTCGATGTGCACAGGGAAGGAAACAAGAAGTGAATACGCATGTACGAAAAATGCCCGCGACAGGGCGGGCATTTGTTCAGTGGTTATTGGGTAGGGTATTTGTCTTACGAATGAGTGTTCAATTATTCACACGATATGAAACTGCCAACCGTTATCGATGCTGGTAATAACCCGGTCCGCCACGGTCGTAATGATGGCCGCCGTGCCAGCCGCCGTGGGGGAAAATGATGCAGCCGCTCAGGGAAAGTATGGCAAGCAGCGGAATCAGCAGTGTGATTCGACGGAACATTTCAAAATCCTCATGGTTATCGCCACTATGAAGCCAAAACTCTTCATCGGCTGTAACATGAGACCCCGTTTGTAGCGTTCCATCCCCGGAGAACGGTAGGGGCTTGGCATGCGCTCTGATACAAACCGGATACATTTTTCAGGTTCAGGAACTCGCAATGACTCAGTCGCAACGTTTGAAATACTCGATTCTGATCTCCCTCGTGGTGTTGGGGATCATGTTCGGCCTTTCGTATCTGCAAAACGCAGGCGTCATCAGCGAGAAGCTGTTTCAGTACATCGCCATCGGCGTGGCGGTGATCGTAGTGGTGATCAATGGCGTGATGCGCCGCAAGGTCAAACCCTGAGTGACGCAGCCAAGCTGATTACTCGCGATGGAGCATGGCTACAGCGTCGGGATGCAGGCTGTAGCTTTTGTCCGGGGTGAGCGTGATCACGCCTTCGCTGCACAAGCGTTTCAACACTTCCCGCACACTGAGAAAGGACAGGGGAATATCCAGGTCCAGCAAGTGGCTGTGCACGCCACGCACGCCAAGGCTACGGTCGCTTTCGGCGGCGCTCAGCAAGGCGTCGATGACTTTGAGGCGGATCAGACTGGTTCGCAGACCATAGCTTTTGAGCAGTAACCTGATCCGCTCGTTGCCATTGCGCTCACTGCGTTGACTGAAAACACCGGAGCCCATGGCAGAGCCCTTTGGCGCATTGCTACCGTCCGTTGGCAGTTGCGAGTTGTACATGCAAAAACTCCTTTTCCGAGCCGGCCAGGAAATGTGATGGGTGCTCTCATTCAATAAGACGTACGAGCAGGGCAAATAATGAAGCCCCAAATGTAGAAATTTTGTCGCCATCACGTCAGTGGCCTGTGAGATGTCCGTGAAAAGCGCCTTTCAGGGCCTAAATTTTTGTCATTTGTTTCGTTCCTAGGGGAAGGCGCAGTGCGTGTATGACGCAGGGTGTTTGTCTTTTCGATCAGGAGCGAGCGTGATTATTTCCAGGCAGTTAACCCGGTTGAGCCTTGCAGGCGTGTTGGTAGGCTTGAGTCTTGCGGCAAACGCACGCAGTCAGCAGGAGCAGGCGAGCGCCGACATTCGCCGGACCAGTTTCGGTGTGCCGCATATCCGTGCCGACAACGAGCGCGGGCTCGGTTATGGCATTGGTTACGCCTACGCTCAGGACAACCTGTGCCTGCTGGCCAATGAGATCACTACCGTGAACGGCGAACGTTCACGCTATTTCGGCCCGGATCAGTTCACGGTCGAAGAACGCGAAAACCTGGTCAGCGATCTGTTTTTCAATTGGCTGAACACGCCACAGGCCGTCGAGGGTTTCTGGCAGGCGCAAACCCCGCCAGTGCGCGATCTCATTGAAGGGTATGTGGCGGGCTATAACCGTTCGCTGACAGAACGTCGGGTGCAGGGTTTGCCGCAGCAGTGTCAGGGCGACTGGGTACGCGAGATTACCGCCCAGGATCTGGTCAAGTTGACGCGGCGCCTGCTGGTCGAAGGCGGAGTAGGGCAGTTTGCCGAAGCCTTGGCCGGTGCCACCCCCCCTAAAGCCGTTGCACATGTGGCAGTCGAACCGGTGTCGTTCCAAATGGCCGCCTCGCGCATGCAGCGGTTTGCCCTGGACCGCGGCAGCAATGCCGTGGCGGTCGGCAGTGAGCGTTCTTTCAACGGCCGCGGCATGTTGCTGGCCAATCCGCATTTCCCTTGGGTCGGCGGGATGCGTTTCTATCAAATGCACCTGACCATTCCCGGCAAACTGGACGTCATGGGCGCGGCGCTGCCGGGGTTGCCGATGATCAACATCGGTTTCAACCAGCACCTGGCGTGGACCCATACAGTGGATACGTCCAAGCATTTCACCTTGTATCGCCTGCAACTCGATCCCAAGGAATCGACCCGCTATCTGCTTGATGGCAAGTCCTTGCCGATGCAGAAACAGACCCTGACTGTGAACGTGAAGCAACCGGATGGCCAGACTCGGCCAGTTTCTCATGTGGTCTACAGTTCGCAGTTCGGCCCGATCGTGCAGTGGCCCGGAAAGCTCGACTGGGACAACCAGTTCGCCTACAGCTTGCGCGACGCCAATCTGGATAACGACCGGGTCTTGCAGCAGTGGTATGCAATGAACCGCGCGGTCAGCCTCAAGGACTTGCAGGCCTCGGTGCACAAGATCCAGGGGATCCCGTGGGTCAACACCCTGGCGACGGATGATCAGGGGCAGACGCTGTACATGAATCTCTCGGTCGTGCCGAACGTCAGTGCCGACAAACTGGCCAGGTGCAGTGATCCGCGGGCCGGTTTGCAGATGATCGTCCTCGACGGTTCCAACAGTGCGTGTGCCTGGGACATCGACCCGACGGCTGCACAAAAAGGCATTTTTGCGGCAGACAAGTTGCCGCAACTGTTGCGCAAGGATTTTGTGCAGCACTCCAACGATTCGGCCTGGATGGCCAACCCGGCGCAACCGCTCACCGGTTTTTCGCCGCTGATCAGCCAGGATGGCCAGCCATTGGGGCTGCGCTCGCGTTTTGCGCTGGATCGCCTGAACACGTTGAACAAGGCAGGTCCCATAGCAGCGACGGATCTGCAACACATGGTGATGGACGACCAGGTGTATCAGGCGGCACAAGTGATGCCGGACCTGCTGCAGTTCTGTGGGGCGGCACTGGGTACCGATGCGCCAGCGCTCGCGCCGCTGTGTGCCAGTCTCAAGGCCTGGGATCGCAGTGCGAATCTGGACAGCGGCCTGGGGTTTGTGCATTTCCAGGATGTCATGGCGTCGCTACAGGAAACGCCTGATCTGTGGCGTGTGGCGTTCGATCCGAAAGACCCGCAACACACCCCGCGTGGCCTGGCGGTCGATCGTCCGGAAGTCGCAAAGGCAGTTCGCGAAGCGATGCAGGCATCGATAGCGAAGATCAACAAGATGGGGCTCAAGGCCGATAGCCGCTGGGGTGATATCCAGGTGGTCAGCAGCGGTGGCCAGCAGACACCGATTCACGGTGGACCTGGCACTCTGGGGGTTTATAACGCCATTCAGAGCGTGCCGAGAACCGACGGTAAACTCGAGGTCGTCAGCGGGACCAGCTATTTGCAGGTGGTGACCTTCGATGACAAGGGGCCGCAGGCCCAGGGGCTGCTGGCATTCTCGCTCTCCAGTGACCCGGCCTCCAAGTACTCCAGAGATCAGACCGTGGCATTTTCCAGGAAGCAGTTGAGTGTGTTGCCGTTCACCGAACAGCAGATAACGTCCCAGTACCAGGTTCAGACGATCCGCGAGCAGGATGAAAAAGCCGGGAAGGTGGCCGTACAGTAACGCTGATGGTGTTTGAACGAAGAATGAAGGCCGCACCTTGCAAAGGTCGCGGCCTTCAGCTTTTTGGGGTTTGTTGCGGAATGGAATTGAGGACCGGATTGCCATCCTTGTTGCGGGTCAGGTAGACCGGTAACACCTTGGGCAGGGAAGCCACCAGGTTGTTGAGCTCTTTGATGTTGTAGATGCCGCCGATGCGAATCGAGCCAGTGCTGTTGTCGGCCACCATCACCGGTTTACTCAAGTAGCGATTGATCAATGGCAATGCGTCGGTCAGCGCCAGATCATCGAGCACCAGTTTTCCGCTGCGCCACGCCATTGAGTTGTCATTGTCGTAGGTCTGACTGATCCGGGGAGTGAAGTCGCCGCGTCTAAAGCTCGCCTGCATCGCGGGCTCAAGGCGCAAGCCGTCACCCGTCAGGGCATCATTGCTGCTCACCAGCACCGAACCTTCTATCAGGTTCACACGTACCTGATCTTCATACATCCAGACGTTGAATTTGGTTCCGGTGACCCGAATCCTGCCTTCGGCCGCTTTGACAATGAAGGGGTGCCGAGTGTCATGGCTGACGCTGAAGAAGGCTTCGCCTTTTTTCAGCGTAATCCGACGTTGATCCTTGTAGTTACTGAACGTCAGCTCAGTGCCCAGGTTCAGTTCCACCTGACTGCCATCGCTCAGGGTGACCTGGCGGACATTGTCGTTCGCCTCGAAATGTTGGTAGGAATTGGGTAGCCAGCCCAGGTTCCAGCCGGTATAGGCCGCCAGCGGCAATGCCATGGCGCAAACCGCGGCGGCGATACCCAAGGTGCGCCAAGGCGTAGCAGCTTTGGCGCGGACCATCGGGACCACGGTTTCTGGACGTGGCAGGTCCCCCGCGACATCCCAGATCTCCAGCATGGCCTCGTACTCGAACGCGTGAAGCGGATGAGCGTCATGCCATTGCTCGAACGCCAGCCGCTCTTCAGCAGTGCAATCGTTGGCGTGCAGACGCATGCACCAATGCGCAGCGGCATCGGTGACAGCGTCGTATTCGGCTTGCGAGAGAGGGGTGTCGGTCATTGACTCATCCTGATTTCCTGCATTCTAACCTTGTGAGGAAGTCTGCGAGAACAACCGTCATGGCAATGACCCACCAAATGGGAGTTTATTTTTCTGATTCACGGGGTGCTGGTGTGCAGTTGGCGCCCAATATGGCTGATGAGCCATGCAACGCTGTCGGCGTTGCCGAGTTGCACCTTGAGTCTGACCAGTGGATCTCTCTTGAAAATTTTGCGGGCACCGCTCAGGTTTTCTCCGCCGGTCAAGGTCAATATATGCGCTTTTACCCGATCAGTATTTTCATATGAAGTGCTGCCCGGATCCTCCCACACACCGGTATCAGGATCTTCGGTCATGAACAGCTGAGTCAGGGGTGTCTTGATCGAGAGTGCGGTGTCCTGAAGCGTGGTCAATGCGTGCTTGAGGTTACTGGCGGTTGCGCTGGCCGTTCCAATCAGATGGGAGAATGGTCCGCCAGAATCGAGGTAAGCAATGTCTTCGGTGTTGCAGACGAGGTGGGAAAGCTCATGAATAAGGGTTACTGCTCGGGCATGCGTGTTGATAGGGAAGGCAGAGTCAGTAAGATGTGGGCGGTAGATGTCGAAACCGGTGTCGAAGAATTTTTCTGCCAGATAAATTTTCCGCTTTGCATCCGTTGGAACGGTGAAACCGAATGAAGTTGCCGCGCCACTGACCAGCCTGCCGACTACAAAACGGCTGCTCTTCGGCTTTCTGAGTGAGGGGTCCAACAAGGCCGCAAAAATGTCGCCCAAGACTTTCTCAAGCTGCTCCACATGCGCGGACTGCACCTGCGGTACATCAAAAAAATCCATGATGAGTTGATGCACTGGGGTAACCGTTTTGTCGGAAGACTTCAGCAATTGCAGGTTTTGAAAGCAGTTCCAGGCATAGGTGGTTGCCAGGTCCAGCGCTTCGTCAATCTGACGAGCCTTTTGCGGAAACAGTCGACGGATTTCGGGCATTCCATTGGCATCGACGTTCATGCCCGCCCAAACTGAAAATGCGGTGCGCAACCGATTGCCGATGCTGAAACGGGGCGTTGGCGTTTGCCTATCTAGAACCCATTGTTTCGACACGTTCTGAGTCAGCCGAGGCCCACGAATTTTTGTGTCAGCGATGCGCCAGTGTGTGCCGCGCTTTGCGACCGGATATACCTTTCCTTCAACCGGTGCGTAGGTTTTTTTTGTCGTCGGATGGGTATAGAGCCCAAGACTTGAGTTCAATGTGAGCGAATTCAGATCGACGTCCATGCTTTCATGACGCTTCAACTGCGTACGTTCGGGGGCTGTAATGGCAACGTTCTGCCATTTGAATCGGGTATCGGGCGTTTCTGGCGCAGGTGTACTTGGCGTAGAAGATGACTTCGCTTGCGCTTCCAGCGATTGTCGCAACGAGGCCAGTTGCGCAATGCCGCTGATAAATTCCTTTATCGCCGCCCCCCATTTGTGCGTTTGAAGGTCTTCGGCGGATTGCTTGATGTCGCGATAACTGCGCCACACCGTGATCGGGTAGGCAAGCTTGCCCGTCAAGAACGTAAATGCCTCATGCAAATCTTCACTCAGCACATGCTTGATGGTTGCCCATTCACCCTGCTTGTTGTCATCGATCTGACAACCGAGCAATCGGACTAATAACCCGACGTTGTCGTTGAACAAGTGTTTGAACAGATTCCCCTTGATCGGATTGGACGCCAGCGTCACTTCGGGGAGGCGGTTACTGGAGGTCATCATCCTGTACTCAAGCTGTATCCGATCAGGCTGCGGGAGGTTCATGAGTACCCAGTCGAGCAGACCGCCGCGAGTCTTCAGTTCTGTCAGCAGTTGTGTTTCATTCTTATATTCTTTCACTCCGTGCCGAGGGCTGTGAGGCGCGACAAGGACTTGTGGCGCGGTGCTATCGGCCGATGAGCCAATCAGATAGACGCCTGGCACTTTGATCGCCTGTCCACTCTTGATGCCCAGGAGTTCAAGTGGGCGGATGATCGCGTGGGCACCGTCGACTGCCGCGCGGGCGATAGCGTCAGGCATGTCCATGACTTGGCGTATCAGATCAAACCCCGTCTCGCTCAGGCGCTCCTGCAGTTTTTCCGTGTGGGCGTAATGCATCAGCTGCCAGGGTAATTGCGTGTAAAACCGCTTCCTGCGGTCCGTTGCATTCGCCTGGGTGTCTGCAAAGGCTTCGTTCAATGTCTTTTGTTGATGTTCACCCAGCTTCAAGTTTCGTATCAGGGCTCTGATGTAGCTTTGGTCCATGTCCTCGGGAATCTCGGTGTTATCAAGCGACACCAGTGTGAAATGGGTTTTGTCCAGATCCTTGAGATGGGTCAGTGCAAAGTCGGTCAGGGTTTGGGTGCTGGGCGCAGACCTCGAGCGTGCGCTGATCAGGATCTGGACCTTATCCGGATCGATGTCGAACGTATCTGCCTTGAGTTGTTTTTCAAGTGCATGGTGCGCCGTGCGCGCCAGGGAGCGTATGCCGGTGAGGTAGTCCTGGTCGTCGGTGACGTTGTTGAGGTATTGCTGAAGCAACTCCCCATGCAGTATCTGGTCTTGAATGGACGCCTTGGCCAGCCATGCCGGCAGTTTTTGCTGGGTCGTCAGGGATTGGGCGATGTCCGTCGCGCGGTCTAACCCCGTCATCGGTTGACGCAGCGCCACCAGCTTCAAAAGACTGGCCAGGGTCGTCGCGGGAAGCTTCGTGGCCAGCGCACGGGTGACGCACGCCTGGTCCAGCTGGACATAGGGCTTTTGCACGTGATCGAGAAAATGCTCATCTATTCGCTGTAGCGGCGCCAGGGTGTAAGTCTGCCCAGCCACTCTCTCGCTACGCCCAAGGTTCTCCAGAAGGGTGGTGCGATCATCGGCGTCCTTGAGGCGTCGATCCAGCTCGGTCAGCAACGGAGTCAATGCCCCGAAGGCTTCAAATCCCGACGCCGGCGTCCACAAAATCGCCTTGCCCGAATGCTTTGGGTCCAGGCCTCCACGTTCAGTCAGCACAAAACAACTGGCCAGTTTCAACGGGGCCGTGGCTTCGCTTGCCTTCAACGCCAAGGAAAATACGTCCGGAAAAAAGCCGTTCAATGCAGCTCGATGCAAGCGTACCGGGGTATCAAGCACGGTTTTGATGATCGCCTGTTCCATCGCACTCAGGGTGCGCGTGACGGCGTGCAGCTTCAATTCACTGCGCAATGCCGTTGACAGGGTGTGAGTGAAACTCGATTGCAAGCTCCCGAGCGACGAACCGACGATGCGCTGCGCCTCGGTAATCGTGCGGGTTGTTGTGGGAATGACCGGATGGTTGTCGAGGAGTTGGTCGAGCGCCACCTTAACGGAGGAGAGTCGGGCCAGTTGCTCTTTGGCCGACTCGGCACGAACGGTGGCCGGTTGTGCGCTCCAGCGCTGGTCCGCGCGTGTACTCCAACGTCCTGCGGTATCGGCCGCCAGCAGTCGGTCGTCGATCAATCCCCGGACATCCAGTGCCTTGTCGATCAAGGCATGAGGATCCTGTGTACCTTCGCTTTCACGGTAACGGCTCAGCGCGTGGGACAGGTTCTCCCGTTGTTTGCCAAGGATGTCGTCCATCAATTGTTCAAACACCGGGCTGATGATCGGTTCACCGACAATGACGCGCTCATCCGGCTCCAATGAAAGAAACGTGCCGCGTTCGCCCAAAGACATGAAGTTGAGCAGCGTGTCTTCGTGGCCTTCGCTTTTCATCATCTCCAGGACGATTCTCCTGACAGCGGGCAGGTCGCTCGTCGCCTCAATGCCTCTGGACTGTGTGTACAGAAAGCCCAGGGTTTCGCGGCTGCCGATCATCAAGGTCGAGGCCAGCTGCGCGTAATGCTTGAAGGGCGCGGTGATACGCACTTTTTCGATGCGAAGAGGATCGACGGTTTCAGGTTCGAGGCTGACATTCATCAGTCGCAGGTATTCCTGCGTCGTCAGAACACCTTGCTGACGCTGAAGCAAAAGCTTCACGTGATAGGTGTCGCGCAAACCCTCGGCAAAAAACTCCGAGCGTGACTGCCCGTTGTTCATCGGTGTGTTCCAGAACGTCTTGAGCAGGCTCTGCAAGTGAGGGGTAAAACTTTGCGCGATCTCTTTGACTGCGCTTTCCCAGGCCTGGTTATCGGCGTCGCTGCTCACACTGTGTTGGGGATTGGAAAAGACTCTGGAATCGCCAGTCGGCCACTCGTTGGTCAGGTAGTAATGCAGCAGGGCATCGCTCAGTGAATGCGAGGAAAGCGTGTGCTGGTAATCGCTGCCGTCGGAGGCTGAAATCGTCCTGACAAAGCTCTTCAGTCGAGTAAGACGCTGGTCCAGTCTGGGGAACGGTTTGTGCAACGCGTTCTTGAGGGTATCGTCCAGCATCGATTGCAGCGTTGGCAGCTTGACCAGCTCACCCATCATCGTCTTGATGTTCTGAGCCTGATTGCGCTCGAGGGTGAGCTCCTGGTCCTGGAACACCGCACCTTCGACTATTTGCGTGGCAATGTCTGGCGCAGTGGTGGCGGGTAAAGCGCTGCGTTGTTCGATGGAGAGAAAGCGCAATAACTCACGCTTCCCGGTGGGCTGTGCCAACCATTCCTTGAGTCTGCTTTTGAGGTCCTCCATGTCCGCGAATTTGATCAGGCCTTTCCACGGTGTGTAGAGCGTGACTTCTCCATCGTTGGGCCGGCTCATGGCAAAAGCGCCGGCCAGGGGGATATCGGGTGCATCAGGCACGCTTAAAAGCAGCTGATCGACGTGCATAGGCTTGCTATTGGCGCCACGGATTGCATGCGTCGCCAGATAAACAACCTTCAACCACTTCAGGTCATCAATCGTGAAGGACAGTGCCATTTCACGTTCATCGGGCTGTCTGGCATTGGATGCAAGTTCTGCCTCGTCGAAAAAATACGGGAGTAGGGGAGCAGACATGGTTTTTCCTCGTTGTGCTGCGATCGGCGGGTAATTGCCGGTCGTTGGATTGAGGAAAAACAGTACGGTCAGTGGAAGGCTCGGGGGCGGTACATATTGCTTGATCCGAACAGACTGTCGAGACTTGACAGGAAGCCGGTAGAACAGCGCTTAATCGACAACTGTTTTGGGTTGCCCTGCAACCTCGCTTCACCCTGTTGCCCGTACTCAATAATAAAACTGGAGCTTCAGATGACCGCAACGCCCGAAGTGGCCGTCAGTTCGAACACTCAAACGCTCGATTTCGACGCGCTCGTTCTTTTGCTTGAGCAGATTTTTCAGCGCCATGGCACCTCCGCCGAGGTGGCCAGGATACTGGCCCTCAACTGCGCCGGCGCCGAACGCGATGGCGCCCATAGCCATGGCGTGTTCCGCATTCCCGGTTACGTGTCAACGCTCCAGAGCGGCTGGGTCAATGGCCAGGCCGTGCCGGTGGTCGAGGACGTGGCTTCGGGCTTTGTCCGGGTCGACGCCGGTAATGGTTTCGCCCAACCGGCCCTCGCCGCAGCACGCGGTTTGTTGGTGGAAAAAGCCCGGAGTGCCGGCATTGCGGTGCTGGCGATTCGTAACTCCCACCATTTCGCAGCCTTGTGGCCGGATGTCGAGCCCTTTGCCTATGAAGGGCTGGTGGCGCTGAGCGTGGTCAACAGCATGACCTGCGTGGTGCCGCACGGTGCCGATCGTCCGCTGTTCGGGACCAACCCGATTGCTTTCGCCGCCCCTCGGGCTGACGGCGATCCGATTGTCTTCGACCTGGCGACCAGCGCCATTGCCCATGGTGATGTGCAGATCGCCGCGCGCAAGGGTGAGCGTTTGCCGCCAGGCATGGGTGTGGACGGTCTTGGCCAGCCGACCCAGGACCCGAAAGCGATTCTTGAGGGCGGCGCATTGCTGCCGTTTGGCGGGCATAAAGGTTCGGCGCTGTCGATGATGGTGGAACTGTTGGCGGCGGCGTTGACCGGTGGCAATTTTTCCTTCGAGTTCGATTGGTCGAATCATCCGGGCGCCAAGACACCGTGGACTGGCCAACTGTTGATCGTGATCGACCCGAGCAAGGCGGCCGGGCAGAGTTTTGCCGAGCGCAGTCAGGAACTGGTCCGGCAGATGCACGGTGTGGGGCTCAAGCGTTTGCCAGGTGATCGACGTCACCAACAACGGGCCAAGTCCCGCACCGAAGGCATCCGGCTCGATGATCAGACGTTGGCGAGTTTGCGGGAATTGGCCGGACTCTGAGTACTGCATAAAACCCGGGCAAGAAAAAGGCGAGCTCGTTGCTTAATGCCGGTCAGTTAAGCAATTTCAGCTGCGACGCACTTCCTTGTAGCAGCTGCCGAAGGCTGCGTTCGGCTGCGCAGCAGTCGTGAAATCAGACGATGCGGTGTTTCAGGAAGACCGCAAACCCAGGTTTTACGACTGCTGCGCAGACGAACGCAAGCTTCGCCAGCTGCTACGGATTGTGTCGTTTCTTAACTGACCGGCATTAAGCTCAATGCTCGCCTTTTTGCTTTTGTACCTAAAGCAGAACCGCTTACCGCCGACCCAGCAACAACCCGACTACCAGGCCGAAACCGGCAGAGATCGCCACGGTTTGCCACGGATGACCACCGATGTAGGTTTCAGTGGCTTCGACCGCAGGTTTGGTCCGGTCTCGAACGCTGGTGACGGAGTCCCGAGCCTGCTGAAGTTTCTGGGCGATCTGCCCACGAAGTGTGTCCGCTTCCTCACCCACCATCGAGGCACTGCTCTTGAGCAGCTTTTCCGACTCTTCGATCAGAGCCTGAAGTTCGCTGAAGGCTTGATCCTTGATCTGGTCTTCGGCGACTTGTGCGGCGGTTTTTCGGGCCATTGAGGTACTCCTTGCAGATAAATGGACAGTGAACAATGGAGTCTGTCGTCAGCGAAAAAGTTGCAGTGGATTTTCGCGTTGACCCAACCCTGAGGAAAAATCCTGAGTCGGACATTTCTTCCTACAGTGTAAGATGGCGCCTATTTTACGCAGCAGGTAACTCCCATGAGCTTCAATCTGGCCGACAAACCCCTTGCCGAGCGCGCTGCGCTTGAAGATGAGAAATCCCGTCTGTTCGATCTCTGGCAAAGCAACCTGGGCAAGTCCAAGGGCGAGGCCGCGCGGTTGTTCGGTGAACGCGCCAAGCGCAAAGGCAAATGGGCGGAGTGGGTCCGTGCCGAACTTGACGGCATGTCGCCCCCGGAATTCGCGAACATGGTGCGCAGCGAGATTAATCGTCTGATGGCTGCCAAGTAACCTGAACCCGACACACATCTCTGTAGGAGCTGCCGAAGGCTGCGATCTTTTGATCTTGTTTTAAAAAAGCAAAATCAAAAGATCGCAGCCTGCGGCAGCTCCTACGCGCTCGCAAAACTCGCGACAATCGCTTCCCGTACTTTCAGCACCACCGGATCGAGCTGTGTACTGGTGCGCCAGCCCAGTTCGATCGGGTAACGCAGCAACGCCAAAGGGCAGGGCAGCAGTGCCAGCCCGCTGAGCGCTGCAATGCTTTGGGCCGCATGGGCCGGAATGGTCGCCACGGCCTGACTGCCCTTGAGCAAGTGCGGCAATGCCGCAAAGTGTGTGGTCGAAGCGCATACCCGCCGAGTCAACCCCAGCGCCGCCAGCCCCTCATCGGTGATCCCGATAAAGCCGCCCGACGACACCAGAATGTGCTCGCGGTCGACGAACTCATCAAGGCTGAGGGTTTGCTGTCCCTCGGCCAGGCTGAGCGGGTCCACCAAACACAGATAATCGCCTTCTCCCAACACCTGACGGCTGAGCAAGCGCTCGGCAAACCCACCGGCGGTGATCGCCAGATCAATACTGCGTTCCATCAACGCCTCGGCGACGATCTGGCTATGGGTCTGACGAAAGATCAACCGTAGCTTCGGCGCGACGCGGGCGATTTCTTCGATCAGCCGGCGCCCATAAGCGATCTCGAAATCATCTGACATCCCCACGGTCACCGAGCGCCCGTCGTAATGGTGGGCGGCCGGATCGACCATCGCCAGGCTCTGCCGGCATTTGTTCAGGGCATCGCTGACCACCGGTTTCAACTGGTTGGCCTTGAGCGTGGGCCCGAGTCCTCGACCGGTGCGCACGAACAACTGATCGCCATACACCTCGCGCAACCTTCGCAGTGCGGCGCTGACGGCTGATTGCGTCACGCCCAGACGCAACGCGGCCCGGCTGGCGCTGGACTCTTCGTGCAGCGCTTCGAAGACTTTAAGCAGGTTGAGATCGACGGTGGCGATATTCATTTGGTTCATATCATTCAGCAGTGAATGGGGCTTTATTCATGATCCCGTGGCGCCTGAGAATGAGCAACACCTCATTGCTTTCGGAGTTACTGCGATGCCCAAGTCAATCGTTGCTGCACTGCAAATCGGCTCTTTACCCGGCGGCAAAGCCGAGACCCTGGAACAGATCCTTGCCTGGGAAAACGCGATTATCGAATCCGGCGCTGCGCTGGTGGTCATGCCGGAAGCGTTGCTCGGCGGTTACCCCAAAGGCGAGGGCTTTGGTACTCAGCTGGGTTATCGACTGCCGGAAGGGCGTGAAGCCTTTGCCCGGTATTTCGCCAATGCGATCGACGTGCCCGGCGCGGAAACCGAAGCATTGGCCGGGTTGTCTGCGCGCACCGGCGCCAACCTGGTGATCGGTGTCATCGAACGCGCCGGCAGCACCTTGTACTGCACCGCGTTGTATTTCGACCCGCAGGCCGGGCTGGTCGCCAAGCACCGCAAACTGATGCCCACCGGCACCGAGCGGTTGATTTGGGGCAAAGGCGATGGCTCGACGCTGCCGGTGATCGACAGTCAGATCGGGCGGATCGGTGCGGTGATTTGCTGGGAAAACATGATGCCGTTGCTGCGCACCGCGATGTACGCCAAAGGCGTGGAAGTCTGGTGCGCGCCAACGGTGGATGAGCGGGAAATGTGGCAGGTCAGCATGCGCCATATCGCCCATGAAGGACGCTGCTTTGTGGTCAGCGCCTGTCAGGTTCAGGATTCACCGCAAGCCTTGGGCGTGGAGATCGCCAACTGGCCGGCGGACCGGCCATTGATTGCCGGTGGCAGCGTGATCGTCGGGCCGATGGGCGATATTCTGGCAGGACCTCTGCGTGACAGCGCCGGTTTGCTCACCGCAGAAATCGACACCGATGATCTGGTCCGTGCCCGTTACGACTTCGACGTGGTGGGGCACTACGCGCGCCCGGACGTCTTCGAATTGACAGTAGATGAGCGCGCCAAACCGGGTGTTAGCTTCACCGCATAACCCCCTGTGGGTGCGGGCTTGCTCGCGAAGGGGCCATAACATTCAACATCTATGCTGGATGTGCCGGCCTCTTCGCGAGCAAGTCGGATCGCCGCACCGCCGCTCCCACATTTGATTTGTGACGTTCACACCTGTTGTGTTCATGAATAGAGTTCGGTGTAGAGCGTGGGGGTGGCTTCCATGTTCTTTGTCGCTCCTTGAATCGAACTTACCAGGTGCCGGGCGTCGACGTTGGCAGGCTGAGTTTTCCACTGTCCACGAAACGCATGGTGCCGAACAAGCCGCCCGCGAGTTTGCCGCGCAGGACGTAGGGCAGGTTGTCGAGGGTTTGGGTTTTGCTCAGGCCCAGGGTCTGGCGCAGCACGGAGAACGCCGAAACACTTACCGGAACGGTCAGCACGGTTTCGGAAAAGCGTGCAATCGAGCCCGATTGATCGCTGACGCCAGAGGCGAGTGGCTGGCCGTTGACTTCCAGGTCGAGGGCCACGCCGTTGTAATTGATGGTGGTCTCGTTGGGGTTTTGTACGCGTATTTTCACGGCAAAGCGTACTTCCATGTCCTGGCTTTGCAGCGGCTCGAAGCCGACCACGTTGATGTTCAGCGGGTCGCGATTGGGGAACAGGGCACAGGCGCTCAAGGAGAGCAAAAGCAGGGAAAGGATAACGGCGTGGACACTGCGCATAAACGTGCTCTCTTAAAGAAAAGGCCGAACCGCCAGTGGCTCGGCCTCGAGCATTTTCTAGCGGTTCAAGGGTGCGACAGCGGCAGGCGAGACGGGTTCACCCTTGGCCGGGACATCCGGGTTTTCCATGACCCGCAGGATCGAGGCTTCCGGATCGAAATCGTCCTCTTCCAGCTCAATGAACCCTTCGGGCAGGAAGATATTCAGCACGATAGCGCACAACGCGCCGACGGTGATCGGCGATTCGAAGATGTTGTGCAGCGCCTTCGGCAACTCGCGCAGCACTTCCGGAACCGCCGCAACACCCAGGCCCATGCCGAGGGAAATCGACACGATCAGCATGTTGCGCCGATGCAGGCCGGCTTCGGCGAGGATCTTGATCCCGGCGACGGCGACGGTGCCGAACATCACCAGTTCAGCGCCACCGAGTACCGGTTTGGGCATCAGCTGCAGCACCGCGCCGATCATCGGGAACAATCCCAGTACCACCAATAATCCGGCAATGAAGAACGCCACGTAGCGGCTGGCCACGCCGGTGAGCTGAATCACGCCGTTGTTCTGGGCGAAGGTCACCATCGGCATGCTGTTGAACACGGCGGCCATGGCCGAGTTAAGGCCGTCGGCGAGCAGGCCGGACTTGATTCGGCGGATGTAGATCGGGCCTTTGACGGGCTGCCGGGAAATCATCGAGTTGGCGGTCAAGTCACCGGCGGCTTCCAGCGGCGAGACGAGGAAAATCACCGCCACTGGCACAAACGCCACCCAATCGAAGTTAAAGCCGTACTTGAACGGCACCGGTACGCTCATCAGCGGTACGTCGGGCAGGCTGGTGAAGTTGACGTCACCCATCAGCCAGGCCACGACATAGCCGAAGGTCAGGCCGATGACGATCGCACCGAGGCGCAGGAACGGCACATCGACCCGGTTCAACACCACAATCGTTCCGAGCACCAGGGCCGCCAGGGCCAGATGACTGGCCGCGCCGAGATCCGCCGCACCGAAGCCGCCAGCGATGTCGGTCATGGCGACTTTGATCAGCGACAGGCCCATCAGCGTGATGATCGTGCCGGTCACCACCGGGGTGATCAGCATCCGCAATTTGCCGATGAACTGGCTCAACACGACTTCGATGAAGGCGGCGAAAAAGCACACACCGAAGATCGTCGACAGGATTTCATCGGTGCCGCCACCCCGGGCCTTGACCATGAAACCGGCACTGAGAATCACGCTGATGAATGAGAAGCTGGTGCCCTGCAGACACAGCAGGCCGGAACCGATCGGGCCGAAACGTCGTGCCTGAACAAACGTGCCCAGCCCCGAGACGAACAGCGCCATGCTGATCAGGTATGGCACTTCGCTTTGCAGGCCGAGGGCGCCCCCCATGATAAGGGTCGGGGTGATGATGCCGACGAAACTGGCGAGTACGTGTTGCAGGGCAGCGAAGACGGTGGCGGTCAGATGCGGGCGATCGTCGAGGCCGTAAATCAGGTCGTTATTGCGCGGGGCAGGGGCTTTTTCAGAGGCGGTCATGGTGGTGTGCATGCCAGAAGGCGGGCCGGGTCAAAAAATGGAGGCGCAGGATGCCAGAACGGTCGGGCCACGGCAAAAAAACGACCGAAGCAAGATCAAAAGATCGCAGCCTTCGGCAGCTCCTACGCCAATCTCATGTAGGAGTTGCCGAAGGCTGCGATCTTTTGACCTTCAGGCAAACGCCGCCAACAAATCCTCTTCAAAGGCGTTTTGCGCATCCCCCGGCACCTGGGCGCGATGGCGGGCCAGATGGAATGCCACGTCGAAACTCATATCGCCACGACGCACGGCGCGCAGCAATTCCTTGTCTTCCCAGCTCCGGGCAAAGTGTTCGGGCAAATAACCGACATGCTTGCCGGAGAGAATGAAGGCGAGGGTGCCTTCGACTTGCTCCGAGCGCGCCGAACACATCTTCCCCTGGAAGGGCTCGTCGCTGCGCAGGAAACGGTAAGGGTGATCGACCCGATCACAAGCCTGTAGCGCTAGATCATCAGGTGCATCATTGGTGAACAACGGATGGCCGGCGGCGCAATACAGGTGCTGGGTTTCGGTAAACAGTTCGCGGTAGTCAAAAGCGCTTTGCACTTGTGAGAAATAGCCGATCGCCAGGTCCAGTCGTTGTTGCAGCAGCAACCGTTCCATTTCGCCGGGCATGGCGCTGATCAACTCGATACGTACCGACTCGTCCCGTTCACGAAAGCGCCGGATCGCATCGGCCACCCGTTGCAGCACGGATTGATCGAGTGCTTCGGACAGCCCCAGACGAACCTCGCCGATCAAACGCCCGGCCACACCATTGGATTGGTGGCGGAAGGCTTCGATGGACTCGAACAGGCTACGAGTCGCGTTGAGCAGTTGTTCACCCTTGGGCGTGATCTTGAAACCACCCTTGCCGCGACTGCACAGGCGATAGCCGAGTCGGATTTCCAGTTTGGCCATTTGCTGGCTGATGCTCGACTGGCTCAAGCCCAACTCACCCTGAGCCGCGCTGAAACCGCCGCACTCCACCACGTTGACGAACAGGCGCAACAGTTGCAGATCGAGATCATGGAGTTGGCCGAGCATCAAACATTACTCCGGGATAAAGTCAGGATAACAAACTTGATATTTCACCAATGTATCCGACGACGCATTCTGCATCCACTTCCTCTGGTCAGGTGTTCGTCATGGCTCCCACCTTCAAACTGTGTTTCCCCGCGCTGTTTCTCGCCATGGCCGTATCGGCTCAGGCCGAGGAAAAAGTCGTCAATCTCTACAGTTGGGCCGATTACGTAGCGCCGGAGACCTTGCAGCGGTTCGAGCAGGAAACCGGCATTCACGTACGTTACGACACGTTCGACGCGCCGGAAGTGCTCGAAACCAAACTGCTCACCGGTGGCAGCGGCTATGACGTGGTAGTGCCATCGTCCAGCGTGCTGGCCCGTGGCTTGGCGGCCGGTGCGCTGAAGGCCATTCCTCACGAAGGCCTGAAGGGCTACGCCAACCTTGATCCGGATC
Organism: Pseudomonas sp. F01002; assembly: GCF_004402115.1. Taxonomy (NCBI): domain Bacteria; kingdom Pseudomonadati; phylum Pseudomonadota; class Gammaproteobacteria; order Pseudomonadales; family Pseudomonadaceae; genus Pseudomonas; species Pseudomonas sp. F01002. The sequence goes on along the minus strand of NZ_SOPU01000017.1, from coordinate 47,232 downwards.
TGTTGGAAAAACTCGCCGCGGTCGACCCGGGCAATCTCTACGGTGTGCCCTATACCTGGGGCACGCTGGGGCTTGGGATGAATGTCGAAGCGGTGCAGAAACGCTTGCCGAACGTGCCGCTCAACAGCCTGGACCTGCTGTTCAAACCGGAGTACGCCAGCAAACTGAAGGACTGCGGCATCGCGATCATTGACTCGCCGCAGGAGGTGATCGGTCTGGCGTTGCACTATCTGGGTAAAGATCCCTACAGCACAGACAAGAACGACCTGGACGCGGCGCAAGCGTTGCTGCATCAGTTGCAGCCTAACGTGTTGTACATCGCCAGTGGCCGACAGATCAATGATCTGGCCAACGGCAGTGTCTGTCTGGCCCTGGCCTATAACGGTGACGCGAGCATGGCCGCCGATCAGGCGCGCAAGGCCAACAAACCCTATGAAATCGCCTACAGGATTCCCAAGGAAGGCACGATCGTGTGGCAGGACAACCTGGCGATCCCCAAGGACGCGCCCCATCCCGAAGCCGCACGCCAGTTCATTGAATTCATGTTGCGTCCGGAGTCCGTCGCAGCACTGACCAACACCTTGTTCTTTGCCACCGCCAACCAGGCCGCCACGCCGCTGGTGGATGAGGCCGTGCGCACCGACCCGGACATTTACCCACCCGCCGACGTGCGTGACCGGCTGTACGCCGACCGCAGCATGAGCCTCAAGGACATGCGTCAACGCACTCGCTTGTGGACCACTTTCCGTAGCCGCCAATAATAAGGAACCTGAGATGGACGTCCCGATGCAAAACGATCAGGCCATGACCCGCGACAGCCTCTATGGCACCGCCGCCGAAAGTACCTACGCCGGTATCACCAGTTTCATGCGTCGTCGCTACAGTCGCGACTTGCGCGGCGTTGACGTAGCGGTCACCGGTGTCCCGTTCGACACTGCCACCAGCAACCGTCCCGGTGCGCGTTTCGGACCACGCGGCATTCGTGCCGCGTCCACCGGGATTGCCTGGGAACGTCACTGGCCGTGGGCCTTCGACCCGTTCGACCACCTGGCGGTCATCGACTACGGCGATTGCGACTTCGATTACGGCACACCGCATTCGGTGCCGGAAAGCATCGAAGCCCATGCCGAACACATACTCAACGCCGGTAGCGCGATGCTGACGTTCGGCGGGGATCACTTCATCACGTATCCGCTGCTCAAGGCCCATGCGCGTAAACATGGTCCACTGTCGTTGATCCACTTCGACGCCCACAGTGACACCTGGCCGGACGAAGACGGCAAGCGCGTCGATCACGGCACGATGTTCTGGCACGCGGCCAAGGAAGGGTTGGTGGATCCGTCGCGTTCGGTGCAGATCGGCTTGCGCACCACCAATGATGATCACCAGGGTTTCCAGGTGCTGGATGCGCGACAAGTGCATCGACGTGGTGTTGATGCGATTGTCGAGGCCATTCGGGCGCGGGTCGGTGATAACCCGGTGTACCTGACGTTCGACATTGATTGCCTCGATCCTGCTTTCGCTCCAGGCACCGGAACGCCGGTGTGCGGCGGCTTGAGCACGGTGCAGGCGCTGGAAATCCTGGGTGGCTTGCGCGGGATTAATCTGGTGGGAATGGACGTCGTGGAAGTGGCGCCGGCCTACGACAGTGCGGACATTACCTCACTGGCGGCGGCGACGTTGGCGATGGAAATGCTGTGTTTGTATGCAGCTAAACATAAGGTCGACCGGTAACACACAAGAAAATGTGGGAGCAACTGTCATGGTTGTTTTTATTTTGGAGCTTTTTCAAAAGACAACCGGGTTCCCACAGTTTCAACCCGTGTGATTCCCTACAACCCCAGTCGAATATGCCCCGCCGCGCCCAGTTCCGCGGCAACGGCCGTCAAGTCGCTTTCCCGTTCGCAAGAGAAAGGCCGACCATCGGCGTCATCGCTACTGCCACTTTCTGACAGGGTCCTCTGCTAAGCTCCGACAACTTTTACGGACAGAGCCTGCTGATCGTGTCGCGTACCACTCGTTTACTGACCTTGTTGCAAGTGCTGCGTGGCAAAAGTCGTCCAGTGACCGCGGCAACACTTGCTGGCGAATTGGAGATTTCCGAGCGTACGCTGTACCGCGACATCGCCGAACTCACCGCCCTTGGCGCGCCAATCTACGGCGAAGCGGGGATCGGCTACGTGCTGCGCAGCGGTTTGTTTCTGCCGCCGTTGATGCTTAACGCCGATGAAACCGAAGCCATCGTGCTGGGGTTGCGCTATGTGGATCAGCGCGGCGATGAGGTGTTGAGCAAGGCTGCGGCAGATGCGTTGGCCAAGATTGCCGCGGTATTGGCGCCTGAAGCGCTGGACGCGTTACGCAACCCGACGGTGTTGCCGGGGCCGCCCGGCTATGGCTTTGCGCCCAACGTCGTGCCACTGAATGTGTTCCGCCAGGCCATCCGCGATCAGGCCAAGCTGCACATCGATTACGCGGACGCCAACCAGGTGCCAAGTCAGCGGTTGATCTGGCCGCTGGCCCTGGGGTTTCTAAACGAGGTGCGAATCATCGTCGCCTGGTGTGAATTGCGCAGCGCCTATCGCACCTTTCGCACTGACCGGATCTCGGCATCGAACGAGCAGGGCGAGCGTTATCCGGGGCGGCGCAGCGACCTGTTGCGCACTTGGCGCAAGCAGATGCAACTGGACGAAGCAGGACGCTTCACTCCTGACAAGAACTGACACAGGCTTGTTTTAGCATGGCTCCAGAATCAACAAACAAGGAGCCGTAACCATGTCCAATCCCGCCTCTTCACTGGCACCCGCCATCGCCGCCTACATTGCTGCCGCCAATGCCCGCGACACCTCGCGGGTCGCCAGTTTTTTCGCTGAGGATGCCAATGTGTTCGATGAAGGCCAGCACCAGGTCGGCACTCAGGCCATCGCGCAATGGATGCAAGACACTGCCCAGCGTTACCAGCCACGGGTTGAAGTGCTCGACGTGCAACTGCGCACCGGCAAGGTGCTGGTGCATAACCTGATCTCCGGAACGTTTCCGGGCAGCCCTCTGGAGTTGCGCTACATGTTTCGCCTGAATGAACAGGGCAAGATTGCCCGGCTAGACATCTCTCTCTAACCAGACCGCGTGGCATACTGCCGCGCATGAATGTCGACTCCCCCTTAAGCGCCTGGCAACACGCCATCGAACAGAAGGGCTTCGTCCAGGACGAAGCCCAGGAGCATGCCGTGTGGGCGCTGCAGAAATGCTACGAAGCGCTGCATGAAGGGCGCACGCCGATCACTGGCGTGTACCTCTGGGGCCCGGTCGGGCGCGGCAAAACCTGGTTGATGGACCAGTTTTACCAAAGCCTGAAGGTCCCGGCCCGTCGCCAACACTTTCACCACTTTATGGGCTGGGTCCATCAGCGTTCGTTTCAACTGACCGGCACCGCCGACCCGTTGAAGGCGCTGGCTCGCGAACTGAGCGAGGAAGTGCGGGTCCTGTGCTTTGACGAATTGTTCGTTAACGACATCGGCGACGCGATCATTCTCGGGCGTTTGTTTCAGGTGATGTTCGAGCAGGGCGTGGTGGTGGTCTGCACCTCCAATCAGCCACCGGACCAGCTGTACGCCGATGGTTTCAATCGCGACCGGTTCGTGCCCGCCATCGAGGCCATCAAGAAACATATGCAGGTGATTGCGGTGGATGGCGGCGAAGATCATCGCCTGCACCCAGGCAAAGGTTTGCAACGTTACTGGGTGGCGGCACCGGGGCAACCCAGCGCTCTGGGAGAAGTGTTCAAGGCATTGACCGTCGGCCAGTCGGTGTCCAGTGACCCAATCAAGGTGGGCTACCGCCCACTCAATGTCGTGCAGGCCAGCCCAACCGTACTCTGGACTCGTTACGCCGATCTCTGTGAACAGCCTTTTGCCGCCATGGATTTCATCGCCCTGTGCGATACCTTCAGCGCTATTCTGTTGAGTGACGTGCCCAACCTTAGCGCGCAAAAGCGCGAAGGGCGCATCGCCCGAGGCACTGAAGACGGCGTCGAACGGGTGGTGGCGGGTGATCGCGAGCTGCCGCAATTGTCGGTGCATGACGACGGTGTACGGCGTTTCATCGCCCTGGTGGACGAGTGCTACGACCGCAAGGTGCCGCTGTGCCTCGAAGCGCAGGTGCCCATGGAATCGTTGTACACCGAGGGCTATCTGGAGTTTCCGTTCCGCCGCACCCTCAGCCGTTTACAGGAAATGCAGCTGCAACGTTTCGCCGAAGCTTGAACAAGGAGCCGCGAACATGAATCAGCCTTTGTCGCACCATCTGCTGACCATGGCCTATCAAAACGCTTGGGCCAATCATCGACTCGCCAAGGCCTGGAGCCAGTTGAGCCCGGCCGATCTGGCGGCACCGCGGGTCAGCTTCTTTCCCAGTCTGCGCGCGACCCTCAATCACATCCTGACCTGCGACTGGTTTTACGTGGATGCGCTGGAGCGGGAGTTGCGCGGCGACGATCCGCATCCCGACTGCTACGTGTTTTTCAATCAGGACGAGCCGTTTACGCAAGCGGTACACCTCAAGCGCGAACAAGCGCTGGTGGACCGTCGACTGATCGCCTACTGCGAGCAAATGCGCGACGCCGACCTCGGCAAGATCGTGACCATTGCCCGGGACACGCCGCAACATGAGAGCCGCGTACGCATGCTCTCCCATCTGTTCGAGCACCAGATTCATCATCGCGGGCAGGTTCACGCCATGCTCAGCGGTACCTCGGTCAAACCACCGCAACTGGACGAGTTTTTCTGTGCTGGTGAGTCAGGCCTGAGGGCTGAGGATTTTGCCGAGCTGGGGTGGACCGAGGCGCTGATCTGGGGCGCTTGAGCGAAAAATTACAGCAGGATCGGGTTGTCGACACGGCTGTGCCCGCGATATTGTCGGTCGGCCCTTCAGTGCGAGATGCACTGGGGCAACTTAATGTGTGAACGAGGGTGGAAATGGAATCCGCAGAAATTCTTGTACTTCAGGCCAGCTATACCAATCCAGTGCATGCCGAGGCTATTGGACTGGTGCTGAATGCTTACGCCGAAGACCCGATGGGTGGCGGCCACTCGTTGCCCGCCGACTTGTTGAAGCAACTGCCGGCGGCACTGGCCAAACGTCCCCACGCGTTCAGCGTTCTGGCCTTTGTCGGTGGCGAGCCGGCCGGACTGGTCAATTGCTTTGAAGGTTTCTCGACCTTCGCCTGTCGGCCGTTGGTCAATGTGCACGATGTGGTGGTGGTGAAGAAGTTTCGCGGCTTGGGGTTGAGCCAGAAGATGCTGCAAAAGGTCGAGGACATCGCTCGCCAGCGCGGTTGCTGCAAAATCACACTGGAGGTGCTGGAAGGTAATGCAGTCGCCCAGGCTTCCTATGGCAAGTTCGGTTTTGCTGCAGGCATGTTCGACCCGGCGCACGGTCGGATGCTGTTCTGGACCAAGGCGCTTTAAGGTATTACGGGCAAAGAAAAAGGGCGTCCATCAGGACGCCCTTTGTCGTTACGGTTTGTAGTGCTCTGTCACTTGCGCAGTTTGATCATCCGGAACCCTGATTTCAGCGGTGTTGCTGGCGTTACTTTGATTCGCCTCTTGGCTGAGCCGCAGGCTCTCAAAGTAGTACCGCATGCGTTCAGCGCCACCTTCGGCGAATGCAGCTGTTGAACTGAACATCATCAGGCCGGCGAGGATCATGGTTGTACGTTTCATGGTGTGCCCCACTACGAGTTGTCGGGTCCTTTCTTCCATGAAGCAATGTCGAAGGGACATTATCCGCCGATTCCGTTAAATGGGAATTACCTGCGTCTAGAGCTTCCAGTCCAGGCTCAGGGTCACCGTGCGCGGGTCACCCCAAAACACACCGTTATAGAACCCGACGTTGTCGTAATACTTCTTGTCGAACAGGTTATCGACGTTCAGCGAGGCGGACAGGTGCTTGTCGAACTCATAACGCGACATCAGTTTGACCACGGTGTAGGCCTCCTGCCGGATCTTTGCGCTTTCGGTGATCAGCGTGCCATCTGCGTTGCGTCCGTCCGGGCGTTTCGAGTTGCCAAAGACGTCACTCTGCCAGTTCACCGCGCCACCCACGGTCAGTGCCTGCCAGTCGCCGGGCAGGCGATAGGCCGTGGAGAGTCGGAACATATTCAGCGGCTGGTTGGTATTGGCGCGTTTCTTCTCGCCATTGGCCGAGTGGGTGTAGGTGTAGCCGGCCGTTATATTCCAGCCGGCCATGACCTCGCCAGAGACCTCGACTTCGAAGCCCTGAACCTTGTTGCCTTTGCCGCCTGACTTGAAGAACTCCTCGCCGGTCACCGGGTCCGGCGGTACCGAGTCGTCGTGTTCGGCAACGTTGTCCTGCTTGCTCCAGAACAACGCGGTGGCGAGGTTCAGACGTTCTTCAAGCAGGCTGCCCTTGAGGCCCAGTTCATAGTTGCTGCCCACCACTGGCTTGAGGTATTTGCGATGGCTGTCGCGGTTGTCTTGCGGGTTGAAGATGTCGGTGTAGCTGATGTACGCCGTGTATTCGGGGGTGAGGTCGTAGAGCAGCCCGGCGTAGGGCGTCCACATGTCGTTGTGTTCCTGACGGGTAGCATCGACGCTGCTCAACTGCAGGTTGTCGTCGTAGCTGTTGGTCGTGCTCGAGGCTTTCCAACTGCCATAACGACTGCCGAGCACCGCGTGCAGGTCATCCGTCAGGCTCAGGCGAGTGGCCAGATAGCCAGCCTTCTGGCGGGTATTGTTTTTTGAACCTGAAAGGTGGGTGACGGTGTCGGGATACTTGGCGATGCCGCCCATGTACTTCCAGTCGGGGATGTTCAAGTAACCCGACGGCTGTGCGCCCTCAACCATGTAGGGACTTTCTTCGCGGCGTTCGGCCTCGCCATACCCGAACATCATTTCGTGTTCCCGACCGAACAGCGAGTAGGGGCCTGCCACGTTAAAGTCGTAAGCCTTCATTTTCTGCGTCCCGAGCATATGGCCCAAGTAGGCGCTCATGCCACTGCGGTCCTCATTCGGGAAGCCGCCACCGCCGTAATACAAGTTGCCGTCCGTATCGCTTTCGCGGTGCGTGTAGGCTGCTTTGAAGTGCCAGCCGGCGCCCAGTTGTTGGTCCAGAGTGGCGAACGCTGTCTTGTCCTTTAACGGCCAGGAACTCCAGGACGTGGCCATGTTGGTGGAGCGTCCCAGGTTCGCTTTGCCTCCGTCAGCGTTCCAATAGGGCGTGGTGCCATAGGAGGAGCCCTGGACGTGTTTGTTCTGATAGTCGTAACCCACCGCCAATACGGTGTCATCGGTCAAATCGGCTTCAAGAATCCCGTAGCCGACTTCACGTTGTTGCTGGTACTTGTCGCGGAACGAATGGCTGTCGCGATAGGCCAGCACGCTGCGTCCGCGCAGGCGTCCGTCGAAAGCCATTGGGCCTCCGACATCCAGATAGCTGTAGTAGTCGTCATAACTACCACCGCTGGCCCCGGTTTGGACTTCCCACTGCGACGTCGGCCGTTTACGCACCATGCTGATGGTGGCCGAAGGGTCTCCGGCGCCAGTGGTCAGGCCGGTTGCTCCGCGAACCACTTCGATGCGGTCGTAGATGATGGTGTCCGAGTCGGACTTTATGTAGCTGAAGGTGTTCAGCATGCCATCGACCTGGAAATTTCTGATCGTGTAACCCCGGGACGAATAACTGACCCGATCCGAATCGTTGTGCTGAACCACCACGCCGGTGGTCTGGCCCATGGCTTCGGAAAGCGTACCGAGTTTGAAATCGTCCATTTGCTGACGCGTGACCACGGACACCGATTGCGGTGTTTCCTTGATCGACAGGTCAAGCGCGTCGCAGTGCTCATGGCGCCGGTGGTGTATGACTCGGTGTTTTCGGTGGTGCTGCCCAAGCCTTGGGCGGTGACATTGGTGGCGCCCAGTTCGAGGGTGCGGCCAGGTTCTTTGTCAGGGCCGGTTTCAGCCAGCAAGTCGGGGCACAGGGCGGCACTGCACAGGCCCAGGGTAAAAGTCATGGAACGGGTGATAGGCGCGAACATCGCAGCCGACTCCTTGTCTTCGAAGAAAAAATTCCGTTTGTTAAAAGACGAAGGGGAGAGGCGGGATTTAGCTCTAAACGAGAATAGTTATTATCTTTAGGGGGTGTCTGACAGAGCAGTCGCGCAATGGCGTAGGGAAAGGGGGATGGCAGGTCGGAAACAGCACTGGGCTGCTTCCGAATCAAGCGAGGGGATCAGGCGTGAGGCACATGGTGAGTGACGGGCAAAGGCTGGGCCTGATTGCTTTGTGTCAACAAGCGCAATTGCGCGAGCTCCTGCTTCAACTGGTCGCGCTCGTCTTTCAACTGGCGCAATTCATCGCGACGGATCGTGACGTAAAGGGTTTGTGCTGGCAGTGCTGCGTGTACTGTGCCCATTGCTCACCTCGCAAATGGCTGTCTCAACTGTAAATCCGCCCCGACATCGGTGCTTATTTACTATCGGCTGCGATTTTGATTTCTTTTGCCCCGGAAGGGAACTTTTTTATTTTTTATGGTCGTTGTGTCTTCGGCGCGATTACCGACGTTATCAATCTGGATCGGGCACAATGCCCGGAAACTATGTGCCCCAACGCTGGACTAAGTCGAATGAGTCGCGTTGGGCTATAACCTTTGACACACATTATTTGTAGTAGGGAGCATCAGCACATGCAACTCGGGATTATTGGACTGGGCCGCATGGGCGGTAATATTGCGCGGCGCCTGATGCTTAACGGTCATACCACCGTTGTTTACGATCGCAATACCGCCTTTGTCGACACCCTGGCCGCAGAAGGCGCCTCTGGCGTCATCGACCTGCCGGCGCTGGTCGCTGGCCTGGCCAAGCCACGTGCGGTGTGGGTCATGCTGCCGGCCGGCGCACCGACCGAAGACACCATCGACACCCTGAGCACCTTGCTCGAAGCTGGCGATACCATCATCGACGGCGGCAACACCTTCTATAAGGACGACATCCGCCGGGCGAAAACCCTTTCGGAAAAAGGCCTGCACTACGTCGACGTCGGTACCTCCGGCGGCGTCTGGGGCCTGGAGCGGGGCTACTGCATGATGATCGGTGGCGAAGCCGAGGTGGTTAAACGCCTTGATCCGCTGTTCGAGAGCCTTGCACCGGGCCTGGGCAACATCCCTCGCACCAAGGACCGCAAGTCCGAAGACGATCGTGCCGAACGCGGTTACATCCACGCAGGCCCGGCCGGTTCGGGCCATTTCGTGAAAATGATCCACAACGGCATTGAATACGGAATGATGCAGGCCTTCGCTGAAGGCTTCGACATCCTCAAGACCAAGGCCAGCACCAACCTGCCGGAAGATCAGCGTTTCGACCTGAACGTAGGCGACATCGCCGAAGTCTGGCGTCGTGGCAGCGTCGTGTCGTCCTGGTTGCTCGACCTGACCGCCGACGCGCTGGCCAGCGATCCGAAACTCGACGGCTATTCTGGCTCCGTGGCCGACAGCGGTGAAGGTCGCTGGACCATCGAAGCCGCCATGGAGCAATCGGTGCCGGTACCGGTGCTGTCGAACTCGCTGTTCTCGCGCTACCGTTCGCGCGGGCAAGGCACCTTTGGCGACAAGATTCTCTCGGCCCAGCGCTTCGGCTTCGGCGGCCACGTGGAGACTTCGAAAAAATGACCCGTCTGATCCGCAATAAATCCAAGGCAGAACCCGCACCACCGACCACGCTGTTCCTGTTCGGTGCCCATGGTGACCTGGTCAAGCGTCTGCTGATGCCGGCGCTGTACAACCTGAGTCGTGACGGTCTGCTTGGGGATGGACTGCGGATCATTGGCGTTGACCACAACGCCATCACCGATGAAGCCTTTGCGAAAAAACTCGAAGACTTCATTCGAGCCGAAGTGGCCACCAAGGTCGGCAAGGGCGATCAGGCCCTTGACCCGGACTTGTGGGCCAAGCTGGCCAAAGGCATCAGCTACGTCCAGGGTGACTTCCTGGACGACAGCACCTATCAAGCCCTGGCGGCGAAAATCGCCGCCAGCGGCACCGGCAACGCCGTCTTCTACCTGGCCACCGCGCCACGTTTCTTCAGCGAGGTGGTGCGTCGTCTCGGCGCCGCCGGCTTGCTGCAAGAGTCGCCAGAAGCGTTCAGAAGGGTGGTGATCGAAAAACCCTTCGGTTCCGATCTGCATACTGCCGAAGCCTTGAACGCTTGCTTGCTCAAGGTGATGACGGAAAACCAGATCTACCGGATCGATCACTATCTGGGCAAGGAAACCGTGCAGAACATTTTGATCAGCCGGTTTTCCAACAGCCTGTTTGAAGCGTTCTGGAACAATCACTACATCGACCACGTACAAATCACCGCCGCCGAAACCGTTGGCGTGGAAACCCGTGGCAGTTTTTATGAACACACCGGCGCCTTGCGGGACATGGTGCCCAATCACCTGTTCCAATTGCTGGCGATGGTCGCAATGGAACCGCCGGCCGCCTTTGGCGCCGATGCGGTACGCGGTGAGAAAGCCAAGGTGATCGGTGCGATTCGTCCCTGGACAGTCGAAGAAGCGCTGGCCAACTCGGTGCGCGGCCAATACGCGCCCGGCGAAATCGATGGCAAGCCGTTGCCGGGGTATCGCCAGGAAAACAACGTGGCGCCCGACAGCAATACCGAAACCTACGTCGCGCTGAAAGTCATGATCGACAACTGGCGCTGGGTCGGCGTGCCGTTTTACTTGCGCACCGGCAAGCGCATGAGCGTGCGCGACACCGAGATTGTCATTTGCTTCAAACCGGCGCCGTATGCGCAGTTCCGCGATACCGAGGTCGATGAGCTGCAACCGACCTATCTGCGAATCCAGATTCAGCCTAACGAAGGCATGTGGTTCGATCTGCTGGCCAAACGGCCCGGGCCGGCCTTGAAAATGGCCAATATCGAACTGGGCTTTGCCTACAAGGATTTCTTTGAAATGCAGCCGTCCACCGGCTATGAAACCCTGATCTACGATTGCCTGACCGGCGATCAGACGCTGTTTCAGCGCGCCGACAACATCGAGAACGGCTGGCGCGCCGTACAGCCTTTCCTTGATGCCTGGCAGCAGGACGTGAGCGTGCAGAGCTATGCCGCTGGCGAAGACGGCCCGCAGGCTGCGGAAGATCTGCTGACTCGCGACGGTCGCGTCTGGCACGGTCTCGGATGAGTGATACCACGTCGCAACCCATCCGTTTTCTGCTCAGTGATATGGACGGCACCTTGTTGCTGCCTGATCACAGTCTCAGCCAACGCACCATAGAAGCGGTCCGTTCCTTGCGCGAGGCGGGCGTGTTGTTCAGCCTGGCCACCGGCCGTCCACCCAAAGCCATGTTGCAGCAGATTGAAGCCCTGGGCGTCGACCTGCCGACGGCAGCCTTCAATGGCGGCACCATCGTCAATCCGGACGGCAGTTTGCTGGTCGCGCATTACTTGCCGGCAACGGCGGCGTTGACCACGTTGGCGCTGTTTGCCGACCGGCCGGACATCGAAATCTGGGTGTTCAGTGGTGGCGACTGGTTGCTGAAAGATCCGAACGGCCCAATGGTGCCTCGTGAACAGCACGGCCTGGGTTATCCGCCAGTGGTGGTCGAGAGTTTTGAGCCGTACCTGGAACGCATCGACAAGATCGTCGCCACCAGCAACAACACGCAGTTGTTGATTGAGCTGGAAGCGCTCCTGCTGCCCAAAGTGGAAGGCCAGGCACAGGTCTCCCGTTCACAGCCGATTTATCTGGACGTGACCGCGATGCAAGCCAACAAGGGTGCAGCGCTGGCGACACTGGCCGAATTTCTCGGTGTGCCGCTGGAGCAGACCGCGGCGCTGGGCGATGGCGGCAACGACCCGGCGATGTTTCACCGCGCAGGCTTGTCGATTGCCATGGGGCAGTCGGAAGAGGCAGTGAAGCGCCAGGCGGACGTGGTGACGGGCGCCAATACCGAGGACGGCGCGGCGCAGGCAATCGAGCGCTACATCCTGAAACGCTGAAACCCCTGTAGGAGCTGTCGAGTGCAACGAGGCTGCGATCTTTTGATGTTGCTTTTACAAGCGGGATCAAAAGATCGCAGCCTCGTTGCACTCGACAGCTCCTACAGGTTGATTGGTGTTACAGCCAGAAACTCACTGCATACCAGCCAAGAACACCCATCACCACGGTGTACGGCAACGCCATCCACACCATCCGTCCGTACGACAGTCGAATCAGCGGTGCAATCGCCGAGGTCAGCAGGAACAGAAACGCAGCCTGACCATTGGGCGTCGCCACGCTCGGCAGGTTGGTGCCGGTGTTGATCGCAATCGCCAGCGTCTCGAAATGCTCACGGCTCATGTGGCCGGAGATGAAGGCCTGTTTGACTTCGGTGATGTAAATGGTCGCGACGAACACGTTATCGCTGATGGCCGACAGCAAGCCGTTGGCAATAAACAGCATGCCCGGCTGTTGATCCGCTGGCAGCGCCAGCACCCACTGGATCAAAGGCGTGAACAGTTGCTGATCGTGAATCACCGCCACCACCGCGAAAAACACCACCAGCAGCGCTGTGAACGGCATGGCGTCCTTGAACGCGTTGCCGATACGGTGCTCGTCGGTGATGCCAGTGAATGCGGTGATCAGCACGATCACCATCAAACCGATCAGGCCGACCTCAGCAACATGGAACGCCAACCCCGCAATCAGAATCAGCGCTGCCAATCCCTGCACGATGAGCGCTGCACGTTGGCGCGAGGTGCGTTCGGCATTGTCTTCGGCGGCGTAATTGGCCAGAACCGCACGCACGTTGTCCGGCAACAGCGTGCCGTAACCGAACCAGCGAAGTTTCTCCAGCAGGACGCAGGTCACCAGGCCGGCCACCAGGACCGGCAATGAAACCGGGGCGACTTTCAGAAAGAACTCAGAGAAGTGCCAGCCCATCTCGTGGCCGATCAGCAGGTTCTGCGGCTCACCGACCAATGTGCAAACACCGCCCAGTGCGGTACCCACGGCACCGTGCATCAGCAGGCTGCGCAGAAAGGCGCGGAATTGTTCGAGGTCGGCGTGATGGAGTGTGGGCAGGTGCTGGTCATCGCCAAACGCGCTGTCCTGACGCGGATCATTGCCGGAGGCGACGCGGTGATACACCGAGTAAAAGCCGACGGCTGCACTGATGATCACGGCGGTCACGGTCAAGGCATCAAGAAACGCCGACAGAAACGCCGACAGGAAGCAGAACATCAACGCCAGCAGCGCCTTGGAGCGAATCCCGAGCAGCAGCCGTGAGAACAGAAACAGCAGCAGGTCTTTCATGAAGTAGATGCCGGCCACCATGAACATCAGCAGCAGGATCACCGGAAAGTTGTGCACCAGCTCGTCGTAGAGTGCCTGGGGCGTGGTCATCTTCAGCAACAGTGCTTCGATCAACAACAGGCCGCCGGGCATTAACGGATAACACTTGAGCGCCATGGCCAGGGTGAAGATGAACTCCAGCACCAGCAGCCAGCCGGCCACCACCGGGCCTACGGTCCACAGCGCCAATGCGTTGAGAATCAGGAAACCGACAATGCTTGCCTTGTACCAGCGGGGTGAATGCCCGAGAAAATTGTGCGCGAACGCCTGAGCCATTGAACCGGGCATCGGCTACTCCTTGTATTAAGAAGCGCGCAACTTGCCGTAAGGGGAACGGAAGATCAAGTGTAGGAAAACTGTGCAGGCCTACCCAAGATAGCGTGCGACGATCGATCGATAGTTGCCGTCCAGTGAATAGCCTCCGACGACGATGTTTCCATCGGCCTGCATGACCACTGAAGTCGCGGTATCCAGGCTGCGGCTCAGGCGGGTGCGAACCCAGCCGGCGCCATTGCCGAAGCTGCGATCGAGTTGCCCGTCGGGTAGATGTCGCGCCAGAATGAAATCCGCCTCGACGCCGCCGATCGTGGCTCCGACCGTCACCACGCAGCCGTCCGGCAGTGCCTTTGCGTCGGTCCACTGGCAGCCGCTGTGACCGATTTCCAGCAGTTGGGCCTGGCCTCCATTGCAATGAATGTCCGGGCGGCCGTTGCTGTGTACTTTCAGTGCCAGGCAATGCATCGGGTCGCGGCTGCTGCCAAAGCACTGCACATCGCCATTTTCCTGTTGGACGATCCGGCTGACCTGAGCGCTATACCCACGTGCCTTGAAGGTCATGAAACCATCCACGGCGAAGCAATCGTCGAGCCTGCCGTCGGTGTGATAACGGGCCAACAGACCTTCTTCAGGGAAGTTGATCGACCCGCCCACCAGGATCCGGCCGTCTCGTTGCACCATCAGGCTGCTGAGCCAAGTATTCATCAACAAGTGCCTGACAATCACGAAGCCACGACCGTTGAAGGTGTCGTCCAGCGAGCCGTCGGTGTTGAGTCGTATCAGCATGCCGACATGATCGGCAAGTTCGAAGTGATGATTGGCCTGCAGCAAGATTCGGCCATCCTCCTGCACGCAGACATCACAGGCTTCTGCTCCCGGTACGCCGGGTGGTAGCCAGGTGTCACGCACGCCTTGGGAAAGCCCCCCCGGCAGACGCACGACGCAGCGGCCATTGTCGCCAAAACATTGAACCGGCCGACCATGCTGATCAAACAGGGCGAGGGCGGGCAGTGTCCGGTGAGCATTTTCGTAGTGCAGGCCGGCAACCAGAATGTGCCCATCGGGCAGTACGTGGACTTTGCCGGCCATGGCCTCGAAGCCGTGTTCAAATTGCCCGATGACGCTGCCTTGATTGCCGAACGCCAGATCCGCCGAGCCGTCCTCGAGCAAGCGTGCCACGCCGAAGCGGCTACCGCCTGGCGTTCCGACCTTCGCCGCGACTAACAACCTGCCGCGTGAATCAATCGCGACCCCGTTGGCCATGCTTGAGAGGCTGCCAGCGAAATACACCTGGGTTTTGCCAGACGAGGCAAAGGTTGTATCAAGTTTGCCGGCGTTGTTCCGGGTTTCCGGTAATGCAAGCGCGGTCTGGATTGACATGCACGCAGCTCCTTGCGAGTCGTCCTGAACCGGGAGTTTGGGTGGCGACTGTATAAGGAAACATTCAATCCCTGAACGCCTGGATGCACAACTGTCATAACTAACAGGCGGAGGGTCGCTGTGTGCCAGAACAGTGTCTTTTCGACCCACTGACAAGCCTGCCAAGTAGTTGGGTGCGTGCAAGTTCGAAGAATAATCGGGGAGGGTGCGGGTTACCGTTTAGTAACCCGCAAAACGCTTAGTGTGGCATCGACCACGATTGGAGTTTGTAACCCTCCTCGCTCAATTCCGCACGTGCCGCTTCAAGCAGGCATTCAAGTTGCGCAGGATCGGTATAGGCACTGCTTGGGATCTGCTTGCGGCCGATGCTGCGGGTGTTGGTGCGATCGATAACGGTCAGGCTGAGTTCGCCATTGCCGTCTTGTGGGGCCCAGGCCACGCATTGGAACGGTTGGAATGCGCGGTCGGCAATCAAAAGAGCTTCGTTGATGCGGAGCGGGGCGTTCATGGGTTTTTCTCTCTGTATGCCCAATCAAGTGATGTGCCGTCGGTTGGGCTTACCGTTCGGCTGGTTACTTGTACTGATGCCCGCAACCGGGGGGTGGGTCACATACAATTAAAAGAAATATCAACTTTCTTTCATTGGCTCAAGGTTTGGACAGGGTTTGAAAGCTGAATGAAAGGCAGGACTCGTTAGGTAACTAACTAAGTCGCTTCTTATAACTAATAACGCAACTGCTCTATAGTCAAACGGTACAAGGTCACGTCAAATTATTGCTAACGTTACAGCCAGGTCCGCCAAACGACTGTTTTTAATAATATTTCATAAATTTGGCGCCAAGGAACAGTCATGATCGAAGCGCCTGCCTTACGACGTCTGTTAGTAGTGGACCCTTGCGACGACTGTCATCGTCTGCTGCCGGTTTTGCGCTCTGTGGGTTGGGACGTTGACAGCTGCACCCTGGAAAACGTTGCCGACAAAACCTGCGATGTCGGCCTGTTGCGTTTGCAGCCTTTTCACCTCGAACGCCCGGAAGCCGTCAAAGAGCTGATCAGCCGAAGCGGTACCGAGTGGATCGCCGTACTCAACCAGGAAGTCCTGCGATTGCAGAATGTCGGGGACTTTGTCTGCGAATGGTTTTTCGATTTCCATACCTTGCCATTCGATGTGTCCCGGGTTCAGGTGACGCTGGGCCGAGCGTTCGGGATGGCACGCCTGCGTGGGCAGGGCACGGTTCACATTGATCAGCCTGAACACGAGCTGCTTGGCGACAGCAAACCCATTCGCGAACTGCGCAAGTTGCTGAGCAAGCTGGCGCCCACCGAGTCTCCGGTATTGATCCGTGGTGAAAGCGGTACCGGTAAAGAACTGGTCGCCCGCACGCTCCATCGACAATCCCAGCGTCACAGCAAACCCTTTGTTGCGATCAATTGCGGCGCAATTCCCGAACACTTGATCCAGTCCGAACTGTTTGGCCACGAGAAGGGGGCCTTTACTGGCGCCCATCAACGCAAGGTCGGGCGGATCGAAGCGGCTAATGGCGGCACGCTGTTTCTCGACGAAATCGGTGATCTGCCCCTGGAGCTGCAGGCGAACCTGTTGCGTTTCCTCCAGGAAAAGCACATCGAGCGGGTGGGCGGCAGTCAGCCGATTCCCGTGGATGTGCGGGTGTTGGCCGCGACCCATGTCGATCTTGAGGCCGCGATCGAGAAGAAACGCTTTCGCGAAGATCTGTACTATCGCCTGAACGTGTTGCAGGTCGCGACCGCACCCCTGCGTGAGCGCAATGGCGATCTGTCGATGCTGGCGAACCACTTTTCCCATTTCTACAGCCATGAAACCGGCCGCCGTCCGCGCAGCTTCAGTGAAGATGCCTTGATTGCCATGGGCAAGCATGACTGGCCGGGCAATGTGCGCGAGCTGGCCAATCGGGTACGTCGCGGGTTGGTACTGGCCGAAGGCCGGCAGATCGAAGCGCGAGACCTGGGGCTGATCAGCCAGCAGGCCATTGCCGCGCCGATGGGCACGCTGGAGAACTACAAGCACCGGGCAGAGCGCCAGGCCTTGTGTGATGTACTTAACCGCCACAGCGATAATTTGAGCATCGCCGCCAAGGTGCTGGGGATATCCAGGCCTACCTTCTACCGTTTGTTGCACAAGCATCAGATACGTTAGACGCAAGATCTAAAAATCAAAAGATCGCAGCCTCCGGCAGCTCCTACATTGGAATGGGTTCACCCTGTAGGAGCTGCCGGAGGCTGCGATCTTTTGATCTACAACAAAAAAAGCCCCGCTGGGATTGAAGTCGCAGCGGGGCTTTGTTGTTGTGGATTAGAAGTAGTACGGGAATTTCAGGCTGAAGGAAAAGTCTGGCGAGTCGTCGGTCAGTCCGATGGACAGGTTGGGAACGATGGTCAGGTTATTGGTTGCTGCCAGGGTCATGCCGATGTTGAAGTTGGCCGAGTTGTAATCGCTGTTGGTAATCGATTGCCAATCGCCACCGTCCGGCTTGATCTTGCTCTTGCGGGCGAACTGATCGGTGAACGAGAACGACATACTCATCTTCTCGTTCAAGGCGAATGCAATGCCTGCGCCGACCTGCCAGGAATCGCCCAGTTTCACGTCCCCGCGTACCTTGGAGTTGACCTGAGGGCTGATGTCGCTGAAAGAGTCTTGCATGTTGTAGGTGTAGGCCAGGCTGCCGAACAGCACGGCCGGGTCGAAGGTCTTGACCAGCGAGATACCCGGGGTGATGGACCAGACACCATTGCCGGTAGGCAAGTCTTCGGGTACCGAGAGGTTATCATTGCCCGAGTCCTTGACCAGCTTGATGCCGTATGGATCCTTGCCGGTCGGCGCCTTGACGCGCAGTGTAGCGACCGCGTCGGGCAGGCTGGCCGACTCATCCAGAAACTTGTAAGCAACGCCAAAGTTCACATCACCGATGGTCGGGTCGCGGGTAACGGTTGCGTCCGACGTCACCGGGCCTGCGCCACCTGCGCCACCGGAGGAATACGTTGATTCGCGATAAACCACGGGGACGTTAATGTCGAACTGCCAACGTTGTGCCACGTTGTAGCGGCCGGTCAGGTCCAGTGTCCAGTTATCCGCCTTGATACGGTCGATATCAATGTTGCCGAGAAAAATCGAGTCCAGTGCCAGAAAGCCATTGAGCGTCAGCGCACGGGTATCGTAGTGCGTGTAGGTGATGCCGGTTTCGAGGCTGAACTTGCCGCCACCGAAGAAGCCGCTGGCTTCGTCATACAGGTTGGAAACGCTTTGCGCAGGCTCCGAATCATCCTTGAGCGATTGGCCGTATGAACTGCCTGTGGTTCCCGGCGCACCGGCGGCCACCGTCTGGGCACCCTTGGTCGTTTCGGCAGGGGATTTGGTCAGGCGTTTGGGAGCCGGTGTCGCAGGTGTTTCTTCGACTTGGCGAACGCGTTGCTCGAGTACCATCAGCGCGTTCTGTTGTGCTTCGTAACGCTGTTTCAACTCCATTAGTTCTTGTTTTAGTATTTCGACCTGGGGGTCCGGTGCTGCGTGTAGCAGTGCCGCCGGGGCCAGGCTACTCAAACAAACGATAGCTCTGAACGTTAACGATCGGTGCATAGGTTAGCCGTCCCTTCTGACTTCATCTGATGAGACTGAGCGTAGATCAGAATCCTTGAGTGCGAAGACCTTTGAGCTGGTCCAGGTTGCCATTCAGCGACCCGCCTGTCGCCACGTTGTCACTCAGCACGACATTGAGGGACGTGAAGTTGCGGACCTGGTTACCACCGCCGAGCAAAGTCGTGTTCTGCATCAGCCCACCCTGTGCCAGGCGTTGTTCGGTACTCCCCTGGTTGTTGTTGGCCACGATGTTGAGTTGCACACCCGTACCGGTCGAGGAAATGCTCAGCGAGCCCGCGCCATTGGCGCCGACCAACGTCGAGCCTGCGGCCAGTGCCTGGCCATGCTGTTGCGTTGCTGGTGCTTGGTTAGCTTTTGTGACGTTGATATCAACGTTGTTGTAGGCAGTGTTATGGTCGCCGGCAGCGCGCACGACCTGAGTGACGCCTTCGGTGCTGTTGAGGCCGCTGCCGCCAATGACAGTGCCGGTGCCTTGCGAACTCGCTGAACCGTTACCTTTTTCGTCGATCATCAATACATAGAACTGTGGCTTGATGGTCGATTGTTGAATTTGCATCGAGGAAGTTGCCCCGATCACTTCACCGTTGGCATTTTGCCAAGTACTGGTCATGACAATGCCAAAACTGACGATCCGTCCCGGCATGACATAGCGGCCTCGCAGGGTCGCCAATTCCTGATCATTCAGTTCAATGGGTTTGAACGTCTGTGCCTGGGTCGGCAGGCTGGCGGCCAGGCAAACCACGGCCAGCCAGATTGGAGTCTTCATTGGAATGCTCCCGGAGCGTCGTGCTCCCTTGTTATTAGAAGAAGTCGCTTTGGATGAATCCGAAATCCATCAACTCTGCGTCTTGCACCGGGCTGAAGGTGTTGATGCGGTTTTTGGCGGTCAGTGGCAGTGGGGGGGCGAGCAACGCATTGGCTTTGTCGTAGCCCTGGCCGATGACGGCAAAGATGATGCCGTTCCAGCCTTTTACAAAGTCTTCGACTTTGTAACGTTTATGACCGAGTACCGGATCTCCGATATATACCCAGCCCTGATGGACTCTTTGCATGACCACAAAATGTTTGTAGCCACGGATATCCATGAGTACCACGACCGGAATTCTGATCTCGCTCAACGTTTCCGGCGCTACCCGGTAGCCACGGGCCCGCATGCCGATACTTTCCACGTAGCGCTTCATGTCGAGCATGGAAAAGCCCTGGACGCGGACAAGATCCTGATCGGAGTGTGACAGCATGCCTTCGATGATTTGTTCTTCGTTCACGTCCAGCCAATAGGCCTGGCGCAAGACGGTAGCCAGCGCAGCTGCGCCGCAACTGAAGTCGGTTTTCTGTTGCACCAGGTCGGCAAACTTGCGCTCACGCACGCTTTGGATCGGCTTGAACACCACCGCGCCGCCCGGCAGGACGGAAAGCGGCAGTTGTGCAGCCTCGATCACACTGGCCACGCAAAGCAAAAATGCCAAGGCGATAATGCGCATAGTGGGACGCCTTCTGGTTGTGTTGAAAAAGGCCCCCATAAGGGGGCCTCCAGAGACAGCAATTAGAACGACTGGTTGGAAATGGCCAGCGAGTTGCTTTGTTGGTTACCCACACCGGCAGCCACGTTGACGCCCAGGTTGCCACTGCCGCCATTCACCGAACCGCTCAGGGTTGCAGTGTTGGTCACAGGGTTGGCCCAGCCAGTTGGAGTCAGCACTTGATAGGAATAGGTGTTGCTCAAATCAAATGAACTGCTCTCACTGAAGCTTCCCGCTTTTGCGAACTCGGATTCGGACGATTTACTGCCCGATTTTTCGAACGAGGAGGCATTCGATTTCTCGAACGACTTATCGAACGATTTTGCGAACGAGGAATCGCTCGATCTGTCGTACGAGGAATCGCTCGATCTGTCGTACGAGGAGTCGCGAGATCTGTCGAAGGAGGAATCGCGCGATTTGTCGAACGATTTGTTTACCGCTACGTTAAGCGTTGCGTCAAGCGATGCGGTAAGCGATGCGTCGGAACTGCTGCTGCGGGTGCGATCGCCATTGCCATTATTGACGGTAGTGGAATGGGAAGCCGCAGTAGCAGCGTCCAAAGTAGCGCTCAAGGAAGCATCCAAGGATGCACTCGAAGAACCGCTTGCACTACTGCTGTTGGAACCGCTCGCAGAACTGCTGTTAGAACCGCTCGCAGAACTGCTGTTGGAACCGCTCGCATTGCTGCTCTTCGAACCGCTTATATCAACGCTAAGGGAACCGCTGGAATTAGAGCTCTTGGCACCGGCCGCGGCCCAGCTCGAAGAAGCGCTTTCACTGCCGCTAACCTCGAACGACTTATCTTTAGAGAAACTACCGCTGGCCGTGTTGGTAACGGTAATCGTATCCACGCGGTAGGTCCGATCAGCGGTGTTATTCACTGTCAGGCCAGGACCGCTTTGATTGGCAGAGGCGCTGGCTGTTGCGTTACCCAGCGGGGCATTGGAGTTGGCAATTGCCATGGTGTTTTTCTGCTGGTTGAGGTCGCCGCCAGCAATGTTGATACCCATGTTGCCGCTACTGCCATCGCCCGAACCGCTCATCACGGCAGAGTTTGTGACGCCGTAGTTGTTGACCTTGTTATTGTTGCTGAATTGCGAGACTCGAGCGGTGGCTTCGGAAGTGCCGAACACGAAGCTGTTATCGAGACTGGAGGTGGAGCCAGCGTTTGCGATGGCGGCCGCGTTGTCTTGTTGGTTGCCGGCGCCTGCTGCCACGTTGACGCCGACGTTGCCGCTCGCGCCTCCGCCAGAGCTGCTCATCTCGGCTGAGTTCCGAGTCCCTTCGTTGTGGA
The DNA here is from genome assembly GCF_004402115.1 of Pseudomonas sp. F01002. Taxonomy (NCBI): domain Bacteria; kingdom Pseudomonadati; phylum Pseudomonadota; class Gammaproteobacteria; order Pseudomonadales; family Pseudomonadaceae; genus Pseudomonas; species Pseudomonas sp. F01002. Next base: position 25,779 of record NZ_SOPU01000017.1, on the reverse strand, counting down.
TGCGGTTGCCGGTACTGGTCTGCCTATCGTTCGCATTGGCGGTCGCGTCGGTATGGATCCATGTTGGAGGAGGGGTGTGGTGACCGTTGTTATGGTGATTACGTCGATCGTTCTGTCCAGCTTGAGCAGCAACAGCCAAGACCGCAGCGATTGCAAAAACCAGAGGTTTTATTGCCATCGAAGGTTTCATGGTGATTCTCCGTACTTATTTTAGGTTAAGTGTTGTACCTACCTGTTTGGGTCAATCCGTGACCCGTACGCTCAGGGTATTGGCCGTTCGGTTTCCCACCCCGGCGCTCTGATTCAACTGGATCACCCCACGGCTACCGGTGAAGGCCTGATCGCTGGTAGCGACCTGGCGATAGCCTGGTGCAGAGTCAGTTGGATCGGAGTTAGTGATCAGCGTCACGTTCTGTTGCCTGAGGACGCTGTCGTCGATGCTTTGCGGCTGTGTACTGATGCTTATCCGCAGGGCATTGGCTTGCTGGTTGCTGGCGCCCGCGCTCTGGTTGACGCCCAGTACGCCGTTGCCGTGGCTGAAGGAGTCGCCTTGAATGCTGGATCGAGCATCGATCCTGGGGTCGACCACCGTACGCAGCCGTTGGCGAATCTGTGTGGTCGCGCTGGCCCCATGGCCCACGGCGATGGCCCGGGCGTTAGCCTGTTGCTGTAGATCGCCGGCAGCCTGGTTGACCGCGAGGTTGCCCTGGTACTGCGTGCCCGAGCCGTCGATTTCGGCGTTGTTTATGACGGGAGATTGGGCAAAGGTCGATGCACTGCAAAACATGGCGATAATCAGCAGCGTACGATTCATCTTAACGGTCTCCCGTTATGACTTTCAGAGCACCCAGGCCTTGCTGGACGCTTGAATTGACCATGTTTGCAATACCGTTGCCCGAATTTCCCGAACGTCCGGCGGGGAGGTTGGAAAGCTGGGTCTGGTTGCTGATATTGCCGCCCAGGTTGTTGGTGTTTTGAGTGATCAGGCGGGAGATGCCTGCACCACTGGCGACACCGGCAAAGTCGCCGTCGCTCAACTCGTTCGTTTGACTGATGATTTGTTTGGACGGATTGGCATTGGCGGTCGTGGGGCTAGGGTCGGGCATCAACGGCGCACGCGTTGCCATGCGTGGTTGGACATCACGTTTGATAATGATGATGCCGTTGTCAGCCTGTACAGGCAGGCAGACACTTGAGCCCAGTGCGCATCCGATCAGCAAGAGGCTATAAATGCTTTTATCAAATTTCCCCACAGCGGCAATTCCTTCTGTAAGTGAAACGCTGGCCCTTATCCGCGTTACGAGGAAGAGAGCAGAAGGTGTGCCGGTTCTTGTTTTTCTTTTAAAACCAGTTGGTTGGCTTTAATTGTCGAGGTGGTCAAAAAAATTTTGTAACGCCACTGAGACAAGAGCCACGCAAAAACGCCGTCCATGCTGGCGGCATTGCTCGCCAAGGGCGCTGAAGGCAGGTTGTATCAGTGGCTTAACATTTTCTTGCTGGAGTGCTCGGGCCGCTTCAGCTCGCAGGTTTGCGCAGGGGGGGGTGTTTCAGGAATGGACATTTGCGGCAGGGCTGGGTACCCCTGTCAGGCCTTGAGCAAGCGCGTCACAGCCTCGAATGCCGCGTCCTTGCGCTGTTTCCAATCACCTTGCAGTACCTGGCAAGGCTGGCGGTGCAGGTCAAGCCATTGGCGGCTGGCCTGGAAAAACGCCTGGCGTGCTGCCAGTTGCGGTTGGCAACGCTGCCCGTCGTCATGCCAGGCCACGGTTTCGGGGCTCAGCAGCAAATGCAGGTCGTAGTGCCGTGCCAACAATGCTTGCTCTATCCACGTCGGGCAAGCGCCAAACAAGGTCTGGCTCCAGAGGATGTTGCTCAACAAGTGAGTGTCGAGAATCAGCAAATGCGGCTGTCGGGCGCGTGCCTCGTCCTCCCATTTCAGCTGTCCTCGGGCGATTTCCGGAATGTCGGCCAGGCAGGTGTCTCGTGGGTTCTGTTCGATGAACCAGCGTACATATTCGTCTACCAGGACACCGCCGAAATGCTGTTGTAACTCGGCTGCCAGCCAACTCTTGCCGCTGGATTCGGGGCCTGTGAGTACCAGAACTTTCATGTGCGCAACGCCGGATCGGCCCGCCATTCCCGCCAGCCTTGCACGGCAATCAGGGCGAACAGCGCGTAGAGCCCAGCGGTCAGGTACAGGTCTTTGTAGATAAACAGCCCGACGAAGATCACATCCAGGGTGAACCACAGCGGCCAGCATTGAACGCGTTTTTGCGCCATCCATAACTGCGCCACCAGGCTGAAACCAGTCAGTGCCGCATCGAGCCAGGGTTGTGCGGCATCAGTCCAGTTCGCCATTGCAGCGCCCAGCAACAGACTGCCGATCGCTCCAATGACCAGACTGATAGCGACCGATTTAGCGTCGAGTAGGCTGACCTGCCGACCATGGCGCGCGTCCCCCACATGCGTCCACTGCCACCAGCCATAGAGCTGCAATGCGGCGTAGATCACCTGCAGGAGCATGTCCGAGTAGAGCTTCACCTCAAAAAAGATCCAGCTATAAAGCAGCACCATGACCAGACCGATCGGCCAGCACCAGGGGTTCTGTTTGACCGTCAACCAGACGGCAATGACACCGAGGGCAGCGGCAAACAGTTCA
>NZ_SOPU01000017.1:0-23110 GCF_004402115.1 Pseudomonas sp. F01002 | reverse complement strand
AGCCCGGACATGGAGGTTCCTTGGGGGAAGTCGAAGAGGGGGCGGATTGTAACGGCAGGCGCTGCCAAGTAGAACCGGCGTGCGCCGCCCTTTGTAGCAGCTGCCGAGCCTGCGAGGCTGCGTTCGGCTGCGTAGCAGTCGTGAAATCAGACACCGCGGTGTGTCAGAAAAAACTTGCATACCGGATTGACGACTGCTTCGCAGCCGAACGCAGCCTCGCAGGCTCGGCANGCTGCTACAAAGGTGGTTATACCCGGAACTGCTTGAGCAGCCCGTTCAATTGCTCACTCAATTCCTTCAGGTGAACGCTGGCCACGCTCGACTGTTCGGCCGCCAGCGCCGTGCTGTGGGACAAACCGGCCGCCTGGGTGACGTTCTGGTTGATGTCCTCGACCACATGCGCCTGTTGCAGGGTCGCGCTGGCGATGGAGGCGTTCAACCCGTTCAGGTTGCGCAGCGCCTGGGCAATGGCATTCAGGCTTGCACCGGCCAGGCCGGCCTGCTCGATGGTCAACTGCGATGCACGGCTGCTGTCGCCGATCACTTTGACCGCCGCTTCGGAGTGGCTTTGCAGGCGTTCGATCATCGACTGGATCTCGGCCGTGGACTTCTGGGTACGCTGGGCCAGCAGTCGCACTTCATCGGCCACCACCGCAAAACCGCGACCTTGCTCGCCGGCCCGGGCTGCTTCGATGGCCGCGTTGAGGGCCAGCAGGTTGGTTTGCTCGGCGATGGAGCGGATCACTTCGAGAACGCTGCCGATCTGCGTGCTTTCGGCGGCCAGAGTACGAATCACCTCCACCGCCTGATCGATGGTGGACGACAGCTTGTCGATCTGTTGCAGGCTGCCATCGATGTTGACCTGACCTTGCTGCGCCTGAGACTCGGCATCGCGCATTTCGCTGGCGGCGTGCTCGGCGTTTTTCGCGACATCGTGTACGCCATACGTCACTTCATTGATGGCCGTGGCCACCAGTTCCATTTGCTGGGACTGTTGCTGACTGCGTTGCTGAGCCTGGGCGGCGTCGTTGCCCAGTTCGCTGGAAGACTGGCCCAGGGCACTGGCGGACACTTGCAGTTCTGTGATCACCAATCGCAGCTTGGTGGTGAAGGCGTTGAAGTGGCGTGCCAGTTGCGTGACTTCATCCTGGCCGTGGGTGTCGAGACTGCGGGTCAGATCGCTCTCGCCGCTGGCGATGTTGGCCATGGCGTTCACGGTTTCCTGCAGTGGACGCACGATGCTGCGGGCAATCAGGATGACCAGCAGCGCCATGATCAGGGCAATCACCAGCCCCACGAACGAAGCCTTCCAGACCTGGCCATAGAACTCGGCCTGCATGTCATCGATATACACGCCCGAACCGATCACCCAACCCCAGGGTTCGAAGAGTTTGATGTAGGAGGTTTTTTCTACCGGTGCACTGGCGCCCGGTTTCGGCCAGCGATAGTCGACGGTGCCGGCACCCTTGGTCTTGGCGACGGCGACCATTTCGTTAAACAGGGCAAAACCGTCGGGGTCGCGGATCGCCGAGAGGTTCTGGCCATCGAGTTTCGGGTTGGCCGGGTGCATGATCATCACCGGCGTCAGGTCATTGATCCAGAAGTAGTCATTGTGGTCATAACGCAGACCGCGAACGGCGCTCAGTGCCTGTTTCTGCGCGGCGTCGCGGGTGAGCGTGCCGGCAGTTTCGAGGTCGTGGTAATAGGTCAGAATGCCACTGGCGGTTTGCACCACATGCTGGGTTTTCTGAGCCTTGGCGTGGTACAGGTCATCGTGAATCTGCTTGAGCATCAAGACGCCCAACGTCATTAGCATCAGGACGGCCACGATCAAGATGAGCCACAAACGCCGGCTGATCGACATACTGCGCAAGCTGTTCATAACGCTGTCACTCCGGTTTCTTTTTCTTGTAATAAATGATCGCCAGCATCCAACCACACTTTTCCGATCGGTCATATCCGACCCAAGTCCAATAACGCGGCAGCGTTAATCGGACTTGTCTGATAGGATTTCGGCCCCGCACGGAAAAACCTGAATCCAAGTTGATTTTCACGGAATTTTTATGGTTCCGTCTGGATCCTGTGCGCGCGGGACTTCAGCTAGGCTGATCGCAGTAAACGTTCTGAAAAAATATTAACGGGGCATGCCGTGGCGCATCGCTTCTTGGGGGATTGATGGATCTTTGGACTGCCTTTTCGGCATTGATTCTTGGGGTTGTAGAAGGGCTGACGGAGTTTTTGCCGATTTCCAGCACCGGTCACCAAATCATTGTCGCGGACTTGCTCAACTTCGGTGGCGAGCGGGCCATCGCTTTCAACATTATTATTCAACTGGGGGCAATTCTGGCGGTGGTGTGGGAGTTCCGCCGCAAGATCATCGATGTGGTGACCGGTTTGCCAACGCAGCCCGGCGCTCGCCGCTTTACCGCAAACTTGCTGATTGCCTTCATGCCGGCCGTGGTACTGGGGGTGATTTTTTCCGATTTGATCCACGAGTACCTGTTTAACCCGATCACCGTCGCGACGGCGTTGGTTGTGGGCGGGATCGTCATGTTGTGGGCCGAAAAGCGTCAGCATGAAGTGCATGCCGAAACCGTTGATGAAATCACATGGAAAGACGCCCTGAAAGTCGGCTTCGCCCAGTGCCTGGCGATGATTCCCGGGACTTCGCGTTCCGGCTCGACGATCATTGGTGGCTTGTTGTTCGGGCTGTCGCGCAAGACCGCTACCGAGTTCTCGTTCTTTCTGGCGATGCCGACCATGGTCGCTGCGGCCGTTTACTCGGGCTACAAATACCGCCACCTGTTCGTCCCGTCGGATTTTCCGGTGTTCGCAATCGGCTTCGTTACCGCGTTCATCTTTGCAATGATTGCCGTCAAGGGCTTGCTCAAGTTCATCGCCAGCCACAGCTACGCAGCGTTTGCCTGGTATCGCATCGCGTTCGGCCTGGTCATCCTGGCCACCTGGCAGTTTGGCTGGGTTGACTGGGCCGCGGTCAAGCCATGAGTGACGCCAGCGCGCGCAACAACCCCGGACGCAAGCCCGCAGGAGAGATTCGCAATCTTCAGCTGAAACTGTTGGTGTTTGCGGTCCTGTGCGCGCTGCCGCTGTACGGCTCGATGTCGTTGTGGCTGCGCGGGGTTTCGGTGATTCCCCTGGCGGCGTACGGGGTCGTCAGCCTGCTGGCGTTCTTGCTGTACTGGAGCGACAAGCGCAAGGCCCGCGCCGACCATTGGCGCACACCGGAGAACGTGTTGCATGCGGTGGAACTCGCCGGGGGCTGGCCGGGCGCTTTACTGGCCCAACAGGTGTTTCGGCACAAGACGCGAAAGCTCTCGTTTCAGTTGGTGTTCTGGATCATCGTGCTGATGCATCAGGTGTTCTGGATCGACCAGTTGTTTCTCGGCGCCCATCTTTTCGCGCTGCCTTAAAGCAGCAGTCCAACCTGGGTGCGCTTGGGCAACTTGCTCACCACCAATTGATGGGAGCGCTGCAACAAGCCTTGCAGCTCTTCAGGGCCCAACGGGTAGGGCGTTTCCATGATGATCCACTGAGCCCGCGCCAGATAAGGCGCCGGGCGGATTCCCGGGCGGTCGCAATGACCGAGAAACAAATCCTTGTCGACCTTGAAGGCCAGGGATTCGCCCCGCAGATTCTGCAAGGCGAACATCTTGTTCCCCGCAATCGAAAACACCCGCACGCCGCCCCACTTGTAGTCTTCCCGCGCACCCGGCAGCGCGAGACAGAATTGTGCGACATCCTCTTCGCTCATACGTCCAGCCTTCATATCAGTCGGTCCCCACAGTCATTGAATGACTCGATCAAATGGTCGAGCCAGGCACGTACGGCCGGCATCACCCCGCGTCGATGAGGGTAGACCGCTTGCAGCCAGCCGCCAGGCAGCGACCAATCGGGCAGCAACTGCACCAGAGCGCCGTTTTCCAGTTCCCGCTCGCAATACATCATCGGCAGCATGGTAAAACCCTGGCCGGCGAGGGTGCAGGCCTTGCGCACGATAAAGTCATCGATGCCCAATCGCGCTTCGAGGGTGAGATCGCAGCTTTTGCCCTGTTGGTCGAGCATGCGGATATGCACCAGGCGGTCGGCTTCCAGGGCGCCGAGCACGGGCAGGTTTTTCAGGTCTTCGGGGTGGTTGATTTCACGTCCATGCAAAAACCCGGGGCTGGCGACCATTGCCATCTGCGCCTGGCGCAAACGTCGGGTGACCAGCAGCGGATCCTCATCGCCCAACTCACGCACCCGCAGCGCCACATCGACGCCCTCGGTCACCAGGTCGACGCGGCGGTTGAGCAACATGACCTCCAGTTGAACCTGAGGAAACTTCTCAAGGAAATCGCTGATCACTGTCGGCAGAATTTCGTGGGCCAACCCGACGGGGCAGGACACCCGCAAACGCCCGCGAGGTTCACTGGACATGCTGGCGACGGCTTCGTCGGCCATTTCGGCTTCCAGCAGCATTGCCTGACAGTGCCGCAAGTAACGTTCACCCACGGCGGTCAGCTTCAGTTGTCGGGTCGTGCGTTGCAGCAGGCGCGCGCCAAGACGCTCTTCCAGCTCGGCGATGCGCCGCGACAAACGCGACTTGGGAATTCCGAGCAAACGCCCGGCCGCCGCGAAGCCACCGGCTTCAACCACCTTGGCGAAGTAGTAGAGATCATTGAGGTCTTGCATGGTATGAGCTCGATTGTTCTATCAGTAGGACGAACTATCGCATTGTTGCAGTCTAATCAGCTATTGGTTTCGCCTGTAGGATTCTCCCCATCAGATCGCCTCGTAGCGATCCTCACCTGGAGATCCCACATGAAACTGCTGCATATCGATTCGAGCATTCTTGGTGACAACTCGGCTTCCCGTCAGCTGAGCAGCGAAGTCGTTAAAGCCTGGCAAACCGCCGAGCCGACTGCCGTGGTGACCTATCGCGACCTGGCCGCCGATGCCATCAGCCATTTCTCCGCCACAACCCTGGTTGCCGCCGGTACCACCGCTGAACTGCGTAACGCCGCGCAGCAGCACGAAGCCGAACTGAGCGCCACTACCCTGGCCGAATTCCTCGCCGCCGATGCCGTGGTGATTGCAGCTCCGATGTACAACTTCACCATCCCGACCCAACTCAAGGCCTGGATCGACCGCATCGCCGTTGCCGGTCAGACCTTCCGTTACACCGAAGCCGGCCCTGAAGGCCTGTGCGGTGGCAAGAAAGTCGTGATCGTCTCGACTTCCGGCGGTCTGCATGCGGGTCAGGCGACTGGTGTTGCTCACGAAGAGTACTTGAAGGTGCTGTTCGGTTTCATCGGTATCACTGACCTCGAGTTCGTCCGTGCCCATGGCCTTGCCTACGGTGACGAAGTTCGTACCAAAGCCATGAGCGACGCTCACACACAAATCAGCGAGCAGTTGTTCGCCGCAGCGTAAGGCCTGTGTAAAGAAAATCAAACAGCTCGGGCAATACCCAAAAAACTCTGTATTCTGATCACGCAAGTGCCAGATACGGAGTTTTTTGTTTCTGGCTATTTCATCTCCTGGCCCGAGTTATGCAGTCGAGGGTTACCGTCTCCGGTCAAGTAACAAGGTGGGCATCCCATGGTGCGTCTTTGTGCAACGTTACTGATTTGCCTGCTCAGCAGCCTGAACTCAGTGCACGCCGCGCCTGCGCCGCATCCTCACTGGAGCGTCGGCTTCCATGAGATGAGCTTTCTCGACCCTCTGGACTTGCAGCCGATGCGCGCCATCGCCTTCTATCCCTCCAGCGACAAGGAGCACTCCAGCATCATCGAGGGCTACACGGTCGAAGCGGGGGAAGACACCCGAGTCGCCATCGGTCATTTCCCGATGCTAATGCTGTCCCACGGCAACACCGGAACCCCGCTGGCCCTAAACGACCTCGCCACGTCGCTGGCACGCAAAGGGTTTGTGGTGGTGGCGGTGATCCATCCCGGTGACAACTCCAAAGACCACAGCCGCCTCGGTACGTTGAGTAACCTTTACGGTCGGCCCATCCAGATTTCCGAAGCCATTACCGCGACGCTGGGCGATCGTATGCTCGCGCCCTTCGTCAATGCCGATCAGGTGGGTGTGATCGGTTATTCGGCGGGCGGAGAGACGGCGCTGATTCTGTCCGGCGCGACGCCCGACCTGGACCGTCTGCGCCGCTATTGTCAGGAACGCCCGGACGACCGCGATGCCTGCAACACCCAAGGCGAATTGATTGCTGACCGCGATGACTTGCAACCGGTGGCTGACCCGCGGGTTCGCGCCTTGCTGCTCATGGCGCCGCTGAGCCTGAAGTTTGGTCGCCATACCCTGGCCGACGTGCATGTGCCGGTGCTGCTCTACAGCGGCGACGGCGACAAACTGGTGGCGTTCGACAAGAATGCCGCCGCCCTGGCGCGCAAACTTCCGATTGCACCGGACTTCAAGTTGCTGGCCGGGGCAGGGCACTTCGTGTTCCTGGCGCCTTGCAATGAAGAGCAGATCCTCGCCATGCCGGCGCTGTGCACCGATGCCGATGGCGTCGATCGCAAAGACATCCATCGCACCATGGTTTCCGAAGCCGGGCGTTTCTTCTCTCATGCGCTTGGCAAACCGACCCGGGCCGGGATGCAGACGGCGGATCAATAATGTGGGAGCGGGCTTGCTCGCGAAAGCGGTGTAGCAGTCAGCATTAATGTCAACTGACCCACCGCCTTCGCGAGCAAGTCGGATCGCCGCACCGCCGCTCCCACAGTGGATTGCAGCGTCAGGCCATTGCGCGGCGTTTCAGTAACAGGGTCAAACCGAGGCCGGTCACCGACAGCAACGCCGCGCTGAAGAAAATCCACGTGTACCCCAGGTTCAACGCCACCGCGCCCATCAACGGCCCGGCAATCGCCAGCGCCAGATCGAAAAACACCGCGTAGGCACTCAATCCCGCCCCGCGACTGGAATTGGGCACTTGCTTGATCGCTTCGACCCCCAGCGCCGGATATACCAACGACAGACCGAATCCGGTCAGGCCTGCGCCGATCAGTGCATAGCCGGTCGAAGGCGCAAGCCACAGTAACACCAGGCCCACCGTTTCAATGCTCATACAGGCAATGGCCGAGGTGAACCCACCGAAACGGCTGATGCTGGAGATGAACAACAGTCGCGCCAGAATGAAACACACGCCGAATACCGTAAGGCAATAAGCCGCACCGGCCCAGCCACGGCTGACGTAATACAGGGTAATAAAAGTGGTCAGCGTGCCGTAACCGATGGAGGCAAGGCTCAGGCTCGCGCCGAACGGCGCAATACGCCCGAACACCGCCCAAAACGGCAGGCGTTCGCCGCGAATCACCGGCACCGAGGGTTTGTTTCGGATCAGCAACAACGCCGCCAGCGCCAGCACCGACAGCGCGATCCCAAGACTGGCGAACCCCAGCTCGCCGACCATCACCACGCCCAGCGGCGCACCAATGGCGATGGCGCCGTAGGAGGCGATGCCGTTCCAGGAGATCGAGCGCGCGGTATGTTCAGCGCCCACCTGACCCATGCACCAACTGATGGTGCCGACCCCGATCAAGCCCTGGGCAATCCCCAGCAACAAGCGGCCGGCGATCAGGATTAGCAGGCTCAGCAACGGAAAACTTTGCAGCAGCGTTGAAATCAACGTCAGCACGCCGCTCAACACAATCCCTGATAACCCGTAAACAATCGCCCGCTTGGTGCCGATGCTGTCCGACAGGCGCCCGGCCATCGGGCGGCTGAGCAGGGTGGCCAGGTACTGCGAGCCGATGGTCAGACCCGCGATGATCGCGCTGAAACCCAGCTGTTCGTGGACGTAGCCCGGCAATACCGCAATCGGCAGACCGATGCAGAGGAAGGCAATAAAGGTATAGAAGACGATAGAGACGATCTGCAGGGTGATCGCCATGGAGCTTTGTGGTGGCAGTTGCTGCACAGACATGAGGGCTCGTTCGCGGGCGGCGGTAGGAGAACTGCATCATGGCGCGGGCTGCGAATAAAAGGAAGCAGGCTAACGAAAATCAAAAGATCGCAGCCTTCGGCAGCTCCTACAGGGGGGGCGCATTCCAAAGGAGCTGCCGAAGGCTGCGATCTTTTGATCTTCAGACAATAAAAAGCCCCGTCACCAGGACAGGGCTTTTCATTTATAGCGAACGCTTAGAACACAACGCCCTGGCTACGCAGGTAGTCGTCATAGGTGCCGCTGAAGTCGATCACGCCACTAGGGCTCAACTCGATGATGCGGGTGGCCAGGGACGATACGAACTCACGGTCGTGGCTGACGAAGATCAGCGTGCCCGGGTAGTTCTCCAGCGCCAGGTTCAGCGCCTCGATGGATTCCATGTCCAAGTGGTTGGTCGGTTCGTCCATGATCAGCACGTTCGGCTTTTGCAGGATCAGCTTGCCGAACAGCATGCGACCTTGCTCACCACCGGAGATGACCTTGACCGACTTGAGGATCTCGTCGTTGGAGAACAGCATCCGGCCGAGGGTGCCGCGAACGATTTGCTCACCGCCCTGGGTCCATTGACCCATCCAGTCGAACAGGTTGCAGTCGTCTTCGAAATCGTGCGCGTGGTCCTGGGCGTAGTAGCCCAGTTCCGCGGCGTCGGTCCACTTCACGGTACCGGCATCCGGGGTCAGTTCGTTGACCAGGGTGCGCAGCAGGGTGGTTTTACCGATACCGTTCGGGCCGATGATCGCCACGCGCTCCCCAGCTTCAACCTGGAAGCTGAAGTCCTTGAACAGTGTCTTGCCGTCGAAGCCTTTGGCCATGCGCTCGACGATGACCGCCTGACGGTGCAGCTTCTTGGTTTGTTCGAAACGGATGAACGGGCTCACACGGCTCGAAGGCTTGACTTCGGCCAGTTGGATCTTGTCGATCGCCTTCGCGCGGGAAGTGGCCTGCTTGGCTTTCGAGGCGTTGGCCGAGAAGCGGCTGACGAACGATTGCAGCTCGGAAATCTGCGCTTTCTTCTTGGCGTTGTCCGACAGCAGTTGCTCGCGGGACTGGGTCGCCACGGTCATGTACTCGTCGTAGTTGCCCGGGAACAGGCGCAACTCGCCGTAGTCCAGGTCAGCCATGTGGGTGCACACGCTGTTCAGGAAGTGACGGTCGTGAGAGATGATGATCATCAGGCTGGAGCGCTGGGTCAGGATGTTTTCCAGCCAGCGGATGGTGTTGATGTCCAGGTGGTTGGTCGGTTCATCGAGCAACAGCACTTCAGGATCGGAGAACAGCGCCTGAGCCAGCAATACGCGCAGTTTCCAGCCTGGGGACACTTCGCTCATCGGGCCGAAGTGCTGCTCGATGCCGATACCCAGGCCCAGCAACAGTTCGCCAGCACGGGATTCGGCGGTGTAGCCGTCCATTTCGGCGAACTCGGTTTCCAGTTCTGCAACGGCCATGCCGTCTTCTTCGGTCATTTCCGGCAGCGAGTAGATACGGTCGCGCTCGGCCTTGACCTTCCACAGCTCTTCGTGACCCATGATCACGGTATCGATCACGGTGAATTCTTCGTAGGCGAACTGGTCCTGGCGCAATTTACCCAGACGCACGTTCGGCTCGAGCATGACCTGGCCGCCGGACGGCTCGAGGTCGTCGCCGAGGATTTTCATGAAAGTCGACTTGCCGCAACCGTTGGCGCCGATCAGGCCGTAGCGGTTGCCCGCGGCGAATTTGACCGAAACGTTTTCGAATAGCGGCTTGGCGCCGAACTGCATCGTGATGTTAGCTGTAGAGATCAAAGGTTTTTCCTGCGAAGCATTCAGAGTAGCTAGGGTTGCGGCAGTACCGATTCAGTACCCGTTTCCGGTTTTCGAACCACAGGAAATGCATCCCGGTCAGAAGCGGAAGGTCCATCTGGCAATAAGTGGACAGCAGCATATGGAGCGCTTGGCCCGAGTCGAAGTGCGCTGAGACGGGGTTCATTCCCGTCATCAACCAAGGGGGGCGCGTAATGTTTGGCGGCGATTGTACTGGTCTGGCTCTTTAAACGATAGGGCGTTAAGGCCGCACGGCCACTTTGGCAGCATCAGTGGACAGATTTTCACAGTTGAAGGTTAACTATTGGTTACAAACTGTGACTAAAATGCCAACTATCACCTGATGCCGACAGACGGCATAGGCTCAAGGACGCGCCATCGGGACCGTTGTTTCGTATTCAGACACTGCACAAGACCCTTGGGCCGATTGGCCGGCAAGGGACGCAGTTTGTTCACTTCTGACATGTGACGATTTTTTGTGAAATTGATCATTGCCGCTATTTACGTTGTTTCCATTGTGTACGTTCACTTGCGCGGACGCGTGCGTCACAAGCTGGGCCGCCAACTGAGCGATCACTCGACGTTTCTCGCGCCGATCAACTGCTTCCTTTATCTGTTCTCGAAAATCCCCAACAAGCCTTATCTGAACCCGGCCGATTTCCCTGATCTGAGTCCGTTGCAGGACCATTGGGAAGACATTCGCGCCGAGGGCCAAAACCTGCTCAGGGCCGGGGAAATCAAGCGCTCGAATCAATACGACGACGTCGGCTTCAACTCGTTCTTCAAGACTGGCTGGAAACGTTTCTACCTGAAGTGGTACGGCGACAGCCATCCTTCGGCCATAAAACTCTGTCCGCGCACCACCGAACTGGTGCAAAGCATCGGCTCGATCAAGGCTGCGATGTTCGCCGAGCTGCCACCGGGTTCGAAACTGGTCCGTCACCGCGATCCGTATGCGGGTTCCTACCGCTATCACCTGGGCCTGGAAACACCGAACGATGCCGGTTGCTATATCAACGTCGATGGCGAGAACTACCACTGGCGCGACGGTGAAGCGGTCATGTTCGACGAGACCTTCATTCATTACGCCGAAAACACCACCGAGCAGAACCGCATCATTCTGTTCTGCGACGTGGAGCGGCCGATGAAGTATCGCTGGGCGGCGGCGTTCAATGGCTGGTTCAGCCGTAACGTGATGTCGGCGGCGGGCGCACCGAACGATGTCGGTGACAAGACCGGAGGCATCAACCGCTTGTTTGCCAAAATCTACAAGATTCGCCTGCGCGGCAAAGCGCTGAAAAAGCGCAACCGCAAGCTCTATTACCTGGAGAAGTGGGCGATTTTTGGTGGTTTGTTGGCGATTATCGTTCTGATCTGATTTCCGCGTTGTGGCGTATGACGCCTTCGCGAGCAAGCCCGCTCCCACAGTTAACCGCGATCTAATGTGGGAGCGGGCTTGCTCGCGAAGAGGTCATAACATTCACCGCAAACTTTCAATCAGCCACGAGAAGTCTTCGTGGCTTTTTTGTGAGCGGTCGGTTTGGTTGCCGTTTTGGTTTTGCCGGCACTTTTACCGCCAAGACTACGTTTAAGCAGCTCGGTCAAATCAATGACATCCGCGGTTTTCCGTTCCTCTTCGCCAGTCGCCGTTTCCACATCCTCGATCTTGCCTTCATTAGCCTTTTTCTCGACCAAGGCCATGATCTTGTCTTCAAAACTGTCGCGATAATCCTCGGGTTTCCAGTCTGCGCTCATGTCCTGAACCAGACGTTTGGCCATATCGAGTTCACCTTTGGCCAGTTCAGGCTTGGTGACTTCACTGCCCAGCTCCAGCGTATCCAGACTTCGCACTTCGGCGGGCCAGCGCAGCATCACCAATACCATCGCCGATTCCAGCGGCATCAGCGCGGCGAGGTGCTGGCGCGTGTGCAGCACAACATGAGCCAGGGCGACTTTATTGGTTTTGCTTAACGTTTCGCGCAACAGCGCATAGACCTTGCCACCGCGTTTATCCGGCGCGAGGTAGTAGGGCGTATCGATGTTTTGCAGGGGAATCTGCTCGCTGTCGACAAAGGAAAAGATGTCGATGGTCTGAGTGGACAGAGGGTGCGCCGACTTGATTTCCTCTTCGCTGAGGACCACATACCGCCCCTTTTCATATTGCACACCTTTGACGATGTGTTCCTTGGTCACTTCCTTGCCTGTGACCTTGTTGACGCGCTTGTAGCCCACCGGGTCCATGCTGCGGCTGTCGAGCCAGTCGAAATCCACCCCTTGCGAGGACGTCGCCGAGACCAGCGCCACAGGGATATGCACCAGACCGAAACTGATCGCGCCTTTCCAGATTGCCCGTGCCATGGTCGTCTTCTCGCGAGTGATGTTCAGGTGACCTGTGACGCTGTGCAAAAGTTTCAGCGGGCTGCGACCCGGTCCTGCGGGCTTATCGGCGGTCAGGTCAACTCGTGTTACATCTTGTGAAGGAGGTTTTAGTTAACAAATCCGAACCCCGGGCGTAGCGTGATATCGAAGTTCCTATCCACGCTGATGTCCAGAGGCTCCCCATGAACAGATTTGTGCTCGGCTGCACCGCATTGGCGTTGAGTGGCGTGCTGAGCAATCTGGCCCAGGCTGACACCGCATCGCCACCTTCTTCATTGCTGTTGGTCCAGAGCCCGACGGGCCACACCAGCAATCCTTACAACAGCCCGATTCGCCGGGCCAATCCCAACAGCATGCAAGGCACGCAACCCAGCGCGCCGAGCATTCGTGGGCCGAATACAGTGCCCGTGCCGCGGCCACCGACGCTTGACAATGGTGGCGTCGGCAACCGCTATCCCCAGGATCGCTCGCCTCCCGCCACCCCACCGAAATTCATTCCCAATCCACCTCATCGAGACGTAGACACCAGCAACCGTTGAACGGCATGACAGCGTTCTTGCCAGCCATTCGAACGACAAAAGGAATCGTGCATGTTGTGTAAAACCCTTCTGGCCACACTGTGTGCCAGCGCACTGATCACCGTCACGGCGCCCGTTTTCGCAGCGCCAACCCAGAATTTTAAAAGCGAACAGGGCACCCTTGAGGTGACGACAATGACCAAGGGGCTCGAACATCCCTGGGCTTTGGCGTTTCTTCCCGATCGCCAAGGGATGCTGGTGACTGAACGGCTCGGCCACCTGCGGGTGGTCAGCGCCGACGGTAAACTTTCCGCACCGCTCAGTGGTGTGCCAAAGGTCTGGGCCAAGGGGCAGGGTGGCTTGCTGGATGTAGCGTTGTCGCCCGACTTCAAGCAAGACCGCACGGTCTATCTGTCGTACGCCGAGGGTGGCGGTGAGGGCGACAAGGCCGGGACGGCGGTCGGTCGCGGACGTTTGTCCGACGACCTGACGGCCCTCAAGGATTTCAAAGTGATCTTCCGCCAGGAACCCAAGCTTTCAGTCTGTAACCACTTCGGCTCAAGATTGGTGTTCGATCGCGACGGCTATCTGTTCATCACCCTTGGCGAGAACAATGACCGGCCGGCCGCCCAAGACCTCGACAAGCTGCAAGGCAAGGTCGTGCGGATCTACCCGGACGGCAAGGTGCCGGATGACAACCCCTTTGTCGGTCAGGCGGGCGTGCGCCCGGAAATCTGGTCCTACGGTCAGCGCAATCCGCAAGGCGCGGCGCTCAATCCCTGGACCGGCACCCTCTGGGAAAACGAGCACGGTCCCCAGGGTGGCGATGAAATCAACATCATCGAGCGAGGCAAGAACTACGGCTGGCCGATGGCAACCCATGGCATCAATTATTCCGGCCAGCCGATTCCGGAAGCCAAGGGCAAGACCGCCGAAGGCACCGTCGCCCCGCACCATGTCTGGGAAAAGTCCCCTGGCCTAAGCGGCATGGCGTTCTACGACGCTGACCGCTTCAAGGCTTGGCAGCACAACGTGTTTATCGGCGCACTGGTGAGCCAGGAGTTGATCCGCTTGCAGTTCGATGGCGACAAGGTCGTTCACGAAGAGCGATTGCTGGGCGAACTCAACAAGCGCATTCGCGATGTGCGGCAAGGCCCGGACGGGTATTTGTATGTGTTGACCGACGAGGACGACGGGGCGCTTTACAAGGTAGGCCTTAAATAAACCCACTCCCTGGGTGTTTTTGGTCACGTTCGGGCATACAGAATTACCGCCGCCCGCAACTTGCCTCGCCCGAAGCTGCTCATCTTGTCGAACTCCCCATGACTGACCGGCAAATGCTGGCAGTCCATGGGTTGGCGATGCTGGCTGTGATCGACATCTGGGTCATGCAGGTAGACGAACTCTTCATCGCAATCGGTGACGATCACCCAATGCGGCGATTTGGAACGGGTCAGTCGATAGCTGCTGATGAGCACCAGCGGTTGTCCACCTCCGTCCAGTAAACCCGGAAGTTCCAGCGGCCCGCCGATCACCTGTTCGACGTCAGTGGTGTGCAGCTGCGCCGTAAACTCCTCGTGCACCAGACGCATTACCTCTTTTTTATGCGCATTGCGTACGCCATCGAGGAACAGTGCCCCGGCCATGCTCAGTTGCAGACGCACTCCAAAACCCCGTCGCCATGCCGCCAGCGCCAGGCCTTGAGGGCTGCAGCCACCATGGCCGGAGGTCATGAACACGGTGGTCGCTTCGCGCCAGATCTGCAGTTCTTCGAGACGCTCCAGCACGCGATCCGCTTGCAGCGCGCCCATGGCCATCAGCAGACAGGCCGGGCCGCAGGTGAAATCGGTGGTCTGCGGGTACCAGGGCACCTTGATGTTGCGCGAGTCGCGGTGCTGGAGGATGCGCTTCTCCAGCCGCAGCGCGTCGGCATGGTCCTGGTAATAGTCGTGAATCAGGGCAAAGCGTCGGTAACCGTTGCGCTCGTACAGGGCAATCGCCGTCGGGTTGTCGATGCGAACTTCCAGCCGCAGGTAGGCGCAGTCGTGCTCAAGGGCGCAGGCCTCGATGCGTTGGAGCAATTGCTTGCCCAAGCCGCTGCCGCGCGCGTCGGTGGCGATCGCAATCGAGTAAAGTCGCGCCAGCGAAGTACCCCGGTGAAACAGCACCACGGCGTAACCGACCAAGTGTTCGCCACGCTGGGCCACCAACAGTTGCCCATGGGCGCGCGTGATCATCCATTGAAAACTGCGACGATTAAGCCGATCCGTGGTGAAACAGTGTTGTTCGAGTTCCAGCAGTGCCGGTAAGTCTTCAACCACCGCCAAGCGAAAAACCAGATTCATATGACCACCGTAAAAGTTGCGTAACGAAACGGGACTTTCTAAAAAGTTCGTGTTTAATAGGAAAGGTCTTGTTCTCCAACGGATCAATCACTATGTCAGCGGTACAGGGTCATTGGCGCGAAGTATCCGAGCAAACTTTGCCGGCAGCAACTTATTTAAATGACAGTGTTAGAGCTTCCAGTCAGTTGATTATCATCGTCGAGCGCAAGGAAGACTGGACCTCCTACTTCCCCAGTGAAGACATCGTCAGCGCCCAGGAATACCTCGAGAAACCCCGGGCCAACGAGCAGGGCAAGCGGGTCCAGGTGATCAACCTGTGCCGCAGCTACAAGTACCTGGGGCACGGTTACTACTGCTCGCTGCTGGCCGAAGCCCGTGGGCACAAGGTGATTCCCTCGGTGCGGACCATCAGCGAACTGACTCGAAAATCCTTGTACGGCCTGGCCCTGGATGATCTGGATAAAACCCTGGAAAAAGCCCTCAGTCATCATCTTTACAGCGATACCGAAGGCTTTACCCTGACGCTCTACTTTGGCAAGACTCATATCGAGCCGTTACAGGATCTGGCACGACAGTTGTTTGAATTGTTTCCGTGTCCGATATTGTTAGTTGAATTTCGCCGAACTAATGGCTGGCACATTGAAGGGGTAAAGTCCGGCGCCATACATAAGTTACGCGAAGATCAGGAAGATCAGTTCGCCCACTCACTCGACAGTTTCAGTCGCAAGATCTGGCGCGTGCCGCGTTCCCGGCGTTTGGCCCGTTATGACCTGGCCATCCTGCACGATCCCCAGGAAGCGTTACCGCCGTCGAATGCCAAGGCGCTGGACAACTTCGTCAGGGTTGGCAAGACGTTGGGCATCGACGTCGAGCTGATCGAGCGTAAGGACTACGCACGTATTGCCGAGTACGACGGGCTGCTGATCCGCGAGACGACAAGCGTCGACAACCACACCTACCGTTTTGCCAAGAAAGCCGAGAGCGAAGGGCTGGTGGTGATGGACGACCCGGCGTCGATTCTGCGTTGCACCAACAAGGTGTATCTGACCGATCTGCTCAAGAGTCATCAACTAGGCATGCCCGCCACCGAGATTCTCTATAAAGAGCGACCGGAAGACTTTGAACGGGTCGGCGAGCGCCTCGGTTTCCCGTTGGTGCTGAAGATCCCCGACGGCTGTTTCTCTCGGGGTGTGATCAAGGTCGAAAGCCAGCAAGCCTTGCTCGACGCCACGGCCGAACTGTTCGAGCATTCGGTGCTGTTGCTGGCTCAGGAATTCTTCTACACCGAATACGACTGGCGTATCGGCGTGCTCAACCGCAAACCCATCTTTGCCTGCCAGTACTTCATGTCCAAGGGCCATTGGCAGATCTACAACCACAAGGCCAAGGGCCAGGACATCAATGGCGAATGCCGCACCCTGGCGGTTCACGAAGCACCGCGGGCGGTGGTGGAGCTGGCGGTGAAGACTGCGAACCTGATCGGCGATGGCCTCTACGGTGTCGACCTCAAGCAGTCCGGCGACAAAGTGGTCGTGATTGAGGTCAACGACAATCCCAACATGGACGCCGGCATCGAAGACGCTTACTTGCAGGACGATCTGTATTCACTGGTGCTGGAAGAATTCGCCCGTCGCCTGGAACTCAAGCGCCGCGGCCAGGCCTGGTGAGCGGCGGATGATCAAGCGCTTTCAACTGAGCCACGGTGCCCTGCAAGCAGTCGAACGGCTGGACGCCGACCTGATGTTGTTCAGCAATCCCGACGCGGCCGAACGGGATCTGCTGCACAGCCATTTCAAAGTTGATGAACACGCCCTGGCCTCGGCCCTGGACCCCGACGAGGTGTCACGCATCGAGTTTCACCCCGACAACCTGTTCCTGATCTGGAAACGCCCGGAAAACTATTCCGGCGCCGGCAGCCTGGCCTTCGAAGTGTCGTCCTGCGGTTTGCTGTTTTCCGAGCATCGTTTGCTGGTGATCGCCACCGACGACTCGCCGCTCAGTGGCCTCGGCATGCGCCAGCCCCTGAACAGGCCGCTGGATGTGTTGCTCGACCTGCTGTTCAACAACATCCATCACTACTTGGGCCACCTGAAGGTGATCAAGCTGGTTGCCAGGGAGTTGCAGCAGAAATTCAACGCGTCGATGCAGAACCAGCACCTGATCCAGATGTTCAACCTCAGCGAAAGCCTGATCTATTACATCAACGCGATTCACAGCAACGGCGCAGTCCTGACCCGGTTGCGCAATCACGCCGCAAAGGAACATTTCAGCGCCGAAGCCATTGGCCTGATCGACGACCTGATCATCGAAAACAACCAGTGCTACAAACAGGCGGAAATCTACTCCACGGTGTTCTCCGGGCTGATCGACGCCCGGGGCAACCTGATGAACAACAGCATGAACAACCTGCTGCGCAAACTGACGTTGATCAATGTGGTGTTTTTGCCGCTGAACCTGATTGCAAGTATCGGCGGCATGTCCGAGTTCAGCATGATGACGGCGGGCGTGCCGTGGTGGGTTTCGTATCCGCTGTTTCTGACTGCGATGATAATGGGGGCTGGAGTGATGGTGCTCGGGCTCAGACGGTTGGCGAAATAACTTTGGCGGCTGTCAGATCGCTTTCGCGAGCAAGCTCGCTCCCACATTTTGATCAGGGTGTACGCAAGTTCCGAGTCCTCTACAGAACCCTTGTGGGAGCGTGCTTGCTCGCGAAAGCAATCTCAACAGCTCTACAAATCCAGGATCAGACCTCTTGATGGATGGTTACGGATTTCTTCCGATCCTGCAGCCCACGCACCACCAAGTACAACAACGGCCCGATGGACACAAATATTGCGGTAAGCAAAAGATACGGCACCACCGACAGCCCTGACTGCCCACGCTTGCGCGCATCCGTGTACATCCAGATGCCCGCGAGCGTCACCAGCAGGTACAAATCAATCACCACCTGCGCCGTGTCGGGGCGCGACATCAGGCTGATGCCGAAGTCGATCAATGACTGTTCGGCCTGAAGCATCACCGAAACGGTGTAGCCGGCGAACGCGATCAGAGCAATGAGGGGCAGGGCGACAGACTTCATGGTTTCCTTCCTTGGGACAATGAGCAGAGTCGTCAGCCTACAGAGGCCGAGGAAAATTGGCCATTGACTTGCCATCAGCGCCCGGCTAATTTCCGGACATGACTTCCACTGTATTGCGCTGCCAGCCAAGCATTATTACCGCCATTCCTTATTTGGCGGGTTAGCTCACGACTGCAGCACCCAACCCGCCCTAGAGGCGGGTTTTTACTTTCTGTCTCCTGGGTCTTGAACCAACGCCGACCGGCGTAGGAGCTGCCGAAGGCTGCGATCTTTTGATCTTGGCGTCCGCAAGATAGATCAAAAGATCGCAGCCTTCGGCAACTCCTACACACAGTCGGTGTACGACAGGAGACAACCATGAGCACCACCGCCCAGCAGACCTTGCTTGAGCACTACGTGAAAAAGATCCTCGCCGCGCCCGTGTATGAGCTCGCGGTGCGTACGCCGTTGCAGGTAGCACCGGCACTGTCCGAGGTTTTGGGTAACCAGATCCTGCTCAAGCGCGAAGACTTGCAGCCGACCTTTTCCTTCAAGATTCGCGGTGCCTATAACAAACTGGTGCAACTGAGCGATGAGCAAAAGGCTCGCGGGGTCATCACCGCTTCCGCAGGTAATCATGCTCAAGGCGTGGCATTAGCGGCCCGTGAACTGGGAATTGCGGCGACCATCGTCATGCCGCGTACGACGCCGGAACTGAAGGTACTTGGCGTGCGCAGTCGGGGCGCCGACGCCGTGCTGCATGGCGAGAGTTTTCCGTTTGCTCGGGACTATGCGCTGAACCTGGCGCGGCAAACCGGTCGCACCTTTGTCTCGCCCTACGACGACCCGGACGTGATCGCGGGGCAGGGCACCGTTGCCATGGAAATCCTGCGCCAGCATCAAGGTCCACTGGACGCGATCTTCGTCCCGGTGGGTGGTGGCGGCCTGATCGCCGGCATCGCGGCGTACGTCAAATACCTGCGACCAGAAGTCCGCATCATCGGCGTCGAGTCGGAGCATTCCGCCTGCTTATATGCGGCATTACAGGCCGACGACCGAGTTGTCCTGCCAACCGTAGGTACGTTCGCCGACGGTGTGGCCGTCGCCCAGATCGGTGCTTATGGTTTCGAAGTCTGCCGGTTTTGCGTCGATGAGGTGTTGACCGTCAGCAACGACGAACTCTGCGCCGCTATCAAGAATATCTACGACGATACCCGCTCGATCACCGAACCTTCCGGTGCCTTGGCCGTGGCCGGCATCAAAAAATATGTGGCGCAAACCGGTGCCTGTGGTCAGACACTGGTAGCGATCGACTCGGGCGCCAATATCAATTTCGACAGTTTGCGCCATGTGGCCGAACGCGCCGCGTTGAGCGGCGCCCCGGTGTGAGCAGTGTCAGGCCAGCAGCGGGCGCAGGAAGGTCCGCTCGTAACTGACAATAAACTTCTTCTCGACCAGCGAAGCCACCAACGCGGTGCTTTCGGCGTCAGTCATCGCGATATGCCGGTAGCTTTCGTAGTCCGCCAGCGAAGGAAAGCTGAACAGGCAGTAGGCGATATTGCTCGCGCCCTCGGAAGGCAGGAAGTACCCGTGGTGCGTACCACCCAAACGCTCGACGATGCCGAGCCAGGCCTTTGCGTAGGCTTCGAATTCGCTGAGTTGATACGGATCGATCACATATTTGACGTGGCAGGTAATCAAAATGGCGCTCCTGTAACGGGATAGAACGGTTATTCCTGGACGGCTTTCTCGACCTTGCTCGACGCCGACCAGATCCGGTAGCGGACTTCGACGTCTTTGGGCACGTAGAGCACGATCGGCAGTTTGCTGTTGTAGCGCAACATGAAACCGTCACCGACCACCGGCACGAAGTCCTTTTTGCTTTTGCCGTCCGGGCAGGCCATCAGCGTACTCATCGGGCCGATGACTTTTTCCAGTCGGTAGAACGGGTAGCCCCAGCCTTCGAGGTTTTTCTCCTCGAGAATGCCGCCCAGGCGTTGGCGATTGCAGTCGACGGTCAGGGTTTTGCCAGCGAGGATTTCGACCTGGTAGCCGTCTTCCTGAGCCTGTGGGGCAAGGTGAATGACCTGGCGGGTGAAACCGCTCTCGGGCTTCGGGAACGGCGCAACCTCTTCGAGTTTCGCGGCGTGAGCGATGGTCGACAGCCCGGCAAGAATCAGCCCGACGGTAGTGATATAGGTCAAAGAACCCATGATGCCTCCTTGCTTGCGAGTGGGGTCAGCGGATACTGATTTGATTGGCCGCATTCTTACTGGGGTGGTCGGCCAATGCAAACTTGTCGCTGGATGTATGCAAATTGCAGGGGCACCACAACGCCTTTCTTGCATATTGCAGGGGCTATTTACGTGCGGTTTCGCTAAATCGTTGATTTACCGATGAGCTGCAGTGCGAAATCCAAGGCATGTTTTATGCTGAAGCTGGTCTTAAGCTGACCGGGGATTTCATTGCGTCAGTATCGATAGTTGATCGGCAGTCTCACATTACGGAGAGGTTCGCCATGTTTCTTTCTGCCTTGGAACTTCGCAATATCATTGAAAGCAGCTTTTTGCCGAAACGTTGTCAATGCACGCTGTCGCCGGACCTGTCGATGACCGTCAAGGTGTATTCCGATCGTGAAACCGATCACCTCGATCTAATGAAGACAGGAATAAATGCCAAACAGCTGAATGGTTGCCGAGAAATCAATGACCTGATAGCTGGACTGCGCTCTGACATGCAGCACCAAACCATTGCCCAGACTCTGCATCCAGACAGAAAAGCGCTTTAACCCACGGTTTCGAGCTCCACCGACACGCGCTTGGTCTGGAGAAACGCCAGACCCAGCGCCAGCTCAACCACCACCGCAAGCAATATGCCCGGACCGGCATGGCCATTGAGCCATTCGCCGAAGCCCAGTGCTGCCAGCCCCCAGCAGCCGACCATGAAACCATTGGTCAGCGCATGGCGGGTGATCGAAGGCGACTCGTTTCGAACCAGATAAAACATCACGCCCAATGCCGCGAACAGCATTGCGCTGCGCCGCGCGACAACGCCCACCGCCAACGAGTACTCGATACTCCAGATTGACAGCAACCTGTCCGGCATCAAACCCCAGACCAGGGCCAACAGAAAACACAGCGCGGCGGTAAAAGTCGACAAGGTACGAAACGATAACTGCATGGCGAATCCTTGCGGCAGTGGGGAGAGGCGCTGAGCATAGCGCCAGAACCCCTCACAGGAATACCGCAAAGTATTGAATCAGACCTTTCCGTCAGTTTTGATAACTGCAAGCGTCGGAAAGCTTCCGATAGGAGATTTCCGCAGGCTTGCCCGAGGTGCTGTCGATGTACTTCATGTCGGCTGTGACCACTTTGCAGTCCAGCGTCGACGGTTCGGTCAAGGTGATGACCTTGCCCACGTGCAGCGGCATGCCGTAGTGGTACGGCACCGCCTGGGAGCTCGAAGTGTCATTGGCCTGGGCCAGACCGGCTAACGCGGTGCAGGCGAGGACGGTGGTGATCAGCAAGGTGCGCATGTTCATGAACGGTCTCCGATGCAGGCTTAATGTCAGCTCGACGTTAGGCGTCGAACCTGCCGCACTGGGCGTCAGAGAACTCTGAGGGCGTGCGGTCCAGTAAAGTTTTGGACCGCGGGGTTAAGCGATGGTTAACCCGACTGAATGCCGCCTGTCGTGAGGAGGTTTCTGACAGAGGTTTCATGTAGGTAAAAAAACTGAGGGAGGTTCGGCCCGTTCCTACACGGTCGGACTCTTTGTCGTCTTTCGCCGGCAAGCTGGCAGCGTTTACTGTTTGACCTCGCTGCAAAATCAGCGAACAGGTTTGGTCACCTGATTAACACTGCACATATATGTGCCATCATTCGCGCTGCGGACTTCTACGTCTCGTAGTGCGTTGCAATGGTGGCTGTGTGCAGGACGCTTTCGGGCGAGCCGTTTTGAGTGTTAGCGGTTGACCAAGCCTGTACACAGCCGCCTCCATCGTTTGGTCACGGTGCTGGCGATTACTAATTAATGCTCGAGTAATTACTATGCCAACGCTAAATCCATTCCCTGATCGCTATCGCTCAATCAAAAGCAGCGTTACCGAGACAAGCCCAATGGTCATCGACACCGAGGCCAATCCCCAAGACATACTCGAAGCCGCTTTACAGCGTGTCCGAGCCGCCAGCCAGTTGCTTGAAACGCTCCATTGCCAGTGTTTCAAGAACGGTGATGTTCAAGATATTCCACACATTACTCACGCGCTTTATCTGCTGACGCAGGATGGGTCCGATTTGCTGCTGGTTGCGCAGCAGCAGATGATGGGGTGGAAGGCGCCGGTCTGAAGCCTCTGGAACAAGCCTGCCTCCTGTGGGGCAGGTTTTGAAATATCACGAGGGTATTATTCTTCACCTGACCAATACCAAATAGTATCGCCCCATTTTGACTCACTGAGGCTCGGCATGATTTTGCCTTGTTGGAAGTGGCGTCTTGAGTTGGCTTGAGCTGGGGTGAACCAATAGCCCGTTTTGCTGCAGGGTTCGCCAGCGACGATACGATTAATCTGGGAGCCAATACCGCCTTTATAGTTTCTAGCGTATTCGACCAATGCTTTTGGATAAACCATATGATCGATTTTGCTGTCGTCTACGCCATATAAAAATGCAATTGCTCCGGCCTCGATTGCCCAATAACCTACGTAGTTTCCTTCCTCTCCTTGATGATGAGTGTCATGCCAAGGAGCTTGCTTGAAGGCTGTGTACCATTGGTTGCAATACTTTTTAAGAAAGTTGGTAGCCTCATCTTTAGTTTTCGCATATATCGCTTGTACTAAAGGTGAATAAACATCGTGATACCATTGGTCTATATCGTGCCTGCCAGGTAGAACTTTGCATAGTAAATCTTCATACAACGTATCATCACCGTAACCGATCCACGAACTACACCTACCTCAAGATGAGGCAGTCGTTTACCGTGGCATCTCTGGCGAGCAGTTCCATGGCAGCAAGGCTTCGTAGTCCCCAACCGATTGTGCCTGCGGTAG
>NZ_SOPU01000016.1:421-782 GCF_004402115.1 Pseudomonas sp. F01002 | reverse complement strand
TGACCTGACCACAGGGGTCTGGACCTTGAAGGTGTCTGCGCTGAGTGTGGCGGCTCACAGCATCACCGCCAAAGCGTTGTATGGCAGTGGCGTAACCTCGGCGGCGCGGACCTTTACCGTCCAATCAGCCCTCATGCTGAACCCGCCTTCCGTTAAAGAAACCGTCGACAACAACCTAAACCCCATCGCCGCCAAAGACTCCCTCACCGTGGTGGTCCCTCAGGGCGTCCTGCTACCCACCGACCTGCTGAGCGTGACGTGGGCCGGCGCTGCCGGCACCCCGGCCGAAGGTTCGCACACCACCACGGCGGCCCCCATCAGCAGCATCGGTCTTGAGATCCCGGTACCGGTGTCGGTCATC
>NZ_SOPU01000016.1:0-327 GCF_004402115.1 Pseudomonas sp. F01002 | reverse complement strand
GCGCTATGACGGCATCCTGGATAACGGCGCACCGACCGAGCAGGTCGTCTGGGCCGGTGTGCCGCATGCTTCGACGTCAGGGCCGATCTCGCTGGCCCCCAGGGACTGGCTGAAAACGCTCAAGGACGGCAGCGAGCTAAAGGTCACCTTCCGGGTGAACTTCGATTAGGGTGGCCGATACCGCTACGGCGGTGACCTTCCCGCTACGCACCTATACCATCAGAGCGGTGGCATTGATTACCCCCACCCTTACCACCGTGTCGGACTCCAGAGGGCCTGTTCCCGAGGGTGGCATCACCGTCGATACCGCTCTGACGCTGAGCGGCA
>NZ_SOPU01000015.1:489117-576643 GCF_004402115.1 Pseudomonas sp. F01002 | reverse complement strand
GCTTCCTTCCCACACTCGGTCGCCCTCATGCAGTTGCGCTTCGCTTCATTCGCTGTGGCCAGCTCAAGAGAGGACTTTCACCTCTAGGATGGCGCCCATGCTGGGCGCACAAGTGAGTCGCCGGAAGGGCAAAATCCTAAGCGGCCGTTACCGCAGGAATGGATAGGCACACCAACAAAAACCTAATGCGCAGTCACCCCCTGACGCAATCCAGAATGACCGGGTAACAAAGCCAGCGCCAACTGCGTCCGATTATGCATATGCGTCAACCGCAAAACCTGCGACACATAAAGCTTCACCGTGTTCTCGGTGATCCCCAACTCACAGGCAATCTGATAATTCGTCTGCCCCTTCCCCACCAACCGCGCTACCTCCCACTGCCTTGGCGACAGCTGACTGAAAATCGCCGGAATCTCAACCCGATCCACAGCGATGACATCCTCATCAGAACGCGGCCCGCGCCGAACCTTATCGAGATCCTGATACAGATCATCGATCGACTCGGCAAGATACTGCAGCTTCTGATCCAGATGCCCCAGCTGCACACTCTTCTGCCGTTCCTGCAAAACCACTGCCTGACGCGCAATCCCTTCGAGCAACTCATCCAGATTAATCGGCTTCTGGTAGTAATCGGCAAACCCGGCCCGCAAGGCCTTGATCACATCCTGCTTGTCCGCACGCCCAGTGAGCATGATTGCTTCAAACACACGGTGCTTGCCGGATAACCGTTGCAGCTCCTGAACCAGTTGAATCCCGTCCAGACCGGGCATGTGCAAATCGCAAAGCACCAGGCCAATCGCTTCGTCTTCATTGAAACGCTCGACTGCCTGTTTGCCAGTCTCGCAAGGAACGCAACGGTAACCGCGGCCTTCAAGAAACTCACAAAGCTGCGCGGCAATAAACGGTTGGTCGTCGACCACAAGGATTTTTACAGCCGAAGAAAGCTTGTTCACGCGCGACTCCCTGCGAGGTCAAAGTTGACCGTTCCTCTAGGGGGCGTTCTCAATTAGTTTCCCCGCCGCGTTGTCGCCTTAAAGCGGGCCAGGCAAGGCGCAGGCCGCCGGGAATGGTTGTTCCCTTTCCAAGGCCTGCAACGCAGCCTGGCCCGCTTTAAGGCACAACCCGAAGGGCCGGGCCTGCTGTTGTGCAGGGCTGCGTTGCTCGAAGCTTATTTGGAACGACCAAACCACGCTTCTCGCGCCTTGCCCTGCACAACAGCAGACCCGGCGCGGTGGGGAAACTAATTGAGAACGCCCCCTAGTGACAGCCACAGGCTGTACAACTACTGAATTGAAAGTAGACGTACTTTCCGACTCTGTATAGAACGGGCGACTAGTGAAACCAGGCGAGTGTGAGCAACAGGCCCACCAATACGAAGGGTGCAAAGGGCTGTTTCTTTGACATTCCAGGCCCCAGATATCGAAGATGACTTCTAAGCCCTTGCCCCATATGAAGCCAGACTCTTGGCGCCAGCAGCAGCCACAGCACACTGGCCAATCCGGCACCGATGAACACGCCAAGCAGGTGCATGCCGTCCGTCGCCAGACCCAGGCCAGTCATCAGTTTCACATCGCCTGCGCCCAAGCGTCTCAGCGCATAACCGGGCAAGGTAAAGGCCAGCGCCAGCAAAAAAGCCCAGCCGCCCTGCACCGCCTCGGCCCCCAGCCAGGTAGTGCCCGTCCACAAGAGATACGTTAGCGCCAACAGCGCTGCGCCAAGGGTCAGGCCATTGGCGATGTGCCGTTCTCGAGCATCCTGTGCTGCGCATAGCGTCAGCCAGATCAGTAGGACAAAGCTCTGCATCCGGTAAAAAACGTCCATTTTGGCTGAATGATTCTATGCTGATATCACGTGGTGAATATCAGGGTAGACGCAGTCATGAAAATAGGCCTCCCCCGTAAGCAAAAAGGCGCTGTAGCGATTGAATTCGCGTTGGTGTTTCTCATCTTTTTCGCCGTGTTTTATGGAATTGTCACTTACAGCTTGCCGCTGTTGCTGATGCAATCGTTCACCCAGTCGACTGCCGAAGCGGTGCGCCGCAGCGTGGCGCTGGATCCGAGCACCCCCGGATACGACACCGCGGTAAAAACCGTTGCCACGACAGAACTGAGCCGACAGCTGGCCTGGATTCCTGCCGCACTGAATTTCAATGTCGCCACCGACGCCAGCGCCACCTACGTGGGCGGGGTGTTGACGGTCACCATCAACTACCCCACCAGCAAACTGCAGCAAGTCATCCCGTTTCTGAACGTACCGGGAATTGGCCAAGTGCCCAATCTGCCGGCAAGCCTCACCGTCCGTTCGAGCCTGCAATTTTGAGTTCCGCAGACAAACTCTTCGGGCGCCTGCTCAACCGCCATCCGCCTGAGCCAGTGGACACGCCAGACACCCTGAGCGTGCAAAGTGTCGGTTTGCAGATGCATCTGGATGCCGAAGGTCGAGTGATTCATCTGACCGGTCCGTTGCGGCATGTGCTGGCCCAGCAGACGCCCGCAGCACAAGCACCGCACCTGCTCGATTTCCTCATGCCCCACAGCTGCCTCGCCGTTGAAGGCTCGCCCGTCGACTG
This sequence comes from Pseudomonas sp. F01002, assembly GCF_004402115.1. NCBI lineage: Bacteria > Pseudomonadati > Pseudomonadota > Gammaproteobacteria > Pseudomonadales > Pseudomonadaceae > Pseudomonas > Pseudomonas sp. F01002. Next base: position 574,074 of record NZ_SOPU01000015.1, on the reverse strand, counting down.
GCAGGGACAGTCTCTGGACCTGGACTTTTACAGCCTCAACGGACAACCCCTGCACCTGCGTGGCTGGGTCCAGCCGTTGGCCGATGCCTGGCTGCTGCAGTTGCTGGACATCGGCGACTTGTTGCTCGATCGCCGGCAATCACGCAGCCGCGAGCAATGCCAATTACTCGCAGCGCAGATCGGCGAACAGTTGCGCCGATGCAACCTGACGCGCCTGCCCGAGGTGTTGATGGAACAGCTGCAAGGCCTGGCCCAGCGTTTCCACATGCCATGCATTGCGGTGGCGTTGCTCGATGAACAGGAAGAAGGCTGGCAGATACACCAGCATTACGCGGCCTTCGATGCGCCCCAGCTGTGGCAAAACGCTCAGCGCCTGGGCACGGGGCTCGACAGTCTGAGCGGCTCTGCGCCGCAATGCCTGACGCCCGCTGAACATCCCCGTTTGCAAGGCATCTTCGGTAATGCCGAAGGGTTCGCAGTGCCCTATCACGATGCTCAGGGGGTGGTCGCCTGGTTGCTGTGCGGCATTTATCCGGTGCAGCAACATGCGCCCGACCTGAATGATCGCGACTGGTTACAACTGACCGCCGCGCTGGCAGGCCCGTTGCTTGAGCGCTTGCGCGAGCACCGGCACCATCTGCAACTGGAACGGCTGGAGTCGCTGCAAGCCTTGCTCGGCACCGGATGGTGGGAGGTGTTCAGCGACAGTCGCGAGGTGCAGTTGGCGCCGTCGTTGGCCAGTAACCTGAACCTTGCGATCGATCGTTTGCCGCTGCACGACTGGCTGGATCGGGTGCACCCCGCCGACCGTGAAGAGTTGAGCAGTCGTCTGCAAGCCTTGCAAGACGACGGCACCCCGCTGCTGCTGTGCGTGCGTTTGGCACAAACGCCGAACTGGTATCGCCTGCAGGGCCAGGTCCTGGGCATCGGTAAAAACCGGCGGTTGGTGGGCTTCATGCTCGACATCAGCGACATCAAAAACCAGGAGCAAAACGCCGCGGCGGCCCATGCCCGACTGGACAACCTGATCGCCAGCTCACCGGCGGTGATCTACGTGCAGCGCTATGACGAAGGTGCTCTGCAACCGACGTTTTTCAGTGACAGCCTACTGCCGCTGCTCGGCTGGACACTGGCTGATTGCGCGGCGGGAGCCTTGGTTGAAAGGGTCCACCCGGATGACCGCGATCGGTACTTCGAACGTACCCGACATTTGCTGCGTGAAGGTTCGGTGCGCGCCCGCTATCGGCTGCGCGACAGTCGCGGCGAATACCATTGGCTACTCGATGAAGCCAAGCTACTGCGCGACGACCTTGGCTTGCCGGTGGAGGCCGTCGGCCTGTGGCTGGACGTCACCGAAGCAACCCTGGCCGCCGAACAGGTGAAGCAAAGTGAAGAACGTTACCGGATCCTGGTGGAAGACTCTCCGGCGATGATCTGCCGCTACCGCCCGGACCTGACCCTGACCTTCGGCAACCGCCCGCTGGCGACTTACCTGGAGTGCCAGCCCGAGCAACTGCCCGGGGTGAATCTGGGCAGCTGGATGTCGCAGGAACAGCGCGAAGCGTTTCTCCAGCGGCTCAGCCGACTCAGCCCGGAATTCCCGATCAGCACCGCAGAAATCAACCTGCAACTGCCGGGACGGGAACATGCCTGGTGGGTGTGGTCGGATCGCGGGGTGTTCGATGAGCACGGCCATTTGTTGGAGATTCAGGCCGTGGGGCGCGACAACACCGAGGTCCGCCGCGCCCAGCAGCAGCTCACCCAAAGTGCAAAAATGGCCACCCTCGGTGAAATGGCCACAGGGCTGGCCCATGAAATCAATCAGCCGTTGAATGTGATGCGCATGGCCATCGTCAACGTGCTCAAGCGTCTGAGCAACGGCGATGCGCAGATCGACTACCTGACCGACAAGCTCAACCGCATCGATGCACAGGTCCAGCGCGCCGCGCGGGTGGTGGATCACATGCGGGTGTTTGGCCGTCGCTCGGAGATCGAGCAACATCCGTTTAATCCGGCGCAAGCCATCGAAGGCACGCTGTCGCTGCTGGCCGAAGGGATGCGCGGCAAAGGGGTCGATCTGCGGGTCAGCGAGACCGGGTTTGACGTGCAAGTGCGCGGTTACGTCGATCAGCTCGAACAGGTGTTGATCAATCTGATGGTCAACGCTCGGGATGCGTTGCTCGGCAAACGCGAGGCCGACCGCGAGTTCAAACCGTGGATCTCGGTGTACGCCGAACGTGATGTGGATTCGGTGCGGCTGTGGGTCGAGGACAACGGCGGCGGTATCGATCCGCGGTTGCTGGAGCGGATTTTCGAGCCGTTCTTCACCACCAAACCCGTGGGTGTCGGCACCGGGCTCGGGTTGTCGGTGAGTTACGGCATCGTCGAGAACATGGGCGGAAAACTGAGCGTTAGAAACTCGGTCGAGGGCGCACGGTTTTGTATCGAACTGCCGATTGCCGCCGACGATCAGATTGCCAGCGTCGCTCGTCCTGAGTGACAACTGAGGTTGCCGCCGACATCGACCTTGTTCAGATCGATCCCCAGGCTGAGCAGCAGTGTGTTGATCAAGGTGTCGAGTAACGGGCTGAGCACGCTGTTGATCGCGTTGACCAGCAATGTGGTGACAGTGCTGAGGATTGCCCCCAGACCACCGACCAGACTGCCCGTCGGGCCGTACATGTTGACCTTGATGTTAGTCGCCGTGTCGGTAAGGCTGCTGACGATATTGCTGGTGGAATAGGAATAGTAGAACGGTGGCTGGTTGATCTCCGGCAGGCTGGTGGCCGGCGGTGCGGAATAGACGTGCGGCATGTTGGCGCTCTGTGCCACGGTGGTGTCGGCCATGATATCGATACCGCCGCCGACGCCTGGAATTCGCGGGTCGCAACTGACGGGTAAGATCAGGAACCGGCGGCAGGTTTTCACCCCGATATCGATCACCTTCAACGGCTGTACCACCACGGTGGGCGGCGCGGTGTTGCTGCCGAAAGCCGTGTTCGGATCGATCTTGCCGATTTTCAGCTTCACCAGTGAAGTGTTGGTATTGGTGGTCAGTGATTTGTTGGTGGCGCTGACGCAGCTGTAGGCGGTGACGTAACTGTCGGCGCTCGCAACGTCCAGTGCGACATCGAGCCTTACGGTACTGGAAAGCGGCACGATCGAGGGTGTTTCACAGGCCGCCCCCAGCGCGCAGGTCAGTGAATCAATGACACCGACCAGATTGAGATGCAGCAAGGCGTTCAAGGTATTGGTCAACGGTCCGGCAAGATCAGCCGCCGCCTCGAGCAAGGGTTGAATCGCACTCAGAATGGGCAAGTCGATCGACAGCAATGTACGCACCTGAGCGGTTTTCACATAGATCCGGTTGGGCCCCAAAGGGGCGAGCGCGGCGTTTTTCGGATTGCCGATGGCCGAGAGCTGTGGCGGCTCCAGTATCTGTACCCGAGCGGTGATTTGCGCGAGCCCCGCGAGGTTGATCGGCAGGGTCGCCACCAGGCCGTTTTTCTTGTTGGCCAGTTGCACGACCGCCTCGATCAGGTCAAACACTTTCAGGTTGGTCGCCAGCGCCGTCACGGTGCTGCCAGCCTCGACGTGCAGCACGTTGCCGAGTACGACGGTGGTTGCACCTGCCGCGACCTTCAGCGCTTGAAGGCTCGCAATGGTTGCGGTCGCGCCGAGTGTGCCGCCGGGGTCCAGCACATTGACGGCGGTCTGGATCAGCTGGCTGACGGCAATCGTATTGCCCAATACCTGGTTATACCCGGCAGCGCTGAGGTTAAGGTCGACCTTCAATCGATCAAGGTAGCCGAGCAGGCTGATGTTGGTGTTCACCAGTCCGTTCCAGCCCGCCGCGTTGATGTTCAGGTTGCCCCCGAGCAAACCACCGAACAGTGCGTTGAGCGTGGCCGATTTGCTGGTGTCGACGCTCAGCGTCGTGCTGCGCAGGGTCAGCGAAGCCTGCGGTGGCGGTAATGCGGCGACAGCGCTGGCCGTCAGGTTGATGGTCGCTGCGCGTGGAGCGCCACCGAACAGGGCGCCGACACCGCCGGCGAGGCTCTGCTGGACCGAATGGCTGGCGATCACCCGAATGGCTTCGCTCTTGCTCGGGTCGGCGCCAAATACCCGAAGGTTATTGGCATCCAGGGTCAAGGCGCCACAAGCGACCAGCAGATTGTGATTGGGGTCAGGAAGGGTGAAGCCATTACGGTTTGCGCTGGCGGTGGCATAGACGGTAGCGGTGTTGCCAGCGGCGCAATCCCCCCCTCGGGTGGAAGCTTCAAGTGCGGCCATGTCCGCTACGCGCTGCAGGTCACGTTTTTTCAGGTACAAACGACCGCTGTCGACCACGACCAGCAAGAACATCAGGGCCATGCCCAATGTCAGCGCCGCCATCAAACCGATCGCCCCCCGTTGCCGGGACGGGCTGCGAAACTGCAAACGGGGAGACATCGCACACTCCTTTGCCGGTGCACAGCCGAGGGCTACCTCCTTGGGTGAACAGCAGTGTAGTTGGGCTTTCCCGGGCTGCTCGCAGATCACAAGCAAAAGATCTTCCAGCTGTTTATTTGGGTGGGTAGTTGGCGAGAATTCGCCCGACCGTTTCGCGTATTGCAGTGCTGCGATCCGACGGGTTCGGTGTGCGGCTGAGTATCTGCTCGTCACTGCCGCGCCACACCAGTTTGCCGTCCTTGCCGTCGAGCAGGTCGATCTGGATGATCGCCACTTTGTAGCTGACGTTACGGGTTTCGTTGTACATCGGCCCACCCCAGTAGCCATTCCATGGATTACCCCAGGTGCCGCCGTAGTTGGTGGTCACTTGTTGCTGGCGTTGTTCGACGATCATATAAGTTTGCACGCTCAAATCGCCCTTTTGGCCACCTGCAGCCGGACGCAGGCCACGCTGATCCAGCTGATCGGTCACCGATTGGCGGATGCGTTGTTCAGTCAGGTCGCTCTTGATCCGTGGGTCATCGGGCCGATATTGCAGGGCGGGTTCTTTCCAGCTCCAGCTGCGATAGGCGGCGAAGTCGCGGCTGGCATCGAAGTCATGATTGACCTGGCTGCCGGCGCAGGCACTGAGCAGCACGGCCACAGCCAGTAAAGCGAGACGGCGGAACATGATATTTCTCCGGTTGAAGACATGAACCTGCGTAATGCTTCTTAACTACAGAAGCTAACTAGGAGGATACGCCGACATCGCCTTTTCTACAGCCTCCCGTATCGCATCGGCACGCTCGCTCTGGCTGCCGCGATTGCTGGTTTCGGCGCTGGCACTCCACACCGGTTGACCGCTCTGGGCGTCAAACAAATCAACCCGCACCACCACGACCTGTTCCTGATAAGTCCGAACGATCGGCACGGTGTTGTACATGCCGTAACCGCTGCCGTAGCGGTTGTAACCGCCATAGCCGCCGCCGGAATAACCATAGTCATCCCGAACCTGACGCAGGCGGGTTTCCAGGTGCAGTTCGGCGCTGACAAACAGGTCGGCCGGGCGGTTATCGTGCAGCGGGCGCAAGCCACGTTGATCGAGGGCATTGCTGACGGCTTCGGCGACCTGCGCCGAATCCGCCCAGGCGCTGCCCGGCGGCAGGCGCCCGTTGAGCCAGGCCCAACTGCGGTAGTGCCCGTAGTCGCGCGGCGGTGCCGGGTAGGCGCTGCGGTCAAAGGTGTTGGCCGCCTGAGGCGGCGCGGGTGGCAAGGGGTTGGATGACGCCACATAAGGGTTGCTGCCCTGACAAGCCGCCAACCCGAGACAGATCATCAATAACCCCGAACGACTGTTCATTTCACGCTCCGATCAGACCGGCCGACAGATCCAGTGCAAGTAACGCCCAAGCCCGGCAAAGCTTGGGTGACGACGGTGAGCCAGTTCCATTTCCAGCAAGTCCACCAGTTCGGCGCGGGCCTGGAATTCCACCGGCATGTAATCGTGAAAAACCCGCACCCCGCTCTGGGTTTCGACCTGCCACAGGCCTTCAAGTTGCGCCGCCAGTTCGCGCGGATCAAGGGGCTGCTGCGGAGTGAGGCTTTGCTTTTCGCCGGCCATGTCGTTCTTGCGCATCTTGCGGAAATGGCCTTTGAGCAGGTTGCGATAGATCAACGCATCGCGGTTGTAGAAGGCCAGGGACAACCAGCCATCCTGCTTGGTCAACTGATGCAGGACCGGCAGGATCGCGTGGGGTTCGGCCAGCCATTCCAGTACGGCGTGACACAGCACCAGGTCGTAGGGTTCGGTGAGTTGGCCGAGCAGATCCTGCCACGGCGCCTGAATGAACGTCGCTGTTTGCCCGGCGTCGGCAAAGCGCTGGCGGGCGCCTTCGAGCATCGGCTCGGCGGGCTCGGCCAGTGTGACCTCATGACCACGCTGGGCCAGCCACAACGACATGTGGCCCAGGCCGGCGCCGATATCCAGTACGCGCAACGGTCGGTCCGGCAAGGTTTCGGCCAGGTCGGCCTGAAGCACCGCCAGACGGATCGCGCCTTTGGCACCACCGTAGATTTTTTCGGCGAAGCGGGTCGCCAGTTGATCGAAATGACGGTCGCTCATCAGCTGAACCTCCGTTCGCTGTCCGCGAGTTTGCTGCGCACCACTTCATTCATGTCCAACCCCAACTCGCTGCACAGCAACAGTAGATAGAGCACGATGTCGCCGATTTCCTGCCCGGCATGGGCCAGTGTGTCCGCCGGCAACTGGCGCGACTGGTCTTCGGTCAGCCACTGGAAAATCTCCACCAGCTCGGACATTTCCACGCTCGCGGCCATGGCCAGGTTTTTCGGGCTGTGAAATTGCCGCCAGTCATTGCGGTCACGGATGGCGTGCAGGCGTTCGGTCAGTTCAACAAGGTTCATCGGGCTCTCCTGAAGGCGTATAGCTTCTGGGGGATGACGGGGGAAGGCAAGCGTCTCGGTGCGGCGCGGATCTTTGCACCATAATCAAAAGATCGCAGCCTGCGGCAGCTCCTACGGGAACTCGGCACCCTGCTCGATAGCCCAAGGCTCAAGTCCGGCAACCACGCCACCACTTTCATCAAGGACGCTCACGACATGCAGGTAGAAAGTTTTTTCGAATGGCTCGGCCAGGCACTCGGTTCGGTTATCCGTTTCATCGTTGACGGCCTCAGTGGCTTGTTCAATCTGTTGAGCCACGCCGGCAGCAACTTTGTCGAAGGGCTGTCCCGTGCGCTGGGCATGGACACGTCGATCATCAGCATCATTGCGCTGATTTTGGGGTTGATGCTGTTGTGGTCGGCGATTCGGGCGTTCATGAATGCGTCGATCATCATGGGGATTATCTGGTTGCTGCTGGGGTTGTGGTTGTTGAGCTGGATAATCCACTAACATCCACAATCCCCTGTGGGAGCGAGCTTGCTCGCGATGGCGTCGGCACATCCGGCATTACCTTGACTGACACACCGCTATCGCGAGCAAGCTCGCTCCCACATTGGATCGCGGCGTTTCCTAATGTGTCGCTACAATGCCGCTCCCCCAAGGAGCCTGCATGTCCAACCTGATCGCCGACTGGCGCGACCGCCCTACCCATCGTCGAGTCTGGGCGCTCGCCGCGCCGATGATTCTCTCGAACATTTCCGTACCGCTGGTGGCGCTGGTCGACAGCACCGTCATCGGCCACTTGCCCCACGCCCATCAGTTGGGCGCCGTCGCGGTCGGGGCCAGCCTGTATACCTTTCTCGCCTGGGCCATGGGTTTTCTGCGCATGGGCACCACGGGGTTCGCAGCACAGGCCGCCGGGCGTGGGGACGGCGCGGCATTGCGGCAGATCTTGCTACAGGGTCTGTTGCTGGCCATGGGCCTGGCCATTGTCCTGGGAGCACTGGGTGTACCGTTGAGCGGGGTTGCGCTGCATTTCATGCAGCCGTCGGCGGAGCTGGATCAGCTGACCCGCGAGTTTTTCCACACACGCCTGTTCGGTCTGCCGGCAGCGCTGGCCAGTTATGCGCTGGTCGGCTGGTTCCTCGGCACTCAAAACGCCCGGGCGCCGCTGGCCATTCTGCTGAGCACCAACCTTGTGAACATCGCGCTGAACCTGTGGTTCGTTCTCGGGCTGGAATGGGGGGTGGTCGGCGCGGCTCGAGCATCGGTGATCGCCGAATGGACCGGCGCGCTGATCGGCCTGCTGATGACCCGCAACGCCCTGCGCGCCTATCCCGGTCACATCGCCTGGGCCGCGCTGGCGTTGTGGCAGAGCTGGCGGCCGCTATTGGCGGTCAACCGCGACATTTTCATCCGCAGCCTGGCGCTGCAATCGGTGTTTTTTCTGATCACCGTACAAGGCGCGCGGCTGGGTGATGCGACCGTCGCCGCCAACGCGCTGCTGCTCAATGGATTGCTGCTGACCGCCCATGCGCTGGACGGCCTGGCGCACGCGGTGGAGGCCCTTTGTGGGCATGCCATTGGTGCTCGCGATCGAGAGGCCCTGCGCCGCTCATTGGTGGTGGCTTGCGGCTGGTCGTTGCTGGCGAGTCTGGGCTTTGCCGTGCTGTTCCTGTTCGCCGGGCATTTGTTTATCGAGATGCAGACCAACATTCAGAGCGTGCGCGACACGGCGTTCATTTACCTGCCCTACCTCGCCGCGCTGCCGCTGATCGCGGTGGGGAGTTACCTGCTCGACGGGTTGTTTATCGGCGCCACCCGTGCCCGGGAAATGCGCAACGGCATGCTGCTGACGGTGGTTTTGTTGCTGCCGTTCGCTTGGGCGCTGCAAGGTTTGGGCAACCATGGACTGTGGATAACCTTTCTATTGTTCATGTTGCTGCGCAGCCTGACCCTTGGCGCGTTTGCCTGGTATTTGCACAAAAACGACGGCTGGTTCGCAGGCAAAGCTCACTGAGTCGGCGTGGCTTTGACGAAGGCCGTGACCACATCCAGCACCGGAGCCAAACCGCGCATCGGCCGGGACAGCGTCGCCACCAGCGTGGCGTGGCTGGTGCGCGAGAAATACAGGTCCTGCACCGGCACGCCCGCCTCGCGCAGTTTGCGTGCCAGACCACCGGTGTTGCGGGCCGGGTTGACCAGCTCATCATCGCTCGCAGCGATCAACAAGGCCGGCGGCGCGCCACGACTGACATGGTTGATCGGCTGCGACCGGGGTGGTGAATCCGGCCAGAAAAACACCGGGCGCACCTGCGGATTCTTGATCGGCAGAAAATCATAAGGCCCGGCCAGGCCGATCCAGCCGCTGAGGTTGTGCGGCGACAGGCCCACCGCCCCCAGTAACCCGGGGTCCAGCGCCAGCATCGCGACGTTGTAAGCCCCGGAACTGTGGCCCATCAGGTACAACCGCTGTGGGCTCCCGGAATATTGACCAATGTGTTCATGGGTCCAGGCCACGGCCCGGGCGCCATCTTCAAGGAACAGCGGATAACGCACCTGCGGATACAACCGATAGTCCGCCAGCACCGCAATAATTCCCCGGGACGCCAAGGCCTCGCCGACAAAAGCGTAATCGCTGCGTGAACCGCTGTTCCAGCTGCCGCCGTAGAAAAACACCACCACTGGGGCGTTTTTCATGGGATGGCGCGGTGCATACACATCGAGTTTTTGCCGCGGGTCAGGACCGTAGGCAATGCCCTCGGTCTTGTCGTAGGTTGCGTCGGGAGTCAGCGCATTGAGCAACTTCAGCGGCGAGCACGCCGTCATCACGGCCAGCAATACGCCGCCGATTATCAGGCTGAACAACCGCTGTGTGGTGCTCGCCATCGATGTTGAACCTCGTGTTCAGGGTTGATCGTTCTGCCACAGGTTGCGCAGGCTATCGAGACGCTCCTGCTGGGTGAGTCCCGGCAATGCGTGCCCAGGCAAAGCGCCGGGGTACTGCAAGCGTAGCCATAACCAGTCATCGAGTACCGGGCGCTCGGTAAAATCCAGCGCCAGCCCTTCCTGCACGTGGGACCACAGCGTGTTGTAGTCAGTCCCTGTAGATCGACTCCAGTGCCAGGCATGTTGCTCCAGCAGGCAGGTTTGCAGTTTTTCCTGCTGACGAGGACTGAGGTTTTCTTCCACTGCCAAAGGGCTGACGGCAAGCCCCGGATTGACCAACTGCTGCCAGCCCTGACTGCCGATCGCGCGGTCGGCCCACGTCCCGCCGAACCAGCGCAATTGGCTGAAAGGACCCAGCCAGCGACTCAGCTCCTGCGCATCGCAGGCATCGAACAAGTAACTGGCCGTTTGCGGGTTGTAGTAACTCAACAAGGCTCGATGATGCAGACCGAACGTGACCGTGAGCATGCGGCGCAAATGCTCCAGCAACAGAGGCGACGACACCTCGCTGGCCATCAGCAAGCCTCGCCAGAGGGGCACTTCGCTGTCACATAACCCGACCAGCGCAGGGCATGTCCGAAGGTCGATCAGGGCCGGGCCGTGTTCACGCAACGCATGCCACTCAGTACCTTCGAACAACCAGAACCACCGGGCATGTGGAAACTTCTGTTGCAGCATCGCCCCCGCCTGTGGCGCACCCGGTACATCCAGCAATAGCCATTGCGGGGTCGCGGCGATCATGCCGCACCGCTCTGGCCAAACTGCATCGCTGCCCGGCAGGTGCAGAGGGCCTGCGTGCAATGGCTGAAACTGCCGCCACCGGGCAGCAGACATAGCAACATCAATGGCTCGCTCGATTGCAGAAACTCCAGCAAGCCCTCGACGTCATCTGTCGCGGATGTGCGCGGTGCGCCGACCTCCTCAGCGCCTTCAACGGACGAAGGGGCGTGAAGAAACCCGGTAATCAGCGGCTGATCCGGATCCCCCTCGATAAAGCTCACCACCACCTCAGCCCCCTCACTCAACTGCGTGACTGCCGCGTCGCCCAGTTCAGCGGCCAACGGCAGCCAACAGTGGCTGGGCGCCGCACCCTCGCCCTGATAGAGCCAGTCAAATTGCACGGCAACCGGTCTGGACGGATCGGGGCGTGACTCATCAATGTCGACCACCCAGGCCCGTTGCAGGCTGTGCATTCTGGGTTTCACAGCAGAATGAGGTGACACAAATGGCACCTCCCCGTGAATCGCGCGGATCTGGTTGCTGTAGGACGCCGTTAAATCCTGGCTGCCCTGATGCTCCACATGGGTCAGCAGCCAGAGATGATTCCAGTCGGCAATCGGATGGCCGGACAGCGGCATCAACTGACCGCTGCGCAGCGCCGTCAAGTCCGTCCGACCTTCGGCAATCGGCGCGGTTCGTTGCCCAGCGCACCCCAGAAGCTTGAACTGACGCACGGCCGATTGCTCACTATTTACATTGAAGACCGCGCGTTCACCGAATCGAAAGTGCCCCTGACCATCACCGAAAACCACGCAATGCCCGCGCTCGCCGTGTTCGAAATGGTAGTGAAGCCGTTCCTGGGCACACAGACGCTGGATAAATTGCAGGTCTGATTCTCGGTACTGCGTACAGAAATCACGGGGCGGGTAATCGCCACTCAGCTCAAAGCGCCGACTCTTGCCGGCAATACCGTGCTCCTTGAGCACCTGACTGAGGATTTGCGGCACCGAGCGCGCGCTGAAAATTCGCTGGCTAAAGCGCAGGGAAAGGCACGCCAGCTTCGGCCCCAGACGTACGCGGCAGAGCCTGACAGCCGGGTCATGATCACGCTGGACGAGTTCATGCAATTGTCCGTGAAAGCCGTTTCCCGCAGGCCCGACATGCAAAAAGGCCGGACGGTACAGCAGGCTTGCAAGGTCGAGTGTCGGGTCATCGATCAGCAGATCCATGTCGAACACAAAAGGCTCGCTGATGGCTTCACTACCGGTAAACGCCAAGACCTCAAAGGGGTCGGGCAGACCCTCTACATCCAGACGAAATGACGGCTCGTTGACTGGATCGAACATCGGCGATTCTCTACAGGAGGGGCGGCCGGGGATTCTCTCCGAGAGAGTTGGCCGAGTAGAGTGCCGAAGTACAACTTAGGAAATGACCTACGCGAAAAGAAGACCACATCGCTTGGATGGCCAAGAATGTAAGTCATTTCGCTTGAAATCAGAGAGGCATCCCACCAAGTCATCTGAAATTTCCGCTACGTGCGGAACATTTTCAGACAACTTGATGGGAGCGGTGCCTTACCTCAAGAAGACAGGTAAGAGGAACGGGTCAGACCAAGACGTAGCGCGTCGAGGAACTGGGTACGCTCGGCGGCGGTGATGCGGGCACTGGCGCATTTGTCGCGGTAGTGGGTCATCAACTCTTCCGGCGACAAGTGCACGTAGCGCAGCATGTCTTCGATGGTGTCGTGGGTTTCGATACCTGCGTGGTACACGCTGCCGTCAGCGTTCTGGTAGATGTTCACCGAGTCGGTGTCACCGAACAGGTTGTGCATGTCACCGAGGATTTCCTGGTAGGCGCCGACCAGGAAGATACCCAGCAGGTAGTCTTCACCGTCGTTCAAACCGTGAACCGGCAGGCTGGTTTCGATGCTCTGCTCGTCGACGTATTGCTTGATCTTGCCGTCGGAGTCGCAAGTCAGATCTTGCAGTACGGCACGGCGCAGCGGCTCTTCGTCGAGACGGTGCAGCGGCAGGATCGGCAGGACCTGGCCGATGGCCCAGGTGTCCGGCAGGCTCTGGAATACCGAGAAGTTGCAGATGTACTTGTCGGCCAGCTTGTCGTTGAGTTCGTCGAGCACCTGACGGTGCGAACGCTGACGAGCCTTCAACGAGTTGTGCAGGCGACGGCACACCGCGAAGTAGCATTGCTCGGCCAGGGCTTTCTCGGCCAGGGTCAGCTTGCCATCGGCGTACTGGGTCGCAATGTCGCTCATGTAGTGAGTGGCGCGCCAGTAGGTTTCGGTGACCATCTCGATGTCGGTCGGACCCAGCAGGTCAACCAGCCACTGCACGGTTTCCGGCAGTTCTTCCTTGTTGTCGATCTGCGGCACGTCGTCGTTGTGTTTCTCGACGTCGGTCACTTGCACCACCAGCATCGCGTGGTGAGCGGTCAGGGAACGGCCGCTTTCGGAGAAGATGTTCGGGTGCGGCAGGTTCTGCGCGTCGCAGAATTCCTTGAGCATCCCGACCACGACACCGGCGTAATCGTCCATGTCGTAGTTGATCGAGCTGGCGTTACGCGAGTGCGTACCGTCGTAGTCCACGCCCAAACCGCCGCCGACATCGATGTGATCCACCGGCAGGCCAAGGTTGCGCAGTTCGCCGTAGTAACGAATCGCTTCCTTGAAGCCGTGCTGGTAGTCCGCCAGGTTGGCGATCTGCGAGCCCATGTGGAAGTGCAACAAGCGAATGCCCTGATCCAGGCCAGCCGCGCGGAAACGCTCGACCACCGACAGCAGTTGCGCCGCCGACAGACCGAACTTGGATTTCTCGCCACCGGTGTCAGCCCATTTGCTCGACGCCAGGGATGACAGACGCACGCGCAGGCCTACCTGTGGCTTGACCTTCAGCGAGGCGGCTTCTTCGATCACCAACCCGACTTCGGATTCTTTCTCGATCACGATGAACACGTTGTGGCCGAGCTTCTGGCCCATCAGCGCCAGACGAATGAATTCGCGATCCTTGTAACCGTTGCAGACGATGGTGCCGCCCTTCGGCGCCAGGGCCAGCACGGCCAGCAGCTCAGGCTTGGAGCCGGCTTCAAGACCAATGGACACGTCTTGGGTCGCGATGATGTTCTCGATCACCGCTTCTTGCTGGTTCACCTTGATCGGGTACAGCGCGGTGTACTTGCTCTGGTATTCCAGGCGCTCGATGTTGGCGTCGAAGGCGCCGGTCAGCTGACGCACGCGGTCTTGCAGAATGTCAGGGAAACGCACCAGCAACGGCAAGGACAGGCCGCTTTTACGCAGCTGGTCGACTTGCTCGAACAGGTCGATAGGCGAACTGGCCGGACCGTTCGGACGAACTTCGACGCGACCGGCGTCATTGATCGCGAAGTACCCGGCCCCCCAATGGCGAATCCCGTAAACACTGCGGCTGTCCGCAACTGTCCATTGGCTGCCATCGTCTTTGCGTGTGCGTCGTACGGACATTGAAGTCCCCTATAAAGAAGTCATAGAGCGTCGCCTGGGTTCAGGCCGGCGCAGTCTAAAGAATGAAAATGACGGTTCGTCAACGAGGGGATAGACCTCGCTGACCGCAGTGAGTTTAGAAACCGGTCAGAACAGGCTCTGTGAAAACCATGTAGACGACGCCAGACCTGCTGTCAGGACTGGATCAAGCCGAGGGTGGTTTTCACAGAGGCTGCTAGCCGCCGGACTTCTTCGCTTTGAAACCGTGTTTGATCAGCTCGGCCAAGAGTAGCTCGACATGATCGCCCTGGATTTCAATGATTCCGTCTTTCAATGCACCACCGGTCCCGCAACGTTTCTTCAACGTGGTCGCCAGGTCCTTGAGTGCGTCTTCGGCCAACGGCACGCCGGTGATGGTGGTCACCGTCTTGCCGCCACGGCCCTTGCTTTCGCGACGCACGCGAGCGATGCCGTCGCCGGCCGGGATAACGGTCTGTTTGCAGATGCAGGCATCCACCGGTTGACTGCAATCCGGGCAATGACGACCTGCGTCGGTGGAAAATACCAGGCCACCAAGGGCGGCGAAGGATGCGGCTTTTTTGGCCACCGGCAATCCTCTTGGGAGGACAAAGACTGGTCGCGGCAACTTGGGCAAGTGCCATCGACCGCGAAGCCCCACTCAGGCAGGGGCAGCGCTACTGAAACGGTACAACTCTGTGTATGCGTGTAGGAGCTGTCGAGTGCAACGAGGCTGCGATCTTTTGATTTTGATTCAACGGTAAAATCAAAAGATCGCAGCCTCGTTGCACTCGACAGCTCCTACAAGGTCGCGCAGTGTAACGGCAAAAAGCCGACTTGCTAAGAGCCAATCGGCGCCAATTTATGCCTCTTTTGCGATGTCCGACCCACGGGCCCGAAGATACCGCTTCAACGCGGCCAGAGAGTCCGGGCAATAAGGCTTTTGCTGGATTTCCAGCAGGACCTGGTCGACGGGGATGAAGCGCGCTTCAAGGACTTCTTCGGGTTGCAGGATCAATGGACCGTCCCACACCGCCGAAAACGCCGAACACCAGAGCCGATTACCGGTGTCTTCGAAGAAAAAGTGATCATGGGCAGTCAGTTCCACACCGCTCACGCCCAGCTCTTCCTCCAGCTCGCGGGCAGCCGATTCGGCGTAGGTTTCGCTAGCGAGCACCATCCCCCCCGCCGCCACATCCCAGAAACCTGGATAAATGGCTTTGCTCCGCGTGCGTCGATGCACGCAGAGTTCACCGGCGCAATTGAACAGCATGATGTAAGTGCCGCGCCCGATCAGCCCGCGTTCACGCAGGTCGGAGCGGACCAGGGCGCCGAGCAGGTTGTCCTGCTCGTCGACCCAGGCGATCTGTTCGGCATCCGAGGCCGCGCGGTGCGCGACCTCTCTGGCGCTATCGACCATGACTTAGCCCTGATTGAGCAATTGACGCAAATCGATCACTGCGGCGTTGGCCCGGGAGATGTAGTTGGCCATGACCAGCGAATGGTTGGCCAGCACCCCGAAGCCGCTGCCATTAAGGATCATAGGACTCCAGACCGGTTCCTGCGAGGCTTCCAGTTCACGAATGATCTGACGCACGCTGACCGTGGCGTTCTTCTTGGCCAGAACATCGGCGAAGTCGACTTCGATGGCGCGCAGCAAGTGAGACAAGGCCCAGGCCTGACCGCGAGCTTCATAGAACACGTTATCGATTTGCATCCACGGGGTCTCGACGATCTCTTCGTCGACCTGCGGCACCTGACCCGGAGCCAGGACTTCGGTTTTCAGCGCGGTGTTGAGCTTGACCCGGCCTACGCTGGCCGACAGCCGTTGCGACAGCGAGCCCAAACGAGTACCGACATCGCCCAGCCAGTTGTTCAGGTTGTCGGCGCGAGCATAGAACAGCGCGCTTTTCTGACTCGGGTCGGACAGCCGCGCCTGATAACGGCTCAGGGAGTTGATGCCTTCCTGGTATTCGGACTCACTGGAGGGCAGCACCCAGCTCTTGTTGTCGAAGTTGAAGCGCGGCTCGGCCTTGGCCAGGTCAGCATCTTCGGTGGACTGCGACTGCGAACGGGCGAAGTCTTTACGCATGGCACGACTCAGGTCGCGGACCTGGACCAGCACGCCATATTCCCAGCTCGGCGTGTTGTCCATCCACAGGCCCGGCGGGAAACGGTCGTTGGAAATATAACCACCCGGTTTGCTCAGCAAAGTACCGGCGACGGTCTTGAGGGTTTCGACCGTGGTGTAGCCGATGACCATTTGCTTGCCTTCTTTCTCGGCGGCCATCTGGGCATTCTTCTGAACCGGGAACAGCGCAGGTTCCTGGCTCCAGTACCAGCCCAGCGCAATAGCCACCAACAAGTAAATGGCAATCAGAGTGGCCAGCGCCCGGCTGAACAACAGGCCACCCAAGTAACTGCGGGTGGCCGATTTCGGTTCAGCGGCACGTTCAGGCGCGCTGCCCGCGCGGTTCTTCCAGTCCAGCATGGCGATATCCTTTCAATCACTTGAGTTCATCGGTTCGACCACAACCCTATCTCATCGTGCCTCGTTTGCCGCGCATTAAATCCTGCGCAAACACCTACCCGCACAATGGCCACGATCGACGGCCACTATAAGTGAAGCACAGCGCCGAGCCTATGCGACCAGTCGGTCAGAAACTGAATAAGGTCGCTTTACAGTTAATTGATGTACGACACTCATGCGATGGAAAAGAGGTGCTAGCATAGAGCCACCAGTCGATCTCAGCATGCACCCTAACTAGTAGTCAGGATATGACCGAGCCAGAAGACCCCAGCCGTGAGCGCCTCAAGCACCACTTTGCCCAGCGGGTAATTCATCAGGCACGTCAAATTCTTGAGATATGGCAGCGCCTGCAACGCAGCGAGTGGTCCACCACCGACTTATCGGAACTGAGCGAGGCCAACCTGCGCCTGCTGCGTTTCGCCGAACGCTTCGATCAACCTGAACACACCCAACTGGCACGCCACATCGGTCAGTCGCTGGAGGCTGTCGACGCCAATCGCGGACGCCTGAGCAGCGGACTGATCACTGACCTCAATCGTTTGATGCAGCGCCTGTCGCGCACCGGTCTGCGCCACGGCGACCAACTCGAACAAACCTTCCTGCCGCCGCTGCGCAAGCCGGTCTACGTGATGCTGCAGGATTACGACCGCGCCGAGCGTCTGGCCAAGCAGCTGGAATTTTTTGGGCTCAGCGCGCAAGCCCTCGACAGCGTTGCGGCGTTCCGCTCTTCGATGGTCGAGCGCTTGCCTGCGGCGATCGTCATGGACGTGGACTTCAGTGGCGCCGGCATCGGCCTGAAACTGGCTGCCGAAGCCCAGGAAGGCCTTGATCATCAATTGCCGCTGTTGTTCTTCAGCCTGCACGAAACCGACACCCCGACCCGCCTCGCCGCCGTGCGTGCCGGTGGCCAGGAATTCCTGACCGGCACCCTCGAAGCCTCGAACCTGCTGGAGAAAATCGAAGTCCTGACCTGCGTCGCCCAGTACGAACCTTATAAAGTGCTGATCATCGACGATTCCCGCGCCCAGGCCCTGCACACCGAGCGCCTGCTCAACAGCGCCGGGATCGTCACGCGGACCTTGATCGAGCCGATCCAGGCCATGGCCGAGCTCGCGGACTTCCAGCCAGACCTGATCATCCTCGACATGTACATGCCGGCCTGCACCGGTACTGAACTGGCCAAAGTGATCCGCCACAACGACCGTTACGTCAGCGTGCCGATTATTTACCTGTCGGCCGAAGACGATCTGGACAAGCAGCTCGACGCCATGAGCGAAGGCGGCGACGACTTCCTGACCAAGCCGATCAAGCCCCGACACCTGATCACCACCGTGCGCAACCGCGCGGCGCGGGCGCGCAATCTCAAGGCGCGGATGGTGCGCGACAGCCTGACCGGCTTGTACAACCACACCCACATTCTGCAATTGCTCGAAGACTGTTCGTTCCGCGCCCGTCGCGAGAACAAGCCGCTGAGCTTTGCGATGCTCGACATCGACCACTTCAAACGGGTCAACGACAGCCACGGCCACCCCATGGGCGATCGGGTGATCAAGAGCCTGGCGCTGTTTCTCAAGCAACGCTTGCGCAAAACCGATTTCATCGGCCGTTACGGCGGTGAAGAATTCGCCATCGTCATGCCGGACACCGATCTCGAATCGGCCCACAAAGTGCTCGACGAAATCCGTCGACGCTTTGCCGAGATTCACTACCCGGCTCAACCGCAGGACCTCTGGTGCACGTTCAGCGCCGGGGTGGTGGAACTGTGTGAAAACTCCGACAGCCTGATGATGGCCAGCCAGGCAGACGAAGCGCTGTACCGCGCGAAGGACGCCGGACGCAACCGCGTGCAGGCTGCGCGGACGTCAAAGCAAAGTGCCACCTTTTCATCGGAATCGACCCATTCGGTCATAACCCTGTAACACAAACGCAATAAATTCAGGCGCTTACCATTCTGCCGCTGGTAGACCCGCGATGCGCCTGAAGCTGCTGACCAATCTCAATACCCTCCTTTTAGTCGCCGTGTGCGTGGCCCTTGGCGCCACACTGTGGTGGTCGCAAAAAGCCCTGGAGCGCCCGTATCTATTGATGGAGCGTTACCTGGGCTTGTCCCAGCAATTTCAAAATGAAGTCGCGCGCAACATCGAGGACTACCTCGCCAGCGGCGATGCCCTGCGCCTGAGCAGCGCCAGCCAATCCATCGACAGCCTGCAAAAGGACCTCGACGAGTTGCCGCCAGCGTTAGCCGACACCTTGCGCCCGAGCCTGTCGAACCTCGAAGAATTCAGCAAAACCGACTTATTGGCCGCCGGCAAACTCGCGGGCGATCCACAAGCGCTGCTGCTTCAGGCCGAACGCGAACTCGGCGCCAGCCTCGATCAGCTCAGCCAATACGCCAGCGCTAACGCGGCGTATCTGACGCCGTTGCTCGCCGCCTCACAGCACTTGGGCAAGTTGTCTCTGGCCCGGGACAAACTGGTCAGCAGCGGGCGCAGCGAATTGGCCGCCGATGTCGAGCGTGAAGTCGCCAACATTCGCACTCAGGCTGAGTTGCTGGGCGCCTTGCCGTTGCTCGGTGTAGCCAGCAGCAGCGAATCCGGCACCGATGATTTCGCCGCGATGATGGGCCTGGAGAACACCGAAAAGGCCGTTGCCGAAGATGCGGGCGTCGGCCTCAAGCGTGAACTGAACAGCCTCCTCACTCGCTACCCGGCCGAACTGGCGCGCACACGTGACCAGATCCAGAAACGCACCGACCTCAGCGCCGCCACTCACCTGAAAATCGCAGCCGTGCAGCAGGCCATCGCCGGACTGGAGCCGGTGGTTCGCGCCCAGCACGGACAGATCCAGGGCGAAGTGCGGCTGATGCAAGGGGTGATGATTGGCCTGATTCTGCTGATTGCTTTGCTGATCGACACCTTGCAACGGAAACTGGCCCGGACGCTGACCAACCTCGCCCCGGCCCTTTCGACCTGGGCTGAAGGCGACTTCAGCCAGGACATTCAACTGGGTAAAACCAATCGTGAACTGCACGACATTGAAGCGTCGCTCAATCGCTTGCGCGCCTATCTGGTCGACCTGGTAGGGACCATTCGCCTCAACGCCGAGCAGGTCGCCGGTAGCAGCCGAACCCTGGCCGAGTTGAGCAATGACCTGCACAGCGGCGCCGAACATCAGGCCGGTGACACGGCGCTGATCCGCGATTCTCTCGGCGAACTGGAAGCGACCATTCAACAGGTTGCCGGCGATGCCAGCCAGGCGGCCGACGCCAGCCGCCATGCCGGGCTGGCGGTGGAGCACGGCCAGAAAGTCATCGGTTTGAGCCTCACCGGGCTGCACGCGCTGGTCGGCGAAGTGCAAGGCAACGCGCAAATGATCGAACACCTGGCCGAGGAGTCGGCAACCATTGGCGGCGTGCTGACGGTCATCCGCTCGATTGCCGACCAGACCAATCTGCTGGCCCTGAACGCCGCCATCGAAGCGGCCCGAGCCGGGGAAATGGGTCGAGGGTTTGCGGTGGTGGCCGAAGAAGTTCGTTCACTGGCACAACGCACCGCTGGCGCCACAGCAGAGATCCAGACCCTGATCGCAGGGTTGCAAATAGCCGCGCGACAATCGGTGGAAGGCATGCGCGCCCAGGTCGAACACGCCGAAGCCACTGCCAATCAGGCCCAGGCCGCCGACGGAACGCTGGATAAAATCGTCGGCGCGATCCAGACCATTTCCGACACCGCCGTGCGCATCGCCGATGTCACCGCCCAGCAGAGCGGCGCCGTCAGCGAGATCCGTGATCACAGTGAGCGGATCCACCAATTGGGTGGGGATAACTTGCTGCGCATTGGTCAGGGGCGTGAGCAAGGGGAACATTTGTTGGTGCTGGGTGGACGACTGCATACAGCCGTCCAAGCCTTCCGCGTCTGAAAGATCGCCTTCGCGAGCAAGCTCGCTCCCACATTTAACCGAGCTCGTCCATGGAGGCGCGGTCGAATGTGGGAGCGGGCTTGCTCGCGAAGGCGTCAGAACAATCACCACAGGACTCGCCCTGCACACCCCGCGACTGTCCGCTATCATGCCCTCACTTTCGATACGCGAGATTGTCATGCGCCGTTTGCTCTGCCTGTTGTTTTTAGTGCTCGCCCTGCCGGCCACCGCCGCCGGCTTGCTGGACAGTCGACCCAGTTCGACGCTGGGCTCGATCAACAACAGCGCCGACTTCCTGCCGGTGCGCGAAGCCTTTCAGCTGAGTCTGGTAGACAGCACACCGCAATCGATCAAGCTGCGTTTCGTCGCCACCGAGGGCTATTACCTCTATCGGCACCGCTTTCAGTTTCGCGCCGAACCCGCCGATGTTGGCCTCGGTGCAGCGCAACTGCCCAAGGGTGAACAGAAGCACGATGAGTACTTCGGCGATGTCGAGGTCTACCACGGCATTCTCGAAGTCGAACTGCCGCGCACCGATCAACGCGCCTTCACCCTGGTGGTTACGTATCAGGGTTGCGCCGACAAAGGCTTGTGCTATCCACCCGAGACCGAGCGCCTGAGTATTGATGGCAGCGCAGGCGCGCCCCCGGCCTGGAGCTGGCGCGAACTGGTGCTGTTCTTCCTCGCAGGCATAGGCCTGACGTTCACACCGTGTGTGCTGCCGATGCTGCCGATCCTGTCCGGCGTGGTGTTGCGCGGTCAGGTGGGGGGTTTGCGCGGCTTCAATCTGTCCCTCGCTTATGTGCTGCCAATGGCCGCCTGCTTCGCCCTGCTCGGCGCGCTGATGGGGATGTTCGGCGCACAACTCAATCTTCAGGCGCGGCTGCAATCGGCGTGGGTGCTGGTGCCGTTCGCGATGTTTTTTGCACTGTTTGCCTTGGCGATGTTTGGCGTCTTCGAACTCAAGCTGCCTCACGCTATCAGCAGTCGGCTGGATCGGATCGCCGGTCGCACCGAGGGTGGTTCGTTGTGGGGCGCCGCCGTGCTGGGCGTGGTTTCCAGCCTGTTGGTGTCGCCCTGCGTCTCGGCGCCGCTGGCCGGCGCGCTGCTGTACATCAGCGCCAGCGGCGATGCATTGGGCGGTGGTCTGAAATTGTTCATGCTCGGCCTTGGCATGGGTGCACCGCTGTTGCTGGTTGCCACTGGTGGCGCCGCTTGGCTGCCGAGAAGCGGACCCTGGCTGATCTATGTGAAAAACGCGATTGGCGTTTTATTGCTGGGGCTGGCGATCGGTCTGCTCAGTCGAGTACTGCCGGGCCAGATCACGTTGCTGCTGATCGGCTTGTTGGCCGGTGGCGTCGGGTTGTTCATGGGTGCGCTGGAGTTCGTCTACAAACCGCCGAGAAAACGCCTGGGCCAGTTGCTGGGAATGTTCCTGCTGTTTTATGCGCTGGCGTGTTGGTATGGAGCGTTCAGCGGCCAGACCGATCCGCTCAATCCAATTGGCCAGCCGCGCACGGTTGCCGGCAATGAGCAACCGCAAAACACCAGCGCATGGCAAACCGTCAGCACCCCGGCAGACCTGGACCGCGTCCTCGCCGAAGCCAAATCATCGGGCACCCCGCTGCTGCTCGACTGGTACGCCGACTGGTGCATCAGTTGCAAAGTCATCGAACATAAGGTGCTCAACGACGCCACGGTCGTCGAACGCCTCAAAGGCTATCGACTGATCCGCTTCGACATCACTGCCAGCAACGCCGAGCAACGCGCCCTGCTCGACCGCTACAAACTGTTCGGCCCGCCAGCGCTGATGTTTTTCGGCAAGGACGGCGTCGAACACGCCGATGTGCGAGTGATCGGCGAGATCAACGCCACCGACTTCGCCGAACGTGTTGCGAAAGCAAATGACCGGATTTAATAACCCGGTCACATATTTCGCGCAAACATCGGCCATCGTGCTGGCTATTGCATAGAACTGGACAGTCACAAAGGCTTTGCGGCATAGTCGCCGGGTTCTGACAATTGCACACAGATAACAAGGAACAGCAGATGGCGACGCTACTGGTTCTGCACGGACCCAACCTGAACATGCTCGGCACCCGTGAACCGGGCACCTACGGCGCTACGACACTGGCGCAGATCAACCAGGACCTGGAACGCCGTGCCCGTGAAGCCGGCCACCATTTGCTGCACCTGCAAAGCAACGCCGAGTACGAATTGATCGACCGCATCCACGCTGCCCGCAGCGAAGGTGTGGACTTCATTCTGATCAACCCAGCAGCTTTTACGCACACAAGTGTCGCATTACGTGACGCGCTGCTGGCGGTGAGCATCCCATTCATCGAAGTGCATTTGTCTAACGTGCACAAACGCGAACCTTTCCGCCATCACTCTTACTTCTCCGACGTAGCGGTGGGAGTGATCTGCGGCCTTGGCGCCAGCGGTTATCGACTGGCCCTGGAGGCCGCACTAGAGCTGCTTGAAAGACAGGCAACGGCTTGAACAACAAGCGTAACGCCCCTGACCGACCCTTGGGAGTTGATGATTCATGGATATCCGTAAAGTTAAGAAACTGATCGAACTGCTGGAAGAGTCCGGCATCGACGAGCTCGAGATCAAGGAAGGCGAAGAGTCCGTACGCATCAGCCGTCACAGCAAGACCCCGGCTCAGCAGTACTACGCACCGGCTCCAATGCATGCTCCGGCGCCTGCGCCTGTTGCTGCTGCCCCGGTTGCTGCCGCCGCACCTGCTGCTCCGGCCGCGCCAGTTCTGAACGGTAACGTTGCCCGTTCGCCTATGGTCGGCACCTTCTATCGCAAATCTTCGCCATCCTCGCCGTCCTTCGTTGAAGTCGGCCAGACCGTGAAGAAAGGCGACACCCTGTGCATCGTCGAAGCCATGAAGATGATGAACCACATCGAAGCTGAAAGCAGCGGTGTGATCGAATCTATCCTCGTCGAAGACGGCCAGCCGGTTGAGTACGACCAACCGCTGTTCACCATCGTTTGAACCGCGGAGAGACTTTGATGACTGCGAAGTTGGAAAAAGTTCTGATCGCCAACCGCGGTGAGATCGCCCTGCGGATCCTGCGTGCCTGCAAAGAGATGGGCATCAAGACTGTCGCCGTTTACTCCAAGGCCGACAAAGAGCTGATGCACCTGGGTCTGGCAGACGAATCCGTCTGCATCGGCCCGGCCTCGGCCGCGCATTCTTACCTGCACATCCCGGCAATCATCGCCGCGGCTGAAGTGACCGGCGCTACCGCCATTCACCCAGGCTACGGTTTCCTTGCGGAAAACGCTGATTTCGCTGAACAGGTCGAGAACTCCGGCTTCGCGTTCATTGGCCCGAAAGCCGACACCATTCGCCTGATGGGCGACAAGGTATCGGCCAAGCACGCCATGATCGCTGCGGGCGTTCCAACCGTTCCGGGTTCCGACGGCCCACTGCCTGAGGACGAAGAAACCGCTCTGCGCATCGGTCGCGAGGTCGGTTACCCAGTGATCATCAAAGCCGCTGGCGGCGGCGGTGGTCGCGGCATGCGCGTTGTGCATAAAGAAGAAGACCTGATCTCCTTCGCCAAACTGACCCGCACCGAAGCAGGCGCGGCGTTCGGCAACCCGATGGTCTATCTGGAGAAATTCCTGACCAACCCACGCCACGTGGAAGTTCAGGTACTTTCCGACGGCCAGGGCCACGCCATCCATCTGGGCGACCGCGATTGCTCGCTGCAACGTCGTCACCAGAAGGTGCTCGAAGAAGCGCCGGCACCGGGCATCGACGAGAAAGCACGCGCAGAAGTCCTCGCACGCTGCGTCAAGGCTTGCATCGATATCAACTACCGTGGCGCGGGCACTTTCGAGTTCCTGTACGAGAACGGCGCGTTCTATTTCATCGAAATGAACACCCGCGTTCAGGTTGAGCACCCGGTATCGGAAATGGTCACCGGCATCGACATCGTCAAGGAGATGCTCAGCATCGCCGCTGGCAACAAGCTGTCGTACACCCAGGAAGACGTGGTTATCCGCGGTCATGCACTGGAATGCCGAATCAACGCCGAAGACCCGAAAACCTTCATGCCGAGCCCAGGTACGGTCAAGCATTTCCACGCACCAGGCGGCAACGGCGTTCGCGTCGATTCGCACCTGTACAGTGGCTATGCCGTTCCGCCGAACTACGATTCGTTGATCGGCAAGCTGATCACCTACGGCGCAACCCGTGACGAAGCGTTGGCGCGCATGCGCAATGCGCTGGACGAAATCGTTGTCGACGGGATCAAGACCAACATCCCGCTGCACCGCGACCTGGTCCGTGATGAAGGCTTCTGCAAAGGTGGAATCAACATCCACTACCTGGAACACAAGCTGGCTGGCGAAAAGCACTAAGCTTCGACCCAATCAACAAAGCCGCCTTCGGGCGGCTTTGTTGTTTCTGAAGGCTTCACCCGTCCCTGCGGGGCTAATCTGACAGGCACCGGTCTGTCCGGGCTGGCTATAATCGTTCTCTTATCAGCGCAACGCCGATGAACCAGAGCCAGCCCATGCCTGAAAAACTGCCCATCAATCTCAACGATCTATTGCGCCAGCGGACAGTCGAGGGTGAGCGAATCGAATACAAATCAGGTTGGAATCCTGATCCGATCATTCGCACGCTCTGCGCTTTCGCCAACGACTTCGAAAACCTGGGCGGTGGTTACGTTGTGATTGGGCAGGATTGCGATGCCAATGGTCAGCCGATCTTTCCTCCACAGGGGCTTTCCGATCAGGTGCTCGATAAGATCCAGCTCGAACTGCTAGCGGCTTGCCAATCAATTCAGCCTGCTTACTTTCCAGTGTTGAGTATGGAAGAGGTCGAGGGTCGCAAGTTAATCGTGCTATGGGCGCCCGGCGGGCAAAATCGCCCCTATAAAGCTCCGGCCGCTGTGACAGCCAAACACAGAAGTTTGCATTACTACATCCGTCGCTACAGCAGCACGGTGGAAGCCAAGGGCGAAACCGAACAAGAACTCTTGAGCCTTGCTGCCAAGGTGCCTTTTGATGATCGCTTCAATCTGGGCGCTCGTGTCAGTGATCTGTCCAAACCTCTAATGCAAAGCTTTCTGCAAGAAGTGGGCAGTGCCTTGGCCGAGGATGCAGCAGTTCTGTCTACCGAAGCGCTAGGGCGACAAATGAACGTCGTGGGAGGCCCGACCGAGTCGCCATGGCCTAAAAATGCAGGCCTGATGTTCTTTAGCCCAGTCCCAGAGCGATTCTTCCCCGGCACACAGATTGATGTTCTGTGGTTTCCGGAGGGTGCTGGCGGTGATCGCTTTGACGAAAAGATCTTCAAGGGGCCACTGGCAACCATAACCCGCGAATCACTGGCCTATATCCAGCGCAACTACCTGCATGAAACAGTGATCAAACACGCAGACCGCGCCGAAGCTACAAGGATCTGGAATTTCCCCTTCGCAGCAATTGAAGAGGCGCTGGTCAATGCCGTTTATCACCGGTCCTATGAAGAACGCGAACCGATTGAGGTCCGCATCAGCCAGGAAGAATTGGTGATTCTGAGCTTCCCGGGGCCAGACCGCTCGATTCGAATGGAGGACCTGCGAATAGGTCGCGCCGTGAGCCGCCGCTACCGTAACCGGCGAATTGGTGAGTTCCTGAAAGAACTGAGTCTGACCGAAGGCCGCTCGACAGGCATCCCGAAAATTCTCAAGGTCATGGCGGTCAATGGCTCACCTGCGCCACTATTTGAAACCGACGATGATCGGATTTCGTATGTCGTACGGCTTCCAGCGCACCCTCAGTCACAGAGAGCAGATGCAACAACCATGGAAGTCAACATGGAAGTCAGCATGGAAGTCGCTTCGGTGCTAAGAGCCATTGAAGGCAACATGAGCAGGCTGGAACTTCAAACCAGAATGGGCCTGAAAAACGCTGACTACTTCCGCAAGGCTTACATACTGCCAGCCATGGCCGCCGGGGTGCTTGAAATGACGCTGCCTGAACGCCCCAACAGCCGCCTGCAACGCTATCGTCTGACAAACAAAGGCCTGCAATGGCTCACAGCCAATAATGCAGGGCATCAGCATTAAGATGTGATCCAGACCAACAAAGCCGCTTTCGAGCGGCTTTGTTGTTTCTGAGGGTTTCATAATGTGCACGCGAGCAAGGCCGCTCCCACAAAAGCCCCGCGCTCGCGTAAACTTGCGCGCTTCTCGCAGCCCGCTAGGCTGCAATCAATATTTTTCAAAGGTGCCCGCCATGCCTTGGCTGCAAGTCCGTCTCGCCATCAGCCCAGAACAAGCCGAAACCTTCGAAGACGCTTTCCTTGAAGTGGGCGCCGTATCGGTGACGTTCATGGACGCCGAAGATCAGCCGATCTTCGAGCCGGAACTCAACACCACGCCGCTGTGGTCGCACACGCACCTGCTGGCCCTGTTCGAAGGTGGCACCGAAGCCGCCACCGTGCTGGCCCACCTTGAGTTGCTGACCGGCAGTCCGCTGCCCGAACATCACAGCGAAGTCATCGAAGACCAGGATTGGGAACGCAGTTGGATGGACGGTTTCCAGCCGATGCGTTTCGGCCAGCGCCTGTGGATCGTTCCAAGCTGGCACGCTGCGCCAGAGCCTGACGCGGTGAATTTGCTGCTGGATCCGGGCCTGGCGTTCGGCACCGGTACACACCCGACTACCGCGCTGTGCCTGGAATGGCTCGACGGCCAGGACCTGAAAGACTGCAACGTATTGGACTTCGGCTGCGGCTCGGGGATTCTGGCGATTGCCGCCCTGTTGCTGGGTGCCAAGGAAGCCGTCGGTACCGATATCGACGTGCAAGCCCTGGAAGCTTCTCGCGACAATGCCGGGCGCAACAACATTGCCGAAGCACTCTTCCCACTGTATCTGCCGGAAGATCTGCCGCAGGTTCAGGCCGACGTGCTGGTGGCCAACATTCTTGCCGGCCCGCTGGTTTCCCTGGCGCCGCAATTGTCCAGCCTGGTCAAATCCGGTGGTCGTCTGGCGCTGTCGGGCATCCTCGCAGAGCAAGGTGAAGACGTCGCCAAAGCCTACGCCCAGGACTTCGATCTGGACCCGATCGCCAATCGCGATGGCTGGGTGCGCATCACTGGCCGTCGGCGCTAGAATGAGCGCCTGCATAAACCGGATCGCCGCATGACCGACAGCTTCGTCACCCAGTGCCCGCATTGCCAAACCAGCTTCCGTGTCAGCCATGCTCAATTGAGCGTGGCCCGCGGAGTGGTTCGTTGCGGCTCGTGTTTGCAGGTGTTCAACGCCGCCAAGCAGCTACTTGAGCAACGGGCCGGCAAGGACGTGATCACGCCGGCTGCCCCGGCCATCGTCGAACCGCCGGAGCCGCGAGCCATCAGTCAAAAGCAATGGACCGCCGCCGAGCTGGATCTGGACAGTCTGGACCTGGACGAAGAGCTCGCTCGCCTCGAACAACGGGAGATCCAGCCGACCACGGATTTCGGCCGACAGCGCGAAGACAACCTGAGTGCCAGCCGGGATACCGTCGAGCACGAAGAAGCGCCGTGGCCCGACAGCCTGTTCAGCGAATCGGCTGCCGATCGTGCGCAGACCACCGAAGCCGACTTGCCAGAGCTGGAACTCGATCCGAGCAAATATTCGCGCACCGAACCTTCGCTGTCCCTGGAACCGGTGGAGCTGGACGACGAGTCTCTGCCGCCACAGCTGCGCCTGCACGACCCACTCGACGCACCGATGCATCACGAACGCCTGTCGGCGACCGATGATATCGACGACGATCTGCCCTCGATCGAACCTGTGCGCAAAAAGCGTGAGCCGGCTGTCCGCGCTGAAGCTCTGCAAGACCTGACCGATGACCCACTGCAACTGGACTGGCAAAAACGCCGTTCACCCTGGGGCCGCCGATTTTTCTGGCTGCTGTTGATCCTGCTCGGCGCCGCCGCGCTCGCCGGCCAGTACATCGCCTACCATTTCGAGGAGCTGGCGCGTCAGGACCAGTACCGTCCGTGGTTCCAGCAACTGTGCCCGCAAATCGGCTGCACCGTGCCATCCAAAGTCGACATCGCCAAAATCAAAAGCAGCAACCTGGTGGTCCGCAGCCACCCGGACTTCAACGGTGCACTGGTGGTCGACGCGATCATCTACAACCGCGCGCCCTTCTCCCAGCCGTTCCCGCTGCTGGAGTTGCGGTTTGCCGACCTCAACGGCCACCTGATCGCCAGCCGTCGCTTCAAACCCGGCGAGTACCTCAACGGCGATCTCGAAGGGATGGCGGAGATGCCTCCGCAAACGCCGATCCACATCGCACTGGATATCCTTGATCCAGGCTCCAAAGCGGTGAATTACAGCCTGAGCTTCCATTCGCCCGAGTGAAACGGTTCAGTGTTACGGCTTTGACGGCATATTTCTGACTTTGACCGCTCATACCAAACCGCTGGCGATAACAGAATAACTGTTCAGATTTTGTTCAATTCAGCCTTTATCCAGTCATCGAGAGCGGGTATCATGCCAACCCTTTTTCGAACTCTCATGATCCGACCCCACAACAGGGAAGTCCTATGTCGGCGGTACGCATCGGTCCTTACACATTGCACAACGGCTTGATTCTCGCCCCGATGGCGGGGGTCACAGACCAACCCTTTCGTCAGCTGTGCAAGCGACTGGGCGCAGGACTTGTAGTCTCGGAAATGGTCACCAGCGACATGAGCTTGTGGAACACCCGCAAATCGCGGATGCGCATGATCCACGAAGGTGATCCCGAGCCCCGCTCGGTACAGATCGCCGGTGGTGATGCACAGATGCTGGCGGATGCGGCCCGGGCCAACGTTGAACTGGGCGCACAGATTATTGATATCAACATGGGCTGTCCGGCGAAGAAGGTCTGCAACAAGGCCGCCGGGTCCGCGCTGTTGAAGGATGAAGCACTGGTGACCGAGATCCTGCAGGCCGTAGTGGCTGCGGTTGATGTGCCGGTCACCCTGAAGATCCGCACCGGCTGGGACCGGGACAACAAGAACGGCCTGACCGTGGCGAAGATCGCCGAGCAGGCAGGCATTACGGCGTTGGCTGTCCATGGCCGCACCCGTGCCGATCTGTACACCGGCGAAGCCGAGTACGACACCATCGCCGCGATCAAGCAGGCCGTGTCGATTCCGGTCTTTGCCAACGGCGATATCGATTCGCCAGAGAAGGCCCGGTATGTGCTCGATGCGACCGGTGCCGATGGCCTGCTGGTAGGCCGGGCCGCCCAGGGGCGGCCATGGATTTTTCGTGAGATCGATCACTTTCTGCGTACCGGCGAGAAACTCCCGGCACTGGAACTGATCGAGGTGGAACGCATTCTGCTAGAGCATCTGGCTGCGCTGCACGTCTTCTATGGAGACGTCATGGGCGTACGCATTGC
Source organism: Pseudomonas sp. F01002 (assembly GCF_004402115.1). Lineage (NCBI taxonomy): Bacteria > Pseudomonadati > Pseudomonadota > Gammaproteobacteria > Pseudomonadales > Pseudomonadaceae > Pseudomonas > Pseudomonas sp. F01002. Next base: position 544,233 of record NZ_SOPU01000015.1, on the reverse strand, counting down.
TCGAAAGCATGTGGGCTGGTATCTCGCAACCTTGCCGGGCGCCAGGGAGTTTCGCGCCCACTTCAATCGTTTGGAAGATACGGAAGCACAATGCGCCAACGTTCAGGGCTTCTTCGCCGAACGTTACAAGAGCCTGACAGGGGACGGAGACGAGGTGGCCGCATGACGATGATGACCGAGACTTTAGTGAGTGGAACAACACCCGTGAGCGACAACGTGAATTTGAAACAGCACCTCAATACGCCGAGCGAAGAAGGTCAGACCCTTCGCGGGAGTGTCGAGAAGGCGCTGCACAATTATTTCGCCCACCTTGAGGGCGCTGCCGTCACGGATGTGTACAACCTGGTGCTCTCCGAAGTCGAGGCTCCCCTGCTCGAGTGCGTGATGAACTACGTCAAGGGCAACCAAACCAAGGCCAGCGAGCTGCTCGGGCTGAACCGAGGCACGCTGCGCAAGAAACTCAAGCAGTACGATTTGCTGTAAGCATTCAATCAAACCAGAAAGGCGCCCGCGTAAAAACGGTCGCCTTTTTTGCTGACTCCTTTGCTTTTGATGGAAATTGAAATGACCGACCAGACTACCCGCCTGCCGATCCGCCGCGCCTTGATCAGCGTTTCCGACAAGACCGGGATCCTCGAATTCGCCAAAGAGCTTGAAGCCCTGGGCGTCGAGATCCTCTCCACCGGCGGAACTTTCAAGCTGCTGCGCGACAACGGTGTTGCCGCAGTGGAAGTCGCGGATTACACCGGTTTCGCAGAAATGATGGACGGTCGGGTGAAAACCCTGCACCCGAAAATCCACGGCGGGATCCTCGGTCGTCGCGGTATCGACGACGCCATCATGAACGAGCACGGCATCAAGCCGATCGACCTGGTAGCGGTCAACCTGTACCCGTTCGAAGCGACTATCAACAAGCCAGGCTGCGACCTGCCGACCGCAATCGAGAACATCGATATCGGCGGCCCGACCATGGTCCGTTCGGCTGCAAAAAACCACAAAGACGTGGCCATCGTGGTGAATGCCAGCGACTACACCAGCGTCCTCGAAAGCCTCAAGGCCGGCGGCCTGACCTACGCTCAGCGTTTCGACCTGATGCTCAAGGCCTTCGAACACACCGCCGCCTATGACGGCATGATCGCCAACTACATGGGCACCGTGAACCAGGCGGCTGACACCCTCAGCACTGAAGGCCGCAGCGAGTTCCCGCGCACTTTCAACAGCCAGTTCGTCAAGGCTCAGGAAATGCGCTACGGCGAGAACCCGCACCAGAGCGCGGCGTTCTACGTTGAAGCCAAGCCTGCCGAAGTTGGTATTGCCACCGCGACCCAACTGCAAGGCAAAGAGCTGTCGTACAACAACGTGGCCGACACCGACGCCGCGCTGGAATGCGTGAAGAGCTTCGTCAAACCGGCCTGCGTGATCGTCAAGCACGCCAACCCGTGCGGCGTGGCCGTCAGCCCGGACGCCGAAGGTGGCATCCGTCAGGCTTACGAACTGGCCTACGCCACCGACACCGAGTCGGCGTTCGGCGGCATCATCGCGTTCAACCGCGAGCTGGATGCTGAAACCGCCAAGGCTATCGTCGAGCGTCAGTTCGTCGAAGTGATCATCGCCCCGTCCGTCAGCGAAGAAGCTCGCGCTATCGTGGCGGCCAAAGCCAACGTGCGCCTGCTGGTCTGCGGCGAGTGGTCGGCTGATCGCGCTGCTGCGTGGGACTACAAACGCGTCAACGGTGGCCTGCTGGTGCAGAGCCGCGACATCGGCATGATTGGCGCCGACGACCTGAAAGTCGTGACCAAACGTGCCCCGACCGAGCAAGAGATCAACGACCTGATCTTCGCCTGGAAAGTCGCCAAATACGTTAAGTCCAACGCCATCGTCTACGCCAAGAACCGTCAGACCATCGGTGTCGGCGCTGGCCAGATGAGCCGAGTGAACTCCGCTCGTATTGCTGCGATCAAGGCTGAACATGCTGGTTTGCAGGTGGCAGGCTCGGTGATGGCCTCCGACGCGTTCTTCCCGTTCCGCGACGGCTTGGACAACGCAGCCAAGGTTGGCATTACCGCAGTGATCCAGCCAGGCGGCTCGATGCGTGATGCGGAAGTGATTGCCGCTGCTGATGAAGCCGGCATCGCCATGGTATTCACCGGCATGCGCCACTTCCGTCACTAATCAGACAACGGCCGCACTGAAGCCGGCATCTGCTGCGTTGGAGCCGACCTCGATGATGCTCATTGCCAAAAGGCAACTCCGCTCATCGAGGTCGACTCCGCCTTGCATCTACCGACTTCATTGCGACCTCCTACGGCGTGAAGCGCTTTAGGTTCTAAAACAGAATTAGCGTCATCCGAGGTTTTTGAAATGAATGTTTTGATCATTGGCAGCGGTGGCCGTGAACACGCCCTGGCCTGGAAAGTGGCTCAGGATCCGCGCGTGCAAAAGGTTTTCGTGGCTCCGGGCAACGCCGGCACCGCCATTGAAGCCAAGTGCGAGAACGTCGCTATCGACGTGCTGGCCCTTGAACAGCTGGCAGACTTCGCCGAGAAGAATGTTTCCCTGACCATCGTCGGCCCGGAAGTGCCGCTGGTCGCTGGTGTCGTCGATCTGTTCCGCTCCCGTGGCCTGGATTGCTTCGGTCCGACCGCTGGCGCTGCTCAGCTGGAAGGTTCGAAAGCCTTCACCAAGGATTTCCTGGCGCGCCACAAGATCCCGACCGCCGATTACCAGAACTTCACCGAGATCGAGCCTGCCCTGGCTTATCTGCGTGAAAAAGGCGCACCGATCGTGATCAAGGCCGATGGCCTGGCCGCCGGTAAAGGTGTGATCGTTGCCATGACGTTGACCGAAGCCGAAGACGCCGTACGCGACATGCTCGCGGGTAACGCATTCGGCGACGCAGGCTCGCGCGTTGTGATCGAAGAGTTCCTGGACGGTGAAGAAGCCAGCTTCATCGTCATGGTCGACGGCAAGAACGTATTGCCGATGGCCACCAGCCAGGACCACAAACGCGTCGGCGACGGCGACACCGGTCCGAACACCGGCGGCATGGGTGCTTACTCCCCTGCACCGGTCGTGACCGCTGAAGTGCACAAGCGCGTCATGGACCTGGTGATCTGGCCAACCGTGCGCGGCATGGCCGATGAAGGCAACGTCTACACCGGTTTCCTGTACGCCGGTCTGATGATCGACAAAGCCGGTAACCCAAAAGTTATCGAGTTCAACTGCCGTTTCGGCGACCCTGAGACCCAACCGGTGATGCTGCGTTTGCAGTCGAGCCTGGTGTTGCTGGTCGAAGCGGCGCTGGCGCAAGCCCTGGACAAGGTCGAAGCACAATGGGATCCGCGTCCGAGCGTCGGCATCGTGCTGGCGGCTGGCGGCTATCCTGGTGACTACGCTAAAGGCGTTGCCATCAACGGTCTCGATGCAGCTGCAGCACTGGAAGGCAAAGTCTTCCACGCTGGTACTGCACTCAAGGACGGTCAAGTGGTGACAGCCGGTGGTCGGGTACTCTGCGCCACAGCAATGGGTGCCAGCGTCGATGCCGCTCAGCAGCAGGCTTACAAGCTGGCGGCCAAAATTGACTGGGATGGCTGTTTCTATCGCAAGGACATTGGCTACCGTGCCATTACCCGCGAGCGTGGCGAAAATCAGGAATAAGAGCGCCATTGGACCAGGCAAGGGCTTCGGGCCCTTGCCGGACTATTCCGGCGCCGCGCATAGTTATATTCTGGCATCAACCTACGAAGGGATTTCGCCGTGCGCTGGCTCAGGATTGCCATAGGTTTCACCGTCACTCTGCTGACCTTGCTCTGCATGCTCCCGGCCCAGGCCACGCAAGGCAGTGGCTGGGCGGTATTGCTCGACGAACAGGGTGACCTGCAGCTCAGCGACATCCGTTCCGCTCGCTACACCAATCAATTCAGCCCCATTGAACTCGACCGCCTCACCGCCGCCGAGCCCGATGGCGCGTTATGGCTGCGTTTCAGACTCGCTCCCGGCAAGCATGAACAGTTGCTGCGGGTGTTTGCTCCCGACCTGTCGCACCTCAATCTGTATGTGCTGGACGGTGACACGCTGATCGAGCAACTGAACACCGGCACCGGCCAGCCCCAGGCTGAACGGCCACTGCCCAGCAGCGACTTCATGTTGCCGCTGCCGCAAAACGAAAAACCTCTCGACGTTTACCTGCGACTGGTCTCCGACCATCAGTTGAGGCCTTACATCACCCTGCAGTCGGCGGTCATGACCGCGGCCAATCAGAATCAGACGCTGATCTACGGACTGTTGTTCGGCTGTATCGCGATGCTGATCCTGCACAGCCTCGTCCGCTACGCCTATACCCGCTCACGCAGCAGTTTCTGGCTGGCCGGATGCGAAGCATTGTTGATGCTCAGCCTGTTGCTGTTGCTGAATCTGGCAGGGCCTTGGCTGCCGAACTGGCACGCGGTGCAGACACCCGGCGCCTACCTCGCCTTGCTGCTGACGGCACCGTGCGGCCTGATGTTCGCCTATCGTTTCTTCGCCCCACTCGGCCCGCACCCGCTGAACAAGCTGCTGCTGGGGGACATTCTGTTCATCGTGGTCTGCGGCTTGCTGCTGTTGTTCGTCAACACGCTGCCGCTGAACATCATGACCTACGCCCTGGTCGCTCTGGCAGGCCTGAGCATGTTGTTCGTCAGCGCCTATCACTGGCAAAAAGGTTATCGCCCGGCGCGCCTGTTCGTCGCGGCGATGGTGGTGTTCAACATTGGCACTCTGATCATGTTGCCGGCACTGCTGGGATTGACCCTGGTCGCACCGCAGGGCTTGATCATGACGCTGCTGGGGTTAATCTGCATCAGCGGCGTGTTGATGAGCATTGCGTTGAGCGAACGTCAGCGCAGCATCACCGAAGACCGTTTCAGCGTCAGCCGCGACCTGGCCGCCAGCAACGCCGAGATCAACGCCAAGGCCGAATTCCTGGCAAAAATCAGCCACGAAATCCGCACCCCGATGAATGGCGTGCTGGGCATGACCGAGCTGCTGCTGGGCACACCGCTCTCGGTCAAGCAGCGCGACTATGTACAGACCATCCACAGTGCCGGCAACGAACTGCTGACACTGATCAACGAGATTCTCGACATCTCCAAGCTTGAATCCGGGCAGATCGAACTGGACGATGTGCAGTTCGACCTCAACGCACTGATCGAAGATTGTCTGAGCATCTTCCGCGCCAAGGCCGAACAGCAGAACGTCGAGCTGATCAGCTTTATCCAGCCGCAAGTGCCGCGCGTCATCAGCGGTGACCCTACACGCCTGCGCCAGACCCTGCTGAGCCTGCTGGAAAACGCCCTGAAGAAAACCGACGAAGGCGAAATCCTGATCGTCGTCGCGCTCGATGAGCGCAGTGCCAAACCGCGCTTGCGCATTGCCGTGCAGGACAGCGGTGAGCCGATGGACGCCGAAGAGCGCGACGCATTGATGCACGCCGAACTGCACAGCAAGCACTTCCTCTCGGCCACCCGTTTGGGAGGCAACCTGGGGCTGGTGATCGCCCGTCAACTGATTCGCTTGATGCAAGGGGAGTTCGGGGTCAAGAGCGGCGCCAATCAGGGCAGCACCTTGTGGCTGACCCTGCCGCTGGACCCTGACCGCCTCGAACACCCGACGTCGGACCTCGATGGCCCACTGCAGGGTGCACGGGTATTGGTGGTGGACGATAACGACACGTGTCGCAAAGTGCTGGTGCAACAGTGCAGCGCCTGGGGCCTGAATGTCAGTGCCGTAGCGTCCGGCAAAGAAGCGCTGGCGCTGCTGCGCACCAAGGCTCACTTGCGCGATTACTTCGACGTGGTCCTGCTGGACCAGAACATGCCCGGCATGACCGGCATGCAACTGGCCGCCAAGATCAAGGAAGACCCGAGCCTGAACCACGACATCCTGCTGATCATGCTCACCGGCATCAGCAATGCGCCCAGCAAGATCATCGCGCGCAACTCCGGGATCAAACGCATCCTCGCCAAACCGGTGGCCGGGTACACCCTCAAGACGACATTGGCCGACGAGCTGAACCAGCGAAACAAAGGCCTTTCCATCTCGCAACACCTGCCCACCGGCCCGACCTTACCGGTGAAGGTGCCAAGCGATTTCCGCATCCTGGTGGCCGAAGACAACAGCATCTCGACCAAGGTGATTCGCGGCATGCTAGGCAAGCTCAACTTGCAACCGGATACCGCCAGCAATGGCGAAGAAGCCTTGCAGGCGATGAAAGCCCAGCGTTATGACCTGGTCCTGATGGACTGCGAAATGCCGATCCTCGACGGCTTCTCCGCGACTCAGCAATTGCGTGCCTGGGAAGTCGGTAATCAGCGGATTCGCACGCCGGTGGTGGCGTTGACTGCGCACATCCTCGCCGAACACAAAGAACGTGCACGCCAGGCCGGCATGGACGGGCATATGGCCAAACCGGTCGAGCTGTCGCAGTTGCGCGATTTGATCGAGCATTGGGTTGGGCAGCGGGATCAGCAGAACCGCACAGCGTCGACCATCTGAGAGCCCTCGGGCTAACGCTCGGTCAGATGTCCAGAGCACTCAAGTATTTCAGGGACTGGGACACCACAGACTTCTTTACCTTCTCCCGAAACTCGGCGTAATGAAGCGTGTTGAACGTGATCGTGGTTATCTGTTCGGTGCTTTTTTGCTCAAGCGATTCATTTTTGCTGAACAGGAACCGAGAGATGTTTCGCAGTATCGAAAACTTGCGGTGATAGACCGCCATATCCACCTTGTGCGCGCCGTTCTTCACGCAAGGAATCATCTGAAAGTAGGCGATATCTCCCTTCAGGATCGTGGACTCAAACGTTTCGAGCGCCAGCGAATTGCGCTCCAACTTTGTCAGGGCGCGGCTGATGGGTATGGAAAATCTATCACCGATGGATTCCCGGATACGTTGTATCGCCTTGCTGCCCATCGGAGCGGCAGGCCCGGGCGATAACGTTTGAGGTGTGGGCACATCCCATCCCACAAAACGGAGTTGCCTGCAGTAGTAGTCGAACCAGTCTCCCGATAATCCATTCTTAATTGCATCGCGCGTGACTCTTTGTGCAAAAGCCGTGCTCATGTAGACGTCTTCGCGGTGCGACGCAGGCAGATCGCTGGCGAACGACACGATACTGCCGCCAACCACCGCTGCCGGTGGTGCAATCAGATCCGTCATGACCGAATCTCCTCTGGCTGCGTGGTGCTGCAGGCATCGTCGTGCAGGGTTAACGTTGCAACATTGGTCTCGATCCGGTCCTTGACCTTCAGAGCAATTTGAGCCCGTACAGGGGCATATACCGTTTCCGACAGATTCGCCCGGACGTAACGGCGGCTAATGATGCCTTGTACATCTTCGCCCCAATAGAGATGCGCCAACGGGTTGGAACTCAGCAATTGATGGGTTTTGAGCTCGATACAAACACTGCTGAACGAAGTCGGTGTTGGCGCCACGATCACCAGCAAACGAACATCCATCGCAGGTGCCGGCACCTCGATAGACTGCTTTTCGGACACTTTTTGCATATGGCTGCGCAACAAGTTGGTTGCCGGGTTGATGTCCGATTCGTTGACAATTTTTGACAACACTTCGGCAGTCACATGCCCTTCATCTGCCCCCACCTTGGACATCGCTGCGGCCGCCCACTGAACCGCCGACTCAACGCTCTCTGAAGGGAGATTCAAGTCTTCGCGCGCTTTACCGCGCCACATCCAGATACCATCCAGAACTTTTATGTAGGTGTCATACCAACTCACACCCGGCTCTAGTTCTGTTTTTTTATTGGCTGCCAACTGTGCATACAACACCGTATTGACCATATCATCATAAGTGGTCAGATCCTCTGATTCGGGCACCATCAAAACCGCAGCCCCGACAATCAATACTGAATAATCACATCTCATTTAAATACCTCCACACAGAGAAGGACAGTCGTTATTTCGACCGCCCTTCCAGGCATCCATCAAATGTCGTATTCGAGTTTATCAGTCGAGTACTTCACAAGTTTCGATGCAATCAATTCTCGAGTAGCCGCAGCCAGCAGATCATTCTTTTCGAAAGCTGTCTCACCGCGATACAGACCTACGTTACGAACATCCGTATCGACGAACATTACTTTTGTCGATGAATTCCGGCGTGTAAAACGTACTGCGCCAATGGCAAAAACAGTCGTACCGTTAACATCGATACACGAGCCGGTCGTTACTCCACCCACACCTTGTTTCAGCAAGTTGCGCTCATAAAGCGTCATTGCGGTATCGCGTTTTTGCAGGGCGGCAATCGCATCACCCGCGGTTTTCAGCATCAGTGCAGTAGCCGGGCCCGGTACCGTAAGGCCAGCGACTACCGAAGCAAGGATCTCCAGCACCAGCTTGTCCATGCGGACACTGGTTCCCGACACGTTCAGATCGTTGTAGTACTTGCTGATGGTCATCCAACCCGTTTCACCCATGACTTTACAGAACAGCGCGTACCATTCTTTACCCTGGTGCTCCAATGGAAACTTTTTGTTTGCCACAAGCGACGCATAGTGAAAAGCATTCTGCGCGTCACTGCGGTTAATACCGGTGAGGTTACCGCTAAAACTAATGAGGCCTTCGCCTACGACCGATCCTTTCGACGGCACTTCAACTTCTTCACCCGACACAAACAAACCACGAGGTCTAATAAGCAGTGGCTCACCCAGATCATAACTCTGTAGTTTCTCTATACAGGCAGCAATATGACTTTCACTAAACATATTATTCACAATTTCTTCCTTATCGACATTAATGCAAGCTCCTCATGAACTTGTCGAAAAGAACAATAAACAAACAAACCAACTCAGACAAACCAAAACATGTAACTTCATATACAACACCAACCCAACACAACTAACCAATCAAACTCAACCCAACTAAATACAAGTCAATAAAATCAATTCCATACCTTTTCAAACTCAACACCCACAGACACTTGACCAACTGATAGACTCCGACTCACCCGTCTCTGGATGCGAGCCGAAACCATGCTCCATGTGTTATTCAGCGTTTACCTGAAAATGCTAGTGCTCTACAGCCCGTTCTTCGTGTTGTCCTGCTTCATCAGTCTGACCCGCGGTTATTCGCGCAAGGAACAACGCCGGCTGGCCTGGAAAGTGGCCACCGCCACGCTGGTGTCCAGCGTGTTGCTGTACCTGTTCGGGCGAGTGATTTTCAGTGTCTTCGGCATCACCGTGGACGCGTTCCGCATCGGCGCCGGCAGTGTGTTGTTCATCTCGGCGCTGGGCATGGCTCAGGGCAAGTCGGCAGTGCAAACCGACAACGTGCAGCAGGACGTGACCATCGTCCCGCTGACCATTCCCCTGACGGTCGGCCCCGGCACCATCGGCGCCTTGCTGGTGATGGGCGTGAGTCAGCCGCATTGGGACGACAAACTCACGGCCATTCTCAGTATTGCCCTGGCCAGTTTCACGGTCGGCGTGGTGCTTTATCTGTCCAACCGCATCGAGCGCATTCTCGGTGACCAGGGTTTGCAGATCGTCAGCCGGTTGATGGGGTTGTTCGTCTGCGCATTGGCGGCGCAGATCATCTTTACCGGAGTGAAGGGCTATCTGGTTCCGTGACGCCCACCTTCGTCATTAGCGCGGCGAGCTGCCTGTCCTCGCCATCGATGGCCAGTGCCTGCACCAACTCATCAAGGGTTACGGTCATTGTGGTGCCATGAACCTGCAGACTCAGACTCATCGAACGGCGCGCGGTCAAATCGTCGGGGTGATTGCGCAAGATCAGGCTGTGTCCGGTATTCGGGTCGGTGAGCAGCAACTGCCTTTCAACCAGGCTGACCCGCCACACATCCTGCGGCCCGGTATCCAGAATCAATGTGCCAGGCATCAGTGACTCAGCACTCAACGAACGACGACAATCAACCACAATGCATTCAAGCCGCTGCCAGACAGTACTCGATACGTTGCAGCTGATCGCTCTGGGCCCATAACTCAAGATCAACTGGGTAACGCCGTCAGGTATCAACGGCATAACGTCATTGAGCTCACCCTGAAATTCCAGCATCAACACCTCGGCTTCACGACGTGCAACGCTGTTCTCCAGCCACACATCCCTCGAAGCGCTGTATGTCCGTTGGCTGGGCGTTTCATGGAGCAAGGCAACAGTTTTGTTTCGAACACCCAGCAGTCGGGTTTCCAGGCTCGTATTGACCTCACCCACCACACGATCGATGCCCTCGACGTACCATTGGTAGCCCAAGTAACCGCCAACCGATACAAATGCTTCGTGGGGATGCTTGCTCACCAGCGCCTTCAACGCGTGCCTCACACCCGCATCGTAAGGGTCATTCGTACCCTGTTTTGCCAGAACCCAGTCTCCCGTGACGCCGACAATAAGTGCCGGTTCACCGAACATCATCTCGAGTTCAACCCCTTCAAGCGTCCGCCCTCGCAGACCGGGGCCATGTGTCCATACCTGCGCAAAAGACCATTCGGGCCAGACCTTTTGTGGAACAGGCAACAGGTCCTGCCGCAGAAGCTGCAGACCATTATCAAAGAGTGTCGATAGTTTTTCAGGCTCAAGGAACGCTTGGCGGTAAAGTTGCCCAACGGAAACATCCAGCAGCCAGCCCGCCTCCTCATCTGGCGTCGTTGCCACCAACTGCACTACCTTGCCAGGGCCCACATCAGCAATCAGCAATCAGCAATCGATGGTCGACGTACCAGGCACACAGTTTTTCATCCCGTACGCCGTTACCCAGACCAAGAATCGAAAAGCTCGACGCTTGATGCGCCTTCGCAAGCGCCTCAACGTCGGTCCAAAACTCAAAGCCAAGGCCCAACGGCCCTCTGGCATCCTCCAGCCAGTCTTCGTTGACTCCGGCCAGCTGCGACTGCCCTTGCTCGTTGATATCGAAATACAGCCCGTCCCTGGTCAACGCAACGTAGCGTTTTTCATTGGCGATGATTTCAATCACATTCCAGGGCCCGATAGGCTCAGCCTGGGCATCCACACCGGTGACGGTCATCCCGATCTTCTGGCGATAGAGGGTCCGATTGCGCTTGTCAAAGAACAGGACGGTATCGCCCGTGCTGGTCGCGGGTGTCAGCAACATCGGGCTGACCGCGCCGCCCGGCCCCTCAACCTGCGGCACATTGGGACGAATCACCAGGCCATCGGCAGCACGGACCCACGTGCTGACCGGATCCTTTCTGCCCTGTGTCAAAGGTGTTATCGAGACAAACGCCGCTGGCTGATAATCCACGACTTTCACTTGGGTCAAAGGCCAAAGTTTCGAGTCCTTGACCAGCAGTTCGTAATCCCACAAGAAGTTCGACCACCCCGGCATGGCGCCCTTGAGCAGCAGGTCTTGCTGACGGTCGGTCAGATGACCTGCAATCGCCAGCAGCAAGACTTCGTCCTCACCCAACAGGTAAACCACCTCGGCTTCACGCCCAGTGCGCTGGGTCACTTGCTGGACAATCCGAATGACCCCCTGCCCCAGGACCTGGAACACCGAAATGCTCGAACCGGGCACCGGATCCATCAGCCTATAGAATCGATTGACCCGCCCGGTGACCACGTCAGAGCGCCAGATGAGTGCTTCCCGGGAGCAATAGAAATACGCCTGCCCACCCATAACCGCGCCCAGCCTGGCTTGGTTCGCCAGTGCTGATGGGAGGTCGCGAGCGTAGATAAAACGATCACGGGCCTGCTCATAAAAAGCCGTGGTGAGTTGTGGTTCTTGTGGGTCTGCGAACGGAACCGGGAAATTCTGTACCGCTGTGAACGGGCTGGCCAAACGATTGGCGCGGGCCAGTTTCCTGACTCGGGCCTGGATATTCGCCGTGTCGACAGTCGGGTCGCTCTCCAGCTCTTCGAGCAGCAATTGCTGTTTCGCCCAGTCAACTCGAAACGAGTGATGCGAAGTCTGGATAACCAATTCAGGCGTACCCATGACGTGAACGTCGACAGCCCCTATCTTCAAAAGGCCTTCGCCGACAACGATATCCTCTTCGCTCAACCAGAGCGCACGCAGCGTCCAGGCCATGGGGCGAGCCTTCTGTGCCAGTGACAGATTGACCGAACGCACGCCCGGAGTGAGTGTCAGCGCGCAATGACCACCCACCCCTTCAATCCTGTAAGACAGCTTGCCGTGCAACATCTTGGGCAGCTCGGGCACCAGCAACGAACGCGGCTCCTGATCCAGCAAGACACTGATCGTCGTCTCGCCTTCTATCGGATTCAAGTCTCGCATGATGTATTCGGAGGGGAACTTGTAAAAGGTAAACCAGAACTGGCGATTGCCTGCTGCGTCGTACTCCAGCTTCAGCGCAGTTTCAAAATGCTCGGAACGCGTGGTCGAAAACGGCAGGGCCGAGTAATCGAAACCGAACCAGGTGTTGGCCACACACGGCAGGACAATGGCCTGAAAGGTCGTCAAATCGCCAATAGCCGCATGCTCCGGCAACTCGAGGTGTTGTCGAATGTTGATGGCTTTCGAACGATCAAGATTGTGATTCGGCGGGTGCAGCGCAGAGGTGTTGGCCGATAAAATTTCCTGACTGCCGAACGTCAGTCGCTGGTTGCGTAAATCAATCTCGCGGATGAGCGCATAAGGGTTCGGATAAAACACGCCCTCCCTGATCGAGTGACCGCCCGAGCGATACGCCTTATCGACGCGGTTCAGGTACTGACCGATCCGCCGTCCTCGCTCCAATGTGCCGTTGAACCCTTCGACCAGCGCGCTCACGCCAATGGCCAACCCGCCCAGAATCACACCGGCCCCGCCAAGAAACGCAGCCGCCGTACTGGCACCGGCCAGGCCGGCGCCTATGCCGGCCACAGACAGTGCCAACCCCGCCGAATCGAACGCCAACTGTGTGCCGTATTGCGCCTGTTGCAGATCGTCCTTGGCATTGGCCAGCAGATAGATATCGAAACCCAGAGTCGCCAGTTGCATCACCGTGGCCAAACCATCCCGGGCAATATGTCCCAGCGCATTGACCACTACCGAGGAGGTGGTCCGGGCCACCAGCGGTGCATCGTTTAACGCCACCCTGAACAGTTTGACCAGATCCACGATGTCGAGCAGATTGCCATGGGCCAGTTGCGCGTAACTGAGGTACCCGTGCATTCGCACGGCAGTCGTCAGGCTCCGGTCTTCATTGATGTCGCTGATTTGCTCATGGGACTGGAGCGCCACCAGCAGCGCCTGAACCGTAAAAGCCGCATTCAAGGTATGCACGGCGCTGACATCGGTCGGGTCAACCTTGCCCGGTATGGACGGCTTGACCGACAGCGTCTGGAAGGTCTCCGTCAGGTAGGAGCGGATCCGCGACAGAACTCCGTCGGTGCTTGACACTCTGACGGTGAGCGTGGGGTCCTTGAGATTGACCAGGCTGATTTCATAGTGTCCACCCGATACCTCTCGCACACTGTCGAACACCGGAACAAAGTCTCGCCCAAGGTTACTTTCCGCGTGGAGGCGATCAGCGCTGTGCTGAATCTGCTGCGCCCAGTGACGGGCGTCCAGTTCGTTCAGTCCACGCCCCAGTCGGGCGTTTTCCGCCAATGAACGGGCCCGTAACGCAGCGTGATGTTCCCATGGTGCCACCGTTACACCGGTGCTGATCGGATCATGGCTCAGCAAACCCGACACATTGATCTGCGACGGCAGCGCCAGATCGGCGATACGTGGGCCATTGAGGTCGACGAGGTTGAACGTCGCTTCCGTCAGGTGACTGATCTCATAGAGTTTGGCCAGCTCAGGAATGCTCAGAAACTGCTCAAGAGCACGGTGCAGGTCCTGCGCCTGGTCAAATCCGAAGACACCGAAATTCGGATCGTAGAAGCGGTAGGTACTCGACTCGCCGTCGACGATTTTTGCCACCAGCATGGAATGGCTTTCGGTGTTGAGCATCAAGGTACTGGTGGAAGTCCTGGTATCCAGTGTCTGCATGACCTGATCCAGCCGGGACGCTCCTGATAAAGTGCCCGACCGCGCCATTGGCACAGTTCGCAGCTCATCGAGGGTTCGCAGAAACGCATGGGTTTCATTGGCATCGGGTGCAAGGTTCGCATTGGCCAACCGGCCGCTCAAAGCGTCCACGGCTGCGGGGCCCTTTTCGATGGCTGCCGCCATGGCCAACACCAGTGGATAACAGCGCCTTCCGGGATCGCCTTCACCCCTGACCAGTAATCCTTGAGGCATCAACCTCCCCGTCGAAGCACCTTGCGCGATGAAGGTTTCCAGCACCGTGGCGCTGCGCTGAAAGATGTGGTGACGCAGCTCGTATTGGGCCTGAAACCTGATGCGGGCTATGTGCTCGCCCCATTGGCGCAACGTCAACGGCTTCTCGAACGCAAGGGCCTTGAGCACCTGAGCGCTGTTCTTCGATGGCTCAACCGTTGCCTGGGCAGCTGCAAACCCGGCTTCGAATGCAGGATGCCTGCGTGCGAGCAAGGCCTGCTCGATGGCCATATAACGCTGGGCGAAACCCAGGTCGGCGGTGCTCTGCGCGAGGGTTCGGGTGTGCTGCCAGGCATCGTCGAACCCGGCATTATCCAGCGTCTGCGCGCCGAACAGCCCACCGAGTAGTACTCGATGCACCGGGCTCAGTTGATCAAGCGGCAGAGAGCCGTGGCCAATACGGACAATCATTTCATTCAAGTTACCGATCGGCTCAAAACCGTGCGAGACCGGAAGTTCGACACGGGCTTGCGCCAGGATCCGCTGACGCTCATCGAAGCTCAGGGACCAAGGCTTATCGAAGCTCAGGTCGCCACTGAGTTTTTCGTTCATGGCCCTGATGAAGGGGCCTCCCAGGTCATCCACCCATTGCTGCAAGATGTCGGTCTGTAAAACCGGGCGGCCTTCAATCACAGGCCAACCCTTTTCAAACGTCATAAGCTGACCTTTAAGCAGCTCAGTGATGTTGCCTTTGAAATGGGCCTTATAGCCGCCCTGGCCCGCTTTTGTTGTTTCAAGCTCGAACCAGGCCGCCTCAGTCCTGGCATTGTCTTTCCAGCTGTGATGGGTTTCTTCTTCGGTGGCGAGGTTAAAGCCGTCGAACAGGTCAACCTTGTCGCTGATCAGTTGGCGGCTTTCAAGCACCGCATGGTCTTCGACAAAGTCACCCAAACCGCTGGATACCGCCGTCGGCCCGCTCATCGCAATGGCCGATTGGGCACCGAATTTGATGCCATCGGCATCATAGTCATTGATCGCCTGCAAAAAACTGTTGAGGCTTTGCAGATTTGCCTTCCAGCTTGAAATCGGACCGTGTTGTTTCTCCAGCTCCCGGATAATCAGATCGGGAAATGCCTGGCGATCCTGAAGCGATACATTGCTGCTCAACGCCTGCGCAACGACCCGGTCCAGGAACTGATAGTTGCTGCGAATTTTTTCCATAACGGCGGCGAGTTGCGCAGAACCCGCATGACCAC
Source organism: Pseudomonas sp. F01002 (assembly GCF_004402115.1). Lineage (NCBI taxonomy): Bacteria > Pseudomonadati > Pseudomonadota > Gammaproteobacteria > Pseudomonadales > Pseudomonadaceae > Pseudomonas > Pseudomonas sp. F01002. The sequence goes on along the minus strand of NZ_SOPU01000015.1, from coordinate 528,783 downwards.
TCAACAGGGCATTGGATAATCCGTTGAATGGCGTCTTGATTTGATTCGTCATCGAATCAGGCGTGTTTTTATTACCGACACGCAGACCGTTCGACGCAACCATGACGTCATTGAACGGGGCAAAAATATCGCTGAGGGACGGCATGCTTTTGGCAAATGCTGTTATCGCCTCTCTGTGTTGTTCAGGCACCTTGGGGCGAAAATCCGCATAGGCCTGCCCCCGATTCGGAAGGATTGTCGGGTTGTGATCGAACAATACCTGCATCACACCTATACGTTCTTCGGCACTGAAGGCGGCGAGATCCACACCACCGAGCACTTTATGCAGAGACGGCAGCAAATCAGCATCAAGATAGGTTCCACTCTCGACGTTCAGAACCTGTAAACGTGTGATATCGGATGCCGCCGCCAGGTTGGTGCGAAACGAAATTTCGCGTTCATAAATATCGAACAACGGTTGATCGATAAGCTCTACGTGAATGTCTCGATGGGCAACTTCCACGTGTTGCAGAGATTGAAGATTGCGGGCCTTGAGCGCCTTGAGCGCACCTTCATCCTGGCCATAGGCACTGACTAAAAGATCGATCCGCGCCTGATCGGCACTCCCGCCCGCCTGGGTGACAGTCTGGATATGCTCGAACATCTGCTGTCGCAACACTCGAGTTCGCTCGATGTAACGACGGGCCAGCGCAGCAGGCGTATCGACTGTTCCTTGTGGCGCAGAAATCGTCCCCAGCGCCTTGGCTGACTCGACGATGATGCGATTGGTCTCATGGGCCAGCAAAGCATCGCTGTCATACCACAGGTTGAGGCTGTAACCCTGCGGGGCAAGCATTTGCCGCCAGACATTGATGTAGTCTCCCTGAATAGCGCCAATACCGCCGCCCACCCAGACAAAGTGCAACTTTTTAGGGACGGGTTTGGCAGTATTCAATAGTTCGACCGTTGTACTCAAACGCAGTAAATAGTTCGTCAATTTATCCCGGACTTTTTGCAGTGTGGCAGCCGAACCTTTCGGGTTTATTGATTCGAGCGTTTCCTTCAACAGACTTATCGGCGTCAGTTGGGCCTCCAGACTCGACGCTTCGGTAGCACCATCGAAGTAACGCAAGGCCGCTGCGTGCTCCGGCATTTCTTTGAAGCCGCTCAACGCAAACTCCAACTCGCGGCGATCAAACGGCGTGGAAAAAGTGTCAGTCTGATTCAGTGTTCCGGTAGGTGTACTTTTCATTTTCATATCCATATGAAAAAAGCCGACAGCCACTCACACATCGAACAGGTTCAATGTGTGAATGGCTGTCAGAACTCAATCTTCTATTTTTTCAACTATTGCGGTGGGCAAAATGTCTTTGAGTAACACACTGCTCGTGCTGCCCTTCCTGGCAACCAGGGTACTTACCAGTGTTGACACCGCGAAAGACTGATAGCCGCTCATCGCCAGAAATACGTTCCGGTGCAAAACGACATCGGTCGAGAACACGTCGCGAAAGATCAAGCTGTGTCCGCTGTCCGCATCCACAATCACCAGTTGCTCATCGACCCGGCTCGCCCACAACTGATCCGCAACCACGATATCCCAGATCAGTTTTCCCGGAACCGATGGCGAGTGGTCGAGCGAATGGCGGCAATCGACAATGACCGATTCAAGTTTCAACCACACGGCTCTGGTAAGCCGACAGGTCGTTGAACCTTGACCCAGTTTGAGCACCAGGATGCTGACATCATCGGCAATCAACGGGAGCAGGTCCGTACGCGTTTTCGACCCCTCGACCACCAGTACTTCGGCGTTTCGCTGGACATAGTCGAGCGGCCCGACCCTGTTGCTTTGCGGATAGGTGTGCAAAAAACCATCCCCGCTGTCATGCAGCATCACATTGGTTTGATGCTGGGTGCCGACGAGCGTGAATTGCGCAGCAATAGCGGTCTTCGGAATGCGGATCAACCGTCCGGTCCGGACCACGTACCATTGTTGGTAGTCAGGATCTTTGACGGACAGAAAATCGGCGCATCGATGTTCGTTCGCCAGCGCCGCCAGGCCCTCACTCAATTCACCTTCCAGTGCAGCAACCCAATGGCTGTTAACGCCCGAAATCCGTACCGGTTCGTTGTACTGTAAATCCACCTCCACACCTTCAAGCGTCGTTGCCCTCAGGCCAGAGCCTTCCACTGTTACGTCGCTAAAGGTCCAGCTCGCCCATTCCTGCGTCGGGGCTGGCAATGCCTCAGCCAGTAACAGTTTCGTTCCCTGGGCAAATGCCGTGTTCAAGTGGTCTGGATCGATAAAAACCTGACGGACAATCTTGCCGGTAGAAAGATCGAACAGCCAGGTGGCCTGATTGTCTGGAGTAATACTCAGCAACCGTACTTCTTTGCCGTGCCCCATTTCAGCGAGCAGCAGCCGACCACCCAAGTACCAGGCGCACAAACCGGCCTTGAAACCGGTCAAACCCAGGATGGCAAAACTCGGCACCGGGTATTGCAACGCAACCGTTGCCAGCGCCGACCACCATTGAGTTTGATCCTTGAACCAGTGCTCGGTCAGCCCGCCGAGTCTCAGATTCCCGTCCGGCATAATGTTAAAGAACAGACCAGAGTCGGTCAGGACGAGATAGTCCTGCTCAACGGCGACAACATTTTTCAGCCCAGGGGGGGAGATGTTGCTGGACGACCATTGTGCGCGACCATCCACCATCGACCTTTGCTGACACATGAGGCGTTGGTGAAGTTTGTCGTAGGTAACGAACACTTCGCCCTCGACACGGGCGGGAGCAATGAGCACAAGATCATTCAAGGCCTTGATCGAGTCTGCCCATCCCCGCTCACGGTGACGCCTGGAAGGTGCACGAATAATCAACCCATCACTGCTGCGCACCCAAACCAGATCCCGCCACTTTTCATCGATCTGCCAACAAATCGAAACCAGCGCACCGGGACGCCAGTTCACTGTATTGGAGGACTCTACCGGCAAGTGATAGTAGCCCAGTACCTGCTTCCAGTCCGTCAGCGTGTCAGCCTCCAAAACAGCCTGCAGTGCAGGATCCTGACCGCGGGTGATCGAGCTGAGCAACACGGCCCGGTCATGGATCACATAGGTCAGTTCATCGCGCTGGCCGTCCTTTCCAGTGAGCTGCTGCACGATCTGAATGCCGCCATTGGTCACGGCCTCACAGCGGACAATCGCCAGGTTAGCTCTAACAAGCAAACGATAGTGCTGAACCAGCGTCCCGGTGATCGCATCGACCTGCCAGACATCGAAACTCTCGGGGTGATAGAAGTAAGCCGAATCCTCCAACACCGCGCCCAATATCACCTCATCGGACAACAGGACATTCGGGTCGCGGATGTACAGAAAACGATCCTGTGCCGAGTCGTAATACGCGACTACCGTCCTGGGTTCGTCCGGCTTTTCGAACGGCACCACGAAGTTGCGAACGGGGGTGTAAGACGTGACCAGGCGATGTTCATGGGTCAGTGTCTTGAAGTGATCCAGCAACGCTTGTTCCCCGAGGGCCGGATCGGCCTCTTCTTCGACAACCTCCAGCCGACAGGCAGCAAGATCTACACGCACGATTTTGTTGTTCGACAGCTTGAGCAACACATGGTGAACGCCACCGCCACTGAACGTCACATCCAGCGCCCACGAAACAAGGTGTCCCCCCGCTTCTATCCGGATGTCTGTCTCCGCCAGCCATGGAGTCAGCAGCACCCATTGCATAGCAATGTGACCGGGTGCGACGAGTTCAAGGCTCACCCCGGGATTGAGCAGCACGGAACATTGAGCTCCTGCGCCTTCTACCCGATAGGACACCAGCCCGTGCCACACGTTCGGCAGCGCAGGTACCGCCAGTGAACGCTCGACGTTATCGAGACGAACATTGAATACCGTTGGCTTGTAGACCGGGTTCAGCCGGTTGACCACGTACTCGCCGGGAAACGAATAGAACGAAAACAGAAACTGCCATTGCCCCTGTTTGTTCTTTTTCTCCAGTCGACGTGCCGTGTCGTACCCGCCGGCATGACGAAACGTGACAAACGGCAGCAACTTGTATTCGTAGCCGTACCAGGTCTTGGGTCTGCAGGGCAGAACGATCGTCTGTCCTGCCTGTGGTGAGAAACTCGCCGAGTCCGGCAACTCAAGTCCCTGACGAATATCGATGGCTCGGTTGTAATCCACATCGAAATCCGGGACCCCGAAATGGTCCCGAAGGGGGAACAATTTCGGGCTGTCGAAATGGACGGTGGATGCGCGCAAATCCAAATCGGCAAACACAACCAAGGGATGCGCAATCCAGGCATTCAACGCCTTGTCCAGGTAATAGCCGCCTTGTACATACGACTTTTCAAGCCCATCAAAAAACAGCGCGACCTCCTTGGCTTCCTCCGCAATCGTCGCAAAACCTTCGGCCAGCGCAGTAACGCCTACTGCCAACCCGCCAAGAATTACCCCGGCGCCCCCCAGCACCGAGGCCACCGTACCCGCGCCAGCCAGGGCTGCCCCCAGACCGGCTGCGCCTACCACCGCACTCGCGGAGTCAAAGGCCAACTGCGTCCCGAACTGCGCCTTTTCAATCTCATTGGTGGCGTGGCTTAGCTGATAAATATCAAACCCGACATTCACCAGCCCCAGCACAGTACCGACGCCTTCATTGGCGATATGCCCCAAGGCCTTTTGCACCAACGGTGCGCTGGTGCGGGCGATCAGCTTTTCATCGTCCAGTGCCTGACGGACCAGTTTCACAACGCCAATCAAATCCACCACGTTGCCATGGGCCAGTTGGGCATAGTTGACGTAGGCATGCAGGCGTATAGCGGTGGTCAGGGCCTTGTCACCACCGCTCGCTGCAGTCTCGTGATGACGCAGTACGTTCATCAAGGCTTGTACGGTGAACCCGGCATTGAGCGTATGAACGCTGCCGGCGTCCGTCGGATCAAGCGGATTGACCGGCGCACGCGGGCGAGCGGCCAATGAATGGAAGGTTTCGGAAAGGAAGTTTTTAATTCTCAGGAACCGGTGATCGCTGGTGGTGACACGCTCAATGGTCTGCCCGGCATCGGTGTTGACCAGACTGATTTTGTATTCCCCTGCTGGGGTTATCTCCAGTGTCTCGAACAACGCAACAGAATCCGACGCCAGCCCGTGTTGCTCCTGCAATTGCCGTGTCGCCTGCGCGATCTGCCCACCCCACCAGTGAGCGTCCAGTTCCAGCAATGAACTGCCCAGCGTCGTGTTGTTGACCAGCGACTGCCCCCGGGCACTGGCCAGCCGTTGTCTTACCCGCGGCGCCGTTTGCTCCGGCAACGCGCCTGGCTCCGACAGGCTTGAGACCTGAACACCGGACGCAAGCACCGTGGCGTTCAGCCCGGCACCATTGAGTTCAATCAGATCAAAGGTCGGACGCGCCACATCCCCAAAAGCGGCGTAATACCTTGCCATCTCCTTGCGGATGAAAAAATGCGTCAGCGCCTCACCGAACTCCGAGGCAGTCGCAAACTCGAAGATCCCGAAATTCGGATCGTAGAGCAGGTATGTGCTATGCGGCCCCTCTAGCGTTTTTGCAACCAGCATCGAGTGGTTGTCAGAGTTGAGCATCACGGTGGTGGTGGCCGTTTTTTCTTCCAGCATCGCTACGATCTCAGTCAGCTCGGAGCGCATCAATGGCGTGCCTGTTTCATTGACAGGGGCGTCACGCAGCTCCTCGATCATGCTCAAAAACGCCCTTGAGTCGGCGGCTTCAGGTTCTGTAACTGCCAGGTAAAAGCGTTCCCGCAAGCTGTTGGCCGCGGTGCTGTTTTTGTGGAGCGCAGCAGCCATGGCCAGCGCCAGCGGGTAACAGCGTCCAGCAACCCGGTCGCCCGCTCCTTCGAGCAACAAATCCTGGGGCACCAATTTGAAACTGCCGTGATCAAAGCTCTCCAGCACTTCACCGATTCGTTCGCCAATCCGGTCGCGGTATTCGAGCTTCGACGCTTGCTGAATTTTGGCAACCAACCGTCCCCACTCCTGCAGGGTCAGCGGACGTTCGAGTGCCTGTTTCTTGAGTTCGACACTGGTTTCGGACAGGGCCACGGGCGGATTGGAAGCACGCGTCAAACCAGCAAGGAAAGCCGGGTGACGTTGCTTGAACAGCTCCCGTTCAATGATCCCGTAACGGTGGCTGACCCCCAACTCCGACATCGTATTGGCAAGGTTTTCAAGCATTGCACTAGCGGCGTAAAAATGCTGGTTATCCAGTGCATTGACCCCCAACAGGCCACCCAGCAAAAGACGTTGCAGCGGGTTTAGGTTCACCGTGAGAAGCGGGTCTTTGCCGACCTGGCTCAGCAGTTCATCCATCGACAGAGTTTGTGTCTCCGTGTCCAGGAGGGAAGCGGGGGGGGGCGGATGCTGGCATCCTGAGCGATGATCGCTTGCCGGTCATCGAAGCTCAGGGACAATGACTTTTCAAACGTCACGCTGCCGTTGTGGCGCTGACTCATCGCCTGGCGAAATGGCTCACCGAGATCATCAGCCAGTTGCTGCAACAGGTCGGTGATCAACACATGACGACCTTCGATGACCGGCCAGCCTTCTTCGAAATCAATGCTCTGGTACTTGAGCAGCTGCGTGACATCACCGGCATAGCGGGTTTTGAACTTCCCGGCCTCCCAACGCTGCTTTTCTCTATTCAGCCATTGAGCCGTGTCGCTCTCGTTCTCCTTCCAGGAGTGATCCAGCTCCTCCTCGGTCACCAGGTTGACGGTTGCGATGGGTGGTATGGAAACTTCAGCTCTCGAAGCTTCAGCGCCCCGTGGGGTGAAATGCTTTTTTTCGTAATCCGCCAGCCCATCGCGCATCGCAGCCGGCCCAGTCAGATAAATGGTTACTTCACTCTGCGGACGGATACCGTCGCTATAGTAAGTAGCGGCAGCTTCCATCAAAAAACTGACCGCTATTTCCTCCTCACCCGACAGTTCATGTAAGGGCCCAAACTTTTTCTCGACCACCTCCTTGGCAACCTGAATGACTGCCTGAGCGTCGATAAGCGCAATCTTTCGTTCAATGGCTAACCGGCCGGTGGCATCAACCACCTCATAGTTAAGCCTGAAACGGTCAAGAATGGCCTTGAGCATTGCTGACCCGGGATGAGCCATCATGAACGCGTTACTCAACGTGCTGTTTACGACGACAGCACGCAGTTCATCCGGTCGCACCTGGCGCTCTACCGGGCGCCGGAAAACACTGCTGATATCAGGGCGGCTCTTGGCAAAATTCTCCAGCGCCTCACGGTGCTCCAGGGGAATTTGCTCGAAATAGTTTGTGTACTTGCTGCGTATAACCTGCCGCCCCGGCATCCACTCAGGGCTGTGGTCAAGTATCAGTTGCAAAACACCCAGGCGTGCATCCGAGCCAAACCGGCTGATATCCACCCCGCCCAGGTTTTCTAACAGCGGAGGCAGATAATCGACGTCTGCATAACTGCCACCGTCGGCGAACAGTGCCTCGGCGCGAACAATATCGGAGGCGGCAGCAAAGTTGCCACGCAAGCTGATTTCTCGCTCGTAGATGTCCTGCAAGTACAACGGTGTCGCCTCGGTGGCGAGATCGCGAAGAACAATAGCGCCTTCTTTCAGCGACAACAGACTCTGGCGGTTTTTTTCCCTTAGTACTTTCAACCGCCCTTCATCTTGGCTATAGGCTCGAACCAACAGATCGATCCTGGCGTTGTCGGCGCTCTCGCCGCGCTCTACCGCTTTATTAATGTGCGCAAACATTTGCTGCTTGAGAGCGATGACCCGCTCTTCATACTTGTCGCCTAGCTCAACAGCGTTACTACTGGCCTGCCCGCCATTCTGCATGGCGTCAGACTTGGCTGCCTCGACAATAATCCGATTGGTTTCGTAGGCCAGCAATGCATCGCTGTCGTACCAGAGTTTGAGGGTGTAACCCTGCCCAGACAATGTCTGCTTCCAGATATTGATGTAGTCGCGCTGGATATCGCCCATACCACCGCCGAGCCAGACAAAATGCAGATTGTCAGGAACGTTTGTTTTGGGAATCAGCAACTGCTGCGTACCGTTCGACAAACGAGCCTCGAAACCTTCGAGCCGTTCGTAGATGTCTGTCACGTCGGGGGCCGCGCTCTCGGGAGGAAGCGACTCAGTCGTTCGTCGTTGTCGACCGGCAGGCCCGACAAAAGATGCCAATGCTTGCTTCAACAGGCCAAGCGGTTCCAGCATCCGGGGCGAATCGAGCAAGTCGATACAGCCTGAGTAATACCTGAAGACGGCGTCGTACTCGTCGGTACCTTTGTGCGAGATTAACGCCTGCTCAAGATCTTTAAGATTAAAAAGTTTTGCGAACTTTACATATTCACCGATATACGAAACATCCAAATGACTATTAAACAAGACACTCTCCAGCTTCAATGTATGCAATTAGATTCCGTAAGACAGCCGCGCAAATACCGCTCGACGACAACGTCAACCATTTCGTATTTCTGAACGAGACCAGATCAATACGTGAAGCAACTACTTCACAGGAGACAAAACTAAATCGTAAAAGCGGGCACTTCAAACCAGAAGAAATTCAATTAATTTCAATACAATCAAATTTGAAATAAATAAAACCTTATATTGCCGACTTAAATAAGCACACTTAGACAAACAAAATCGCCGGGACCATCAGCAAACAGGCGGCGTTGTGACTCATGCACAACGCCGAAGTTTTTGACTGCAAAAAAAGCACTAGATAAAGGAAGAAAGCAGCGACAGAAAACAGTATTAATTCTTCGTGGAGAGAGTCATAAATCCCACAACGACTGGTGAAATAAATGACGCATCAACGCCAAAGTGAAAGTGCCGACCAGCAGACGGGAATGTATTAAGTGAAAAGCGGCCCACGCGGGGCCGCTAAGGTTCAGGAGGCAGGCTTGTCGCCGTACCAACGAGGCGTATACACCCACTCGCCACCCTCGGCACGAGGGAACACGCAGGTGGTGGAGGAACCGATCAGCACCATGGTGCGCATGTCGACCTGGTCGGGGGTCAGTTCGCCGAGCGTGGTAACCCGTAGCGTCTGACCAGGACGGCCAATGTCGCGACCCAGTACCACCACTGTTTCCGGTGTGCGATGCCGGCCGACGATTTCCAGCGCCTGGCCCAGTTGCCATGGCCGCGCGCGGGAGATCGGGTTGTAGAACGCCAGCGCCAGATCGGCTTCGGCGGCCAGGTCCAGGCGCTTCTCGATGATCGCCCAAGGCTTGAGGTTGTCCGACAGCGACATCACGCAGAAGTCATGCCCCAACGGCGCACCGGCCTGCGCAGCGGTCGCCAGCGAAGCGGAAACACCCGGCAGGATTTCCAGATCGACGCTGTGCCAGCTCGGCTCACTCGACTCATGCAACGCTTCAAGCACTGCCGCCGCCATGGCGAACACGCCGGGATCACCGGACGAAACCACAATCACCGAACGGCCTTGCGCCGCCAGCTCGAAGGCGTGACGGGCACGCTGCATTTCTTCGCGATTGTCGGTGCAATGCAGCACCTGATCTTCACGGAACGGCCCGGCCATGCGCACGTAGGTTTCGTAGCCGAGTACGTCGGTGGCCCTGGCCAGTTCGGCCTTGACCGCTGGCACCATCAGTTCGGCGGCGCCAGGGCCCAGACCGATTACCGCCAAACGACCGCGTGCACGGCCGATCTGCGCAACGTCCAGCGGCTGAGTGGCCACCGCGATGGCAATGCCGGTATCCGCTGACACGATGGTAGCGTTCGGCACGGTGTGGCGGGACAACTCGCTAACGCCGCCGCTGACTGACGCAAACCGCAGAGGCACACCCAGTTCAAGTGCCGCTTCGCGCAATGCCGTGCTGGCCATGTTCAGATCGCTCGCCAACAGGCACGCCACCGATTGCACGGCGATTTTCGCTTGATGCAGGGCCGTGCGAATCGCGCCTGGCAGACCCGTCACCTCACCGCTCACCGCCACCAACACATTGCGCGGGTAAATCATCAATTCATTGGCCGCCGGTGTCCGCTCGGCATGGCCGACATGGATCGACAGATGCGCTTGAGGATCTTGCGACAACTGCGCCTGCGCCAGCCACGGCGCAGCCCCTTCGACGCGTACGCTTTGGCCGGCGAGCAAATCCGAGACGAAGCGCTTGCCCAGTTCCAGATCGCCGAGGGCGTAACCGCTGGGTGGATTGAGCAGACAGGTGCCGAAGCGCAACTCACCACTGGTGGTGATGGCGGCGGCGACCTCAAGACCGGAGGCAATCTCGCGCGCCATGACGTTCACACCGCCGAGGCCACCGAGCAGCGGCACCACGGCGCTGCCATCTTCAGCCACGGCCAGCACTGGCGGCTCGGCGCCTTTTTCCAACAGAAGCGGGGCCAGGGTGCGGATCACGATCCCGGCCGCGCACAGAGCGATAATCGGCGTGTCCTGCTGATAGAACTCACGCAAGGTGGCGCCGAATTCGTGATAGACGCGGTCCGCGCCTTCCACCCGTTCGGCCAGACCATGGATCAATGCGCCAGGGTATAGCTGCGCAATCTTGCGCGCAGTCGCGAGGCTGCCATTGCCCAGAATGACAATCGCCGGAACTGGACGGGACATCAGCCTTGCCACCTTTCGCCGGGCACAATGATCAGCGAGAAGTACGGCGAGGACATCGGCTCGACCTGATCCAGCGGGACGATTTTCTGATTGGCCATGGTCGCGCGCTCAACGTACAACGCACGCTCCGCCAGCCCGAGCTCTTCGAGCACCTGACGGACCTTGGGAAAGTTGCGCCCCAGCTTCATGATCACCGCGGCATCGGCATCGGCCAGACGACGCTTGAGATCGTCGGCGGGCAACACACCCGACAGTACCGACAAACTCTGATTGCGATACACCAGCGGCGCACCCAGCACCGAAGCGCCGCCGAGCATCGAGCAAACGCCCGGCACGACTTCGGCTTCATAGCGCTCGGCCAGTCGATCGTGCAGGTACATGTAGGAGCCGTAGAAGAACGGATCGCCTTCGCAGATCACCGCCACGTCACGGCCAGCGTCCAGGTGCGCCGCGAGTTCTTCGCCGGCCGCATCGTAGAAATCGCTGATCACTTGTTCATACGACAGCGGCGCCGGCAGCGCCTCGGTGGTCACCGGATACACCAGCGGCAGCAGCGTTTGCGCGTCCTGCAAATGCGCCTCGATGATACCGAACGCGTTGCCCTTTTTGCCCTTGGCGACGAAGTACGCCACCACCGGCGATTCGCGCAGCAGGCGCAGGGCTTTGACGGTAATCAATTCCGGATCACCGGGGCCGACGCCCAGGCCGATCAAACGTCCAGGTTGCTGCATCATTCGATCTCCGTGGCGAGGGCATTGACGGCGGCGGCGGCCATGGCGCTACCGCCCAGGCGGCCTTGCATGATGACGAAGGGCACGCCGCGACTGTCCGCCGCGAGGGCTGCCTTGGATTCGGCGGCGCCGACGAAGCCTACCGGGAAGCCGAGAATCAGCGCCGGTTTCGGCGCGCCGGCGTCGAGCATTTCCAACAGATAAAACAGTGCGGTCGGCGCGTTGCCGATCACCACCACGCTGCCTTCCAGATGCGGGCGCCATAGCTCCAGCGCGGCGGCGGAGCGGGTGTTGCCCAGCTCGCGGGCAAGCTCTGGAACACTTTCATCACGCAGGGTGCAGATGACTTCGTTGTTCGCAGGCAAACGCGTGCGGGTCACGCCTTCACTGACCATCCGCGCGTCGCACAGAATCGGTGCACCGGCGGCCAGCGCATCACGCCCGGCCTTGCCCGCGCCTTCGGAAAATTGCAGGCCGTCGATAGCGTCGACCATGCCGCAGGCGTGGATCACACGGACCGCGAGTTTTTCCAGATCGGCCGGAATACGCTCGAGGTTGGCCTCGGCACGAATGATCGCGAAGGAGTTGCGATAGATCTCCTGACCGTCGCGGATGTAATCAAGCATCAAGGGGGCTCCGTGAGCGGGCGTCGAGCAAGGCTGCGACCGCTTCAATAGTAAGGTTGCATGCGTGCAGCGCGCCGAAACCCGGCTGCGCTGCATCGCGAAAATAGAGGTCGTAGTGACCGGGAGAAACCGCCAGCAACGTAACTGGCGCGATGTGTGCGGCGGCGCAGGAACGCTGGCAGCCGGACAGGTGCACGTTCAGTGTCTGGCCGTGACGTTGCAGCAGCGCCGCCAGTTGTCGGGCATCGCCCTTGGTGTCGGCCAACCCTTTGCCGCACCCCGTCGAGCCGGTGCAGGCGATCAGATGCGCCAAGGCATCGTCGGCCGAGCAACGCAGGCCGAGTTGTTCGAGGCTGTGAATAACTTGAGCCGCAGTGTCGACATGAACACCGGGCAATAACAGGCTTTGCCAGGGTGTGAAACGCAAGCTGCCGTCACCCTGATCACGTGCCAGTTGTGCGACGCCTCTTAGCATCGCGGGATTGAGGCGACCCAGCGGCGGCACCGCGCCGATATACACACGCTCGGCCTCACCCTGTGGATGAGCGCCGATGTGCAAGACACTCGGACTTACCTTGCGCTGCCAACCCATGATGGGCATCAACGGCACACGTTCGGCCAGACGAGCGAGAAACCCGTCGAGTGAGCATTCAGCGAGTAAATGCCGCATGCGTGTCTGATCGGGACGCGCCAGCTCAAGAAACAACTCCAGCACCGCGACCACCAGCGGGTGGCCCTGCGCCAGTGACACCGTACCCACAGGCGAGTCCACAGGACACCCTGCCAGGCCGAATGCAAAAACCAGGTCGCCGTCTCGCTCAGTGGCGGACAACCACAGGTCATGGGGATGTTCGAGCATCGCCAAGCCTTCGCCGCCATCCAGTTGCACGGCAAACTTGGCGCTGAGGTCGTGGAAGCGTTCATGGCTTTGCAAGGCTACAAGGATCTGTTCAGCCAGCGGGCGCGTGTCGAACAGCATCTGCCGATCAATCCCGGCGCTGGGGCTGAGCATCAAATTGCGCACATCGTCGCCAGCGGCAGTGCTTGGGCCCAACCCGGCAGCCATCAGGCCATCGATCATGGCACCGTGTTCACTGCCGATCCCGCGAATTTGCAGATTGGCACGGTTGGTCGCCTCGATCACGCCGCCGGCGAACCGCTCAGCAGCACTGGCCACCGCTTCGGCCTGAGCCGCACTGATCGAACCGCCATTCAACTTGATCCGGCAGATACCGCCATCCAGCGCCTGGACGATACGCAGCAACCCCGGACAGGCCGAGGGACGTAAGGCTAAGGACATCGGGCGTTTGTTCAAGGGAGCGACCGGCTGTGTGGGAAAGGCGCTTCGCGGGCGAAGGCGCGGTATTATGCCTGCTTTGTTCGACGGCATGAAAAGCCTGCCCGTCGGAACAGTCCGTTTGAGGACTATATTTGAGGACTGTAGATGTCACCGTGGCTGACAGTAGTGGGAATCGGCGAAGACGGCTTCAAGGGCCTGGGCAAAAACGCCCGGCACACTCTGCTGCGCGCTTCGCGGATCATTGGCGGTCAGCGGCAACTGGATTTGCTGCCGGTGTGCATCCGTGGCGAGCGACAGTTGTGGCCCAGCCCTTTCTCCCTTGAGCCGGTTTTAGCGCTGCGCGGCGAACCGGTCTGCGTACTGGCCAGCGGCGATCCGATGTTCTTTGGCGTGGGCGCAAGCCTGGCCCGGAAACTGCCCAACGATGAAATGCTGATACTGCCGGCACCCTCCTCTTGCTCGCTGGCGGCGGCTCGAATGGGCTGGCCGTTGCAGGATGTCGTCACGCTTTCGGTGGTTGCCCGTCCCATCGCCGCACTCAATGCGCAGTTGTTCAGCGGTGTTCGCTTGCTGGTGTTGAGCAACGACGGCAGGAGCCCGGCTGCAATCGCGACACTGTTGCGTGAACGCGGTTTCGGGCGAAGTCGCCTCACCGTGCTGGAACATCTGGGCGGAGCAGCCGAACGACGCATCGAGAGTGTCGCCAATGACTGGAACAATCCTCTGATCGCCGATCTGAATCTGATCGCCATCGAGTGTATCGCCGAGCCCAATACGCCGCGCCTGTCGCGACTGGCCGGTCTGCCGGACTCAGCCTTCAAACACGACGGCCAATTGACCAAGCGCGACGTGCGCGCAATCACCCTCGCCCGCCTCGCTCCGATACCTGGTGAACTATTGTGGGACGTCGGCGCAGGCAGCGGCTCGATCGGCATCGAATGGATGCGCGCCCACCCCAGTTGCCGGGCGCTGGCCATCGAGGCGGATGAAGGGCGGCAGCTGTTGATCGAACACAACCGAGATGCCCTCGGTGTTCCCGGCCTGCAGCTGATTCGCGGCAGTGCGCCGCTGGCCTTGGCCGGACTCGAGGATCCAGACGCCATTTTCATCGGTGGCGGTATCACCCGCGAGGGCGTGCTCAACACGTGTTGGGCCGCACTCAAGCCCGGCGGTCGACTGATCGCCAACGCCGTCACGCTACAAAGTGAAATGACTTTGATGGCTTGGCGCGAGCAGCACGGCGGCGAGCTGACTCGGATCCATATCGCTCAAGCCCAACCGCTGGGAGACTTCGATACCTGGCGTCAGGCGTTGCCGATTACCTTGCTGGAAGTGACGAAGCCTTTCGATGCGTGACGAAACCGCCGAACAACCCGCACCGTTGCGCAGCGGCCTGACCACCGGCAGCTGCGCGACCGCAACCAGCCTGGCGGCTGCACGTTTGTTGCTGGAAGGCACGCATTCGGACGCGGTGGACATCGTCCTGCCCAAGGGCAAGCAGGTGCAGATGCGGCTGGAGTTCTGTCGTCTGATCGACAACGGGGCCGAAGCAGGGACGATCAAGGACGCGGGCGATGACCCCGACGTGACCCATGGCGCGCTGCTTTATTCCCAGGTACGACTGAACACGGCGCCGGGCATTCGCTTCAATGCCGGGCGCGGCGTCGGCACCGTCACCCGGCCGGGGTTGGTGCTGGGCGTCGGCGAACCCGCGATCAACCCGGTACCACGCAAGATGATCACCGATCACTTGACCCTGCTGGCCGAGGAACTTGATTACCGCGGCGGTTTCGAGGTCACGGTGAACGTCGAGGGCGGTGAAGCGCTGGCCTTGAAAACCATGAACCCGCGCCTGGGGATTCTCGGCGGTTTGTCGATTCTCGGCACCAGCGGCATAGTCCGGCCGTTTTCCTGTGCGGCCTACATCGCCTCGATCCATCAGGGCATCGACGTGGCAAAAACCAACGGTTACCTGCACATCGCCGCGTGCACCGGCAATGCCAGTGAAGACACCATGCGCCGGGTCTACGACTTGCCGGAAATCGCCCTGATCGAAATGGGCGACTTCGTCGGCGCCGTGCTCAAACATCTGCGCAAAGTGCCTGTGGATAAACTCAGCCTCTGTGGCGGCTTCGGCAAGATCAGTAAACTGGCGGCCGGGCACATGGATTTGCACAGCCGACATTCGAGCATCGACCTGCCGCAACTGGCCGAGTGGGCGGCGGCGATTGGCGCCGATGAGGCGTTGCAGCAAGGGATTCGCGAAGCCAACACCAGCCAGCAAGCCTTGGCGATGGCCAGCGCTGCAGGTATCGCGCTCGGTGATGCGGTGTGTCAGCACGCGCTGGACTTTGCCCGCAGCGTGGTGCCGGCGCAGGTGCAGGTCGAAGTGTTTGCCATCGATCGCCAGGGCGGGATTGTGGGCCATGCGGGAGCTTTTCAATGAAGCGCGTGTTGTTGCTGGGTGGCGTGACAGAAGCCTTGGCCATCGCCCGGACCCTCGGGCCAGAACACATCTATAGCCTGGCCGGCGTCGGGCGTGTGCCGACGGATCTGACCTGCCAGGTTCGCGTTGGCGGTTACGGCGGTGCCGAAGGGCTTGCGAAGTTCATTCGGGATGAAGGGATCGACCTGCTCCTGGACGCAACCCACCCCTACGCCGCACAAATCAGCCAAAACGCCGCCACCGCTGCACGGTTGAGCGGCATTGCATGCTGGGCGTTAAGGCGTCCAGCCTGGCAACCACAGGCCGGGGATGACTGGCGAGATGTCAGCGACTGGGCCGAGTTGATCGAAGCGCTGAAACCGTTCCGGCGACCGCTGTTCACCCTCGGCCGCGAACCGTTGCAGCACCTGCACGAAATCCCGCCAGAGCAATTCTGGACCTTGCGTGCACTGGACGTTTACCCCGGTAACGAACGCTGCGAAGTGACTGGCGCGCGTGGGCCGTTTCTGATTGAAGATGAACGTGAGCTGTTTGAACGTCGGCAGATTGATGTGCTGATCAGCAAGAACAGCGGCAGCACGGCGACCGAACCGAAACTGGAAGTGGCACGGGAGCGTGGGGTGCCGGTGATTGTTTTGCAGCGCCCAGTGTTGCCGGGGGTTGATCGGGAGTTTGGGGCGGTGACAGACGTATTGGCAGCCCTGATAACAGAAACCACCACATAACCTGTAGCAGCTGGCGAAGCCTGCGTTCGGCTGCGAAGCAGTCGTAAATCCTGCATCCACGATTAACCTGAAAGACCGAGGCGTTTGATTTTACGACTGCTGCGCAGCCGAACGCAGCCTTCGGCAGCTGCTACAAAATTGTGTGAAGGCTGATCTGCACGGTACTGGCAATCCGTAATTCGCGACTATCATGCAGGCTATGGAGCTTGGCGCTGCGACACCACACCGCACGCCGCTTTTTTACTTATCGGCCCTGATCAGGCTAAATAGCCGCGCCTGATCGCCCACCCAACCGGATTTTTCCCATGTCCCGACAACGGCTCGCATTTGCCTGGATCGCCTGCTTCGCAGTGCTGTTCAACATGCTCGCCATGCCGATGTCCGGAGCGATGGCACAGACGGCGAAATCACCCGCCGAGCAGTTGTTGTGGGGCAGTTTCTGTTCGTCCAGCGGCACCAGGATGGTGGCGATTTCCCTGGGCGATATCGAACAGAAAGCCCCGCAGAACGACGATCACTCCAACATGCAACATTGCTGGTGCTGTTCAGGTTCCGCGCCACTGGTGGCGCTGCCCGGGCACACGCCGCAACTGTATTTCGCGCGTTTCGAGGCCAATCGAAGCCTGCCTCACGCCTCTCTCGATACACCGACACCGCGCCAGCAATGGCCGAGCCTCAACCCCCGCGCTTCCCCTCTGGTGTGATTCCTTCTCGCAATTGACCTGCGTTTTGAATCGTTCTGGAGAACTGCCATGTTGAACAAACTCATCGTTCTGGCTGTGTTGCTGCTGCCTGCCTGTTTTGCCAATGCCCACGAATACAAGGCCGGGGAGCTGGAAATCGCTCATCCGTGGTCGCAAGAGTTGCCGCCCAACGCGCCAACTGTTGCGGCTTACTTCGTGGTTCACAACAACGGTAAAACGGCCGACCGACTGCTCAGTGTCGACTCGCCCATTGCAGGCGAAGCCCAGTTGCACGAGCACGTCATGCAAAACGATCTGATGAAAATGCAGCAGGTGCCGAGCGTCGACATTCCTGCCGGTGGCAACGTCACCTTTGCGCCGATGGCCTATCACGTGATGCTGGTAAACCTGAAAGACCGCAGCCTGTTGAGCGACGGCAAACACTTCCCGCTGACGATGCATTTCGAGAAGTCCGGCGAAGTGACGGTCGACGTCTCGGTGCAGAAGAAGCCGCCGGAAGGCATGCAGACACACGCCCACGCCCAGTAAGCGACTGAGCAAAAACGCCCATGCGCCCGCTTAGCGCCAGGTCATCCGCACACCGTCGTCAGCCGTTAAGCCTGACGCGCGGAAGCTGGATCAGCCTGTTCGCCATGTTGATGATCTTTATCGGCCCGCTGATTTCTCAGTCGATGCCGATGGATCAACGCGCCTCTTCGATGACCATGAGCATGTCGATGGACATGAGCATGGACATGTCCACGATGGAGCACGCCGACCACAGCGCGCAAACCACCGCCGAACACTGCCCGCCAAAAGCCTCACATCACGCGCTCTGGGAAAAATGCGGCTATTGCAGCCTGCTGTTCAATTGCCCGGCGCTGACCGGCGGCCAGTCCTTCGTTGCATTCGACACGCCAAAAGCCACTACCTTCACCACACCCTCCCCTCGCCTGGGCCACGCCCGGCAAACCTTCTTCCCCGGCGCCCGCACCCGCGCCCCACCCATCGACGCGTAAACCCTCACATCCGATCTCACACAGTCCGAAGACAGCCAAAGCTACCTGTGGGAGCGAGCTTGCTCGCGATCGCGATGGGTCATTCAACATCCATGTCGTCTGACACACCGCTTTCGCGAGCAAGCTCGCTCCCACAAGGATTGCGCAGGCTGCCGGCCGTGTCGTTTACGACTGTTCGATGGAAATTGTCATGTCCAGGTTTTCTGCTGACACACGCTTGAGCGCTGCCCAAGCTTCTTTTGCCCCGAACGAATCCAGTATTCGTTTCAGGCACGCCACCGCCTTCCTTTGCGGTGCACTGCTGACACCGATGGTACTGGCCGATGAACACCCCGGTCACAGCGAAGAACTGAGCCCGACGGTGATCACCGCCATCGCGCCGAGTTCACCACTGACCATCGTCACCAATCCCAAGGACCCGCGCCAACCGGTGCCGGCCAGCGACGGTGGCGATTACCTGAAAACCATCCCTGGCTTCGCCCTGGTGCGCAATGGCGGCACCAACGGCGACCCGGTGCTGCGCGGCATGTTCGGTTCGCGGTTGAACATACTCACCAACGGCGGCCAGTTGCTCGGCGCCTGCCCCGGCCGAATGGACGCACCGACCTCGTACATCTCGCCGGAAACCTACGACAAACTCACCGTCATCAAAGGCCCGCAAACCGTGCTCTGGGGACCGGGCGCATCGGCCGGGACCATCCTCTTCGACCGTGAGCCGGAAAGCTTCGGCGAACTCGGCACGCGGGTGAACGCCAGCGTGCTGGCTGGCTCCAACGGCCGTTTCGACAAAGTGGTGGATGCTGCTGCCGGCGGGCCATTGGGTTACGTGCGAGTGATCGGCAACACCGCGCATGCCGACGACTACCAGGACGGTAACAACGACACCGTGCCGTCGCGCTACGACAAATGGAACGGCGACGTTGCGGTGGGCTGGACCCCGGACGCCGACACCCTGCTGGAACTCACCGCCGGCAAGGGCGATGGCGAAGCGCGTTACGCGGGACGCGGCATGGACGGCTCGCAGTTCAAGCGCGAAAGCCTGGGCCTGCGTTTCGAGAGGTCGAACATCGGTGATGTGCTGGATAAGGTCGAGGCGCAGATCTACTACAACTACGCCGACCACGTGATGGACAACTACACCCTGCGCACGCCGTCCGGCACCGGAATGATGGCAGGTCCCATGGCCTCCAACGTCGACCGTCGAACCCTCGGCGCACGGATCAAAGCCACCTGGCGCTGGGCCGATGTGCAGTTGATCAGCGGCATCGATGCGCAGACCAGCGAACATCGCCAACGCAACGCCATGGGCATCGACGTCTACAAGGACTTGCCGCGCAACAAGGACGCCGACTTTCACAACTACGGCGTGTTCAGCGAATTGACCTGGTACGCCGCCGACCGTGACCGGCTGATTACCGGCGCGCGCCTGGACCGCGCTTCGGCCAAGGATTTTCGGCAGACCACTGGCTCCGGGATGATGGCGCGTCCCAACCCAACCGCCGACGACACCCGTGCCGACACCCTGCCAAGCGGCTTCGTCCGTTACGAGCATGACCTGGCTGACAGTCCGACCACGCTGTATGCCGGCCTCGGTCACACCCAGCGTTTCCCGGATTACTGGGAGCTGTTTTCACCCAAGTCCGGCCCCGCCGGCTCAGTGAATGCCTTCGATTCGATCAAGCCTGAAAAAACCACCCAGCTCGACTTCGGCCTGCAATACAAGACCGAAGACCTCGAAGCCTGGGCCTCGGGTTACGTCGGGCAGATGCGCGACTACATCCTGTTCAACTACACGCCAACAATGATGGGCATGACCTCGCAAGCACAGAACATCGACGCGCGAATCATGGGCGGCGAATTGGGTGCGGCCTACAAGCTGACCAGCAACTGGAAAGCCGACGCGACCCTGGCCTACGCCTGGGGCAAGAACAGCAGCGACGGCAACGCACTGCCGCAAATGCCGCCGCTGGATGCACGTTTCGGCCTGACCTACAGCGAAGACAACTGGAGCGCCGGAGCGTTGTGGCGGGTGGTCGCGGCGCAAAACCGTATCGACCAGAACAAAGGCAACGTCGTCGGCAAGGACTTCGACAAGACCTCGGGCTTTGGCGTGTTCTCGCTCAACGGTGCCTATCGGATTAACAAAAACTGGAAGGTCAGCAGCGGCGTCGACAACCTGTTCGGCAAGGCTTACGCCGAGCACTTGAACCTGGCCGGCAACGCCGGTTTTGGCTATCCGGCCAATGACCCGCAAGCCATAAAAGAACCGGGGCGAACGCTCTGGACCAAGGTGGATATGAGTTTCTAACAAGAAAAGTCAAAAGATCGCAGGCTACGCCAGCTCCTACATTGGAACACGTACCCCCTGTAGGAGCTGTGTAGGAGCTGTCGAGTGAAACGAGGCTGCGATCTTTCCAAGACAATTGAATCGCCAAAGCGGAGCACAACCGATGAAACAGCCCAAAGTGAATTTCTACAACCTGGCCTGGCGCTGGCATTTCTATGCCGGTCTGTTCGTCGCGCCTTTCATGGTGATGCTGGCTTTGACCGGCGTCATTTACCTGTTCAAACCGCAACTCGACCCGTTGATGTACGGCAGCCTGCTGAACGTCCCGGCCGGGCATCACAGCGTCCCGGCCGATGACCTGCTCAAGCGGGTGAAAGAGGCTTACCCACAAGCCACGATCAAGCAGTATTTGCCACCAGTCAACGCCGAGCGCAGCGCGCAATTTGTCGTGATCAATGGCGGTAGCGAGCTCAATGTATTCGTCGATCCCTACCACGGCGACATCCTCGGAGAGCAAGACGCCAAAAAGAATCTGCAAGCCGTTGCGCGAGCGATTCACGGCGAATTGATGATCGGCACCGTCGGTGATCGACTGATCGAACTGGCCGCCGGCTGGGGCGTGGTGTTGGTGGTCTCCGGCGTGTTCTTGTGGTGGCCGCGTGGCCAGGCGGCCGGCATCCTGTGGCCACGCTTGAGCAGTCGCGGTCGAGTGCTTTGGCGTGACCTGCACGCGGTGACAGGGTTCTGGGGCGCGTCGTTGCTGCTGGTGATGCTGCTCAGCGGCATGACCTGGACCGGGTTCTGGGGCAAGCAATACGCCGACGTGTGGAATGTCTTTCCGGCAGCGATGTGGGATGACGTACCCAAATCCGATGTGGAGGCCCGCAGCCTCAACACCGCTACCCGCCAGACCGTGCCTTGGGCGATGGAAAACACACCGATGCCAATGTCCGGCGACCACGCCGAACACATGGCCCACGGTAGCGCGCAAGCGGGCCCTGCCGCACCGATCATCAGCTTGCAGGACGTGCAGAACATCGCTGCGCAACGCCAGGTCGAACCGGGTTACAGCATCACCTTTCCGACCACGACGACTGGCGTGTTCACCATCGCGGTGTTCGCCGACGACCCGCGCAACGACGCCACGCTGCATGTGGATCAGTACACCGGCGACGTCCTCGCCGACGTGCGCTTCGCGCAATACGGCACCGTCGCCCGCGCGACGGAAATCGGCGTGATGCTGCACGAAGGTAAAATGTTCGGTGCGTTCAATCAGATCATTGTGCTGCTGATCTGCCTGATGATTCTGCTCAGCGCCGTCAGCGGCGTGGTGATCTGGTGGAAGCGCCGCCCACAAGGAAAATTCGGTGTTCCGCCGCTGCGCCACGACTTGCCGAAATGGAAAACCGCGATGGTCATCATGTTCGCATTGGCGGTGGCGTTTCCATTGGTGGGCGCGTCCTTGGTGGTGGTCTGGCTGCTGGATCGGGTGCTGCTGTCGCGATTCAATCGGCAAACTGAATCGGCCTCACCTTCATCATGAAACAGGCGAGATGCGCGGTTTAGACGGATCTGTAGACTTGCCGCGCTTATCTCCCGGTCGGCTACAAGGGCCTCATCGCGAGCAAGCCCGCTCCCACATTGAAATGCGATCAACTGTGGGAGCGGGCTTGCTCGCGATGAGGCCGTCAGCAACACCGAATATTTCAGAGTAGATGCATGACCTCGCTGAACCTCACAAACCTCGCCTGGACACCCCTGAGCCACGGCCATTGCCATCACCAGTTCCAACTGCGTGATGCAACCTTGCACGTGCTCCCCGGTGAGTTCGTCGGTCTGATCGGCCCCAACGGCAGCGGCAAAACCAGCCTGCTGCGCTGTGCCTGGCGCTTCAGCAAACCCGAGAGCGGCGAGGTCAAGCTCGACCACCACAACGTCTGGAAGCAATCCTCGCGCTGGTGCGCGCAACGCATCGCCGTGGTCCTGCAGGAATTCCCCGACGCCTTCGGTCTGACCGTCGACGAAGTCGTCGCCATGGGCCGCACACCGCACAAAGGTCTGTTCGACGGCGACACCCTGGAGGACAGAGAACTCGCAACCCAGGCCCTCGATTCAGTCGGTCTGAAAGGCTTCGAGGATCATGCCTTCGCCACCCTCTCCGGCGGTGAAAAACAGCGCGTGATCCTCGCCCGCGCCCTGGCTCAGCAACCGCAAATGCTGATCCTCGACGAGCCGACCAATCACCTCGATCCGCGCTATCAGCTCGAACTGCTGCAACGGGTCAAACGCCTGAAGATCGGCACTCTGGCGAGCATCCATGACCTGAACCTGGCGGCCGCTTTCTGCGATCGGTTGTACGTGATCAACCACGGCCGCATCGTCGCCAGCGGTACACCCAAAGAAGTTCTGACCGCCCCACTGCTGCGCGATGTGTTCGGCGTCGAAGCGCTGATCGATGAACACCCCTTGCATGGCTACCCACGAATCACCTGGATCACCCAACCATGACTTTGCGTTCCCTGCTTTGCGCCGCTCTGTTGCTGGGCAATGCCCAAGCATTTGCCGAGGCCACTCACTACCCGTTGACCGTGCAGAGCTGCAACCGCGAAGTGACCTTCAAGCAAGCGCCGAAACACGCGGTCAGCCACGACATCAACATGACCCAGATGATGCTCGCCCTCGGCCTGAAACCCAGCATGGCCGGCTACAGCGGCGTGACCGGCTGGAAGTCGGTCACGCCCCAGATGCAGACCATCCTCGATGGCTTGCCGGAGTTGGCGGCCAAGTACCCGTCGGTGGAAACCCTGCTCAACGCCAACGTTGATTTCTTCTTCGCCGGTTGGGATTACGGCATGC
Source organism: Pseudomonas sp. F01002 (assembly GCF_004402115.1). Taxonomy (NCBI): domain Bacteria; kingdom Pseudomonadati; phylum Pseudomonadota; class Gammaproteobacteria; order Pseudomonadales; family Pseudomonadaceae; genus Pseudomonas; species Pseudomonas sp. F01002. Next base: position 505,510 of record NZ_SOPU01000015.1, on the reverse strand, counting down.
GCGTGGGTGGTGACCTCACGCCGCAAACGTTGCAGCCGCTGGGCATCAACGTCTACGAGCTGACCGAGTCCTGCGCGTTCGTGATGAAGCGTCCGCCGGCCAGTCTGGAAGACACTTACAACGACCTGCGCAACCTCGGCAAAATCTTTGACGTGCAGGATCGCGCCAACGTCTTGATCACCCAGATGCAGGCGCAAGTCGCCGAAGTGCGCAAGGATCTGCCGGCGGACAAACCTCGCGTGTTCCTCTATGACAGCGGTGAAGACCGCGCCATGACCTCCGGCCGCCTCGGTATGCCGCAAGCGCTGATCGACGCCGCTGGCGGGCGCAATATTCTCGACGACGTCGACGCGAGTTGGACCCGGGTCAACTGGGAGAACGTGGTCGAGCGCAATCCGCAGGTGATCGTGATCGTCGACTACGGCGAAGTCACCGCCGAACAGAAAGAGCAATTTCTGATGAACAACAAGGCGCTGCAATCGGTGGACGCGATCAAGAACCAGCGCTTCATCGTGATTCCGTATGTGCAGGCCACGCCGGGGATCGACAACGTGCTGGCGGTTGAAACCCTGGCCAAGGGTTTCCACGGCGAATGATCAATCGTCGCTACGCCTTGTTGCTGGTTGCCCTCGGCGCGTTGTTGCTGGTGTCGTGCGTGGTGTCGCTGGGCTTCGGTCCGGCGCGGGTGCCGGTGGACGTGGTGTGGCGGATTCTGTTGCACAAGATTTTCGGTTTCGGCGTGCCGGACTGGGCCGCTGGGCAGGAACACATCGTCTGGCTGATTCGCGTGCCTCGCATGCTGTTGGGTGCGTTGGTCGGCGCCGGGCTCGCGCTGATCGGTGCGGTGCTGCAAGCGGTGACGCGCAATCCGCTGGCCGACCCGCATTTGCTCGGGGTCACCTCCGGCGCGACCCTCGGTGCGGTGATTGTGGTGCTGCATGTCGGTGAAATCGTCGGCTTGCTGACCTTGCCGATCGCGGCGTTTATCGGCGCGTTGCTGAGCATGTTGATCGTGCTGATGATCGCCAACCGCAACGGGCGACTGGACAGTGATCGGCTGCTGTTGTGCGGCGTGGCGGTGTCCTTCGTGATGATGGCGATCGCCAATCTGCTGCTGTTTCTGGGCGATCACCGCGCGAGTTCGGCGGTGATGTTCTGGATGCTCGGTGGGCTCGGGTTGGCGCGCTGGGAATTGCTGGCAGTGCCGGCGGCCAGCGTGTTGCTCGGGTTGGTGTTGTTGCTGGGAATGGCTCGGCCACTGAATGCGTTGATGGCGGGCGAGCAGACGGCCGTGACCCTCGGACTCAACGCTCGTACCGTGCGGTTGCGGGTGTTTTTGATTGCTTCGCTGATGACTGGAGTGCTGGTGTCGATCAGCGGGTCTATCGGGTTTGTCGGGCTGATGGTGCCGCACATTGCGCGACGTTTGGTCGGGGCGGAGCATCGGCGATTGCTGCCGGTGTGCGTGTTGTTGGGCAGCATCTTTCTCGTCTGGGTCGACGTCGCCGCCCGCACCCTGATCGCCCCCGAAGACTTGCCCATCGGCGTTGCCACTGCCGCCATCGGCGGCTTGTTCTTCATCGGCCTAATGCGCCGACGCTGAACCCCCACATCCCCCTGTAGGAGCTGTCGAGTGAAACGAGGCTGCGATCTTTTGATCTTAAAAAATCAAGATCAAAAGATCGCAGCCTCGTTTCACTCGACAGCTCCTACAGGTCTACGCCCCAATGTGGCGCACCTCTTCGCACCAACGCGCCAGGCGCGATCCTTCATGGTGCGTCGCCCAAACCGCGCAACCGCTCTAATACGACATTTCCCTGCCTTTTGCCGACCAGGCACAGCCCTTGCTAAAGCCCCTTCAGTAGTCCGCATCTGCCACCAAGAAAATTCATAAGTTCATGGAGATCGCACAATGAAGCGTCGCAGCTTGATCAAGGCTTTCACACTATCGGCAAGCATTGCCGCGATGGGCATGACCTGGAGCCTCCAGGCCGCCGAGACCATCAAGGTCGGTATTCTGCATTCGTTGTCCGGGACCATGGCGATCTCCGAAACCTCGCTGAAAGACATGGCGTTGATGACCATCGACGAGATCAACGCCAAGGGCGGCGTGAACGGCAAGATGCTGGAACCGGTGGTGGTGGACCCGGCGTCGAACTGGCCGCTGTTCGCCGAGAAAGGCCGCCAGCTGCTGACCCAGGACAAGGTGGCGGTGGTGTTCGGTTGCTGGACGTCGGTGTCGCGCAAATCGGTATTGCCGGTGTTCGAAGAGCTCAACGGTCTGCTGTTCTACCCGGTGCAATACGAAGGCGAAGAGATGTCGCCGAACGTGTTCTACACCGGTGCTGCGCCGAACCAACAGGCGATCCCGGCGGTGGAATACCTGATGAGCGAAGAAGGCGGCAGCGCCAAGCGTTACTTCCTGCTGGGCACCGACTACGTCTACCCGCGCACCACCAACAAGATCCTGCGCTCGTTCCTGCACTCCAAAGGTGTGGCCGACAAAGACATCGAAGAGGTCTACACCCCGTTCGGCCACGCCGATTACCAGACCATCGTGGCTAACATCAAAAAATTCTCGGCCGGTGGCAAGACCGCGGTCATCTCCACCGTCAACGGCGACTCCAACGTGCCGTTCTATAAAGAGCTGGCCAACCAGGGCCTGAAAGCCACTGATGTTCCGGTCGTGGCGTTCTCGGTCGGCGAAGAAGAACTGCGTGGCATCGACACCAAACCGTTGGTGGGCAACCTCGCGGCGTGGAACTACTTCGAGTCGGTCGAGAACCCGACGAACAAGAAGTTCGTTGCCGACTGGAAAGCCTACGCCAAGAAACACAACTTGCCGGGCGCCGACAAAGCGGTGACCAACGACCCGATGGAAGCCACGTACGTAGGCATCCACATGTGGGCGCAAGCGGCTGAAAAAGCCAAGTCCACTGACGTCGACAAAGTCCGCGAAGCCCTCGCTGGCCAGACCTTTGCCGCGCCGTCCGGTTACACGCTGACCATGGACAAGACCAACCACCACCTGCACAAACCGGTGATGATCGGCGAGATTCAGGCGGACGGTCAGTTCAACGTGGTGTGGCAGACCGAAGGGCCGATCCGTGCCGAGCCGTGGAGCCCGTTCATCTCGGGTAACGACAAGAAGCCGGATTATGCGGTGAAGAGCAACTAAGCCACTGGATGTCGGGGCCGGGTATGGAGCTCGGGCCCGACACAAATCCCTGTGGGAGCGAGCTTGCTCGCGAAGACGGCGGCACATCCAACATTAATGTGACTGACACACCGCATTCGCGAGCAAGCCCGCTCCCACATTTAGTCCGCGCAAGGCCATACATATGCCCACCGCCCTTTACCGCTTCTTCCTGGTCATCGCATTGCTTTTACCGATGGCTGCTTTTGCCAGCGACGCCGAAGACTTCGTCGCGGCCAATCCCGTGCAGCAAGCCAAGCTTCTGGAAGCCTGGGCCGCGCAGCCCGATCCGGCCCGTATCGAGCTGATCAACGCCCTGCAGCAAGGTGAGTTGACCGTCGACGGTCAACCGAAAACCCTGCGTCTGAACAACCGCCTGCGGGGTCTGATCGACACCGCACTGGCCAGCCACCAATTGCTCGCCACCGACGCCAAAACCCGTCTGGCCGCCGCGCAGCAATTGCAGAAAAGCGCCAAACCGGCACAGTTGAAATTTCTCGACCAGCAACTGGCTGGCGAAAAAGACGAAACCGTTCACGCCGCCCTAAGCCTGGCCTTGGCCAACCTGCAACTGGTCGACACCGACCCGCCCGTGCGCCTTGCCGCTGTGCGTCTGCTCGGTGAAACCGGTGACCCACTGGCTCGCACCCGCCTCGAAAGCCTGCTGCAACCTGGTGTCGAAGCCGACGCCGGCGTACGCACCGCTGCCGAAACCAGCCTCGCTCAGGTCAAACGCAAATTGCTGATCGGCGAGATCCTCGGCCAAGCCTTCAGCGGCATGTCCCTCGGTTCGATCCTGTTGCTTGCCGCACTCGGTCTGGCGATCACCTTCGGCCTGCTCGGCGTGATCAACATGGCCCACGGCGAAATGCTGATGCTCGGCGCGTACTCGACGTACGTGGTGCAGCTGATGTTCCAGCGCTTCGCCCCGCAAGCCATCGAGTTCTACCCGCTGATCGCGTTGCCGGTGGCGTTTTTCGTCACCGCCGCCATCGGCATGGCGCTGGAACGTACGGTGATTCGCCACCTCTATGGCCGTCCATTGGAAACCCTGCTCGCCACGTGGGGCATCAGCCTGATGCTGATTCAACTGGTGCGATTGGTGTTCGGTGCGCAGAACGTCGAAGTGGCCAACCCGGCGTGGCTATCGGGCGGGATTCAAGTGCTGCCGAATCTGGTGCTGCCGTACAACCGCATCGTCATCATTGCCTTCGCGCTGTTTGTGGTGGTGCTCACCTGGTTGCTGCTGAACAAGACACGCCTCGGTTTGAACGTGCGCGCCGTCACCCAGAACCGCAACATGGCCGCCTGCTGCGGCGTACCAACCGGGCGTGTCGACATGCTCGCCTTCGGCCTCGGCTCAGGCATTGCCGGACTCGGTGGCGTAGCCCTCAGCCAGATCGGCAACGTCGGCCCGGACCTCGGCCAAAGCTACATCATCGACTCGTTCCTGGTGGTGGTGCTCGGTGGCGTCGGTCAGCTGGCCGGTAGTGTGCTCGCCGCGTTCGGCCTCGGCATCGCCAACAAAATTCTCGAACCGCAGATCGGTGCCGTGCTCGGCAAGATCCTGATCCTCGCGCTGATCATTCTGTTCATCCAGAAACGTCCGCAAGGCCTCTTCGCACTGAAAGGACGGGTGATCGACTGATGAATCAGCCTCTGATGCTCACGGCCACACAAAAGGCCGGCCCCAAAGTCACGATCGCCGTTGGCGCGGTGATCCTCGTTCTGCTGCTGGCGTTGCCGTTGCTGTCGTTGTTGTCGCCGGACAGCACGTTTCACGTCTCGGCTTACACGCTGACGTTGGTAGGCAAGATTCTCTGCTACGCGATTGTTGCGCTGGCCCTCGATCTGGTCTGGGGTTACGCCGGTCTGTTGTCCCTTGGTCACGGCTTGTTCTTCGCCCTCGGCGGCTACGCGATGGGCATGTACCTGATGCGCCAGGCCTCGGGCGATGGCTTGCCGGCGTTCATGACCTTTCTGTCGTGGACTGAATTACCGTGGTACTGGACCGGCACCAGCAGTTTCCTCTGGTCGATGTGTCTGGTGGTGCTGGCACCGGGGTTGCTGGCGCTGGTATTCGGCTTCTTCGCCTTCCGCTCACGGATCAAGGGCGTGTATTTCTCGATCATGACCCAAGCCCTGACCTTTGCCGGGATGCTGCTGTTCTTCCGCAACGAAACCGGGTTTGGCGGCAACAACGGCTTTACCAACTTCCGCACCATTCTTGGCTTTGGCATCACCGAACCGGGCACTCGTGCGGTGCTGTTTTTCGCCACGGTGGTGTTGCTGGTGGCGAGCCTGTTCATTGGTTGGCGCCTGGCGCAGAGCAAGTTCGGTCGCGTGTTGACCGCCCTGCGGGATGCGGAAAACCGCCTGATGTTCTGCGGTTACGACCCGCGCGGTTTCAAGCTGTTCGTCTGGGTGTTGAGCGCAGTGTTGTGCGGCTTGGCCGGTGCGCTGTACGTGCCGCAAGTCGGCATCATCAACCCGAGCGAAATGTCACCGACCAATTCCATTGAAGCCGCCGTGTGGGTGGCGCTGGGTGGTCGCGGCACGCTGATCGGTCCACTGCTCGGCGCCGGCGTGGTCAACGGGATGAAGAGCTGGTTCACCGTGGCCTTCCCGGAATACTGGCTGTTCTTCCTCGGTGCGCTGTTCATCGTCGTGACCTTGTACCTGCCCAAAGGCGTGATCGGTTTGCTGAAAAAAAGGGGTGAGCAATGAGAGTGACTGCGACGGCTGAATTCATGCTCGAACCGGCGTTTTTTCCGCCACTGGAACCCAACCGGGACGCCGGCAGCAGCCGCGACGCCATCGGCCTCGGTCAACGCGTCGGCCCCGGCCTGAATACGCGCCACGGCACGATCCTGACGCTTGAAGACATCAGCGTCAGCTTCGATGGTTTCAAGGCGCTGAACGATCTGAACCTGTACATCGGCGTCGGCGAATTGCGCTGCATCATCGGCCCCAACGGCGCGGGCAAGACCACGCTGATGGACGTGATCACCGGCAAGACTCGCCCCAGTCACGGCAAGGCCTGGTTCGGTGAAACCCTCGACCTGACGCAGATGAGCGAAGTGCAAATCGCCCAGGCCGGCATCGGTCGCAAGTTCCAGAAGCCGACAGTGTTCGAAGCCTTGAGCGTTTTTGAAAACCTGGAGCTGGCGCAAAAAACCGACAAGTCGGTGTGGGCCAGCCTGCGGGCTCGCCTGAGTGGCGAACAGAAAGATCGCATCAGCGAAGTGCTGGAGACCATTCGCCTGACCACGTCGGTCAATCGCCCGGCGGGTTTGTTGTCCCACGGTCAGAAGCAGTTTCTGGAAATCGGCATGTTGCTGATGCAGGACCCGCAACTGCTGCTGCTCGACGAGCCGGTAGCGGGCATGACCGACGCCGAGACCGAGTTCACCGCCGAATTGTTCAAGAGCCTGGCGGGCAAGCATTCGCTGATGGTGGTGGAACACGACATGGGCTTCGTCGGCTCCATCGCCGACCACGTCACCGTGTTGCACCAGGGCAGCGTGTTGGCCGAAGGGTCGCTGGAGCAGGTGCAGGATAACGAGCGCGTGATCGAGGTGTACCTCGGCCGCTAAGGCCAGTTGAGGACTGCTCTATGTGGGAGCGGGCTTGCTCGCGAAAGCGGTGTGTCAGTCAACTCATATGTTGAATGTGAGTCCGCCTTCGCGAGCAAGCCCGCTCCCACAGGGGACTGAGGAGAATTTAAAGATGCTGCAAGTCGACAAGCTGCACCAGTATTACGGCGGTAGTCACATCCTGCGCGGCCTGACGTTTGACGTGAAGGTCGGCGAAGTCACCTGCCTGCTCGGCCGTAACGGCGTCGGCAAGACCACCCTGCTCAAGTGCCTGATGGGTTTGTTGCCGGCCAAAGAAGGCGCGGTGAACTGGGAAGGCAAACCGATTACCACGTTCAAGCCACACCAGCGGGTTCACGCAGGGATCGCTTACGTGCCTCAGGGTCGGGAAATTTTCGGCCGGCTGACCGTGGAAGAAAACCTGTTGATGGGCCTGTCGCGATTTCCCGGTGCTGAAGCCAAGGAAGTCCCGGCGTTCATCTACGAGCTGTTTCCGGTGCTGCTGCAGATGAAGCAGCGGCGAGGCGGTGACTTGTCCGGTGGCCAGCAGCAGCAATTGGCGATCGGCCGAGCGTTGGCCAGCCGTCCACGCCTGCTGATTCTCGACGAGCCCACCGAAGGCATCCAGCCATCTGTGATCAAGGAAATCGGCGCCGTGATCAAGAAGCTCGCAGCCCGTGGCGACATGGCAATTCTGCTGGTAGAGCAGTTTTACGATTTCGCCGCCGAACTGGCCGATCAGTACCTGGTGATGTCCCGGGGCGAAATCGTGCAACAGGGTCGCGGAGAAAATATGGAGGCCGAGGGTGTACGCGGTCTGGTTACGATATAAGGCTACGATCTAATCTGTAGCGTCCCACGATAATTAGAAGCCATGAATTTACCTGTTCCCACTGCCCTGTTTACCCCGAGCTGGCACGCCGAGCTGGAACTCGGCTACGCCCGATTCGGCGACAGTACGCGCCCGGTTCAGCGCCGCCACAAAGGCCCGCTGCGGGTGCAGAAGCACCTGTATGCCGAAGGGCCGGAGGTTTGCCAGCACATCATCGTGCACCCGCCCGGCGGGATTGCCGGGGGTGATCGGCTGGACATCTCGACCAGTGTCGGCCGCGATGCCTGGGCGCAAATCACCAGCCCCGGCGCGGCCAAGTGGTATCGCGCAGCGGGGCCCGCTTATCAGCAGCTGGATTTGAAAGTGGCGACCGGTGCGACACTTGAATGGTTGCCACAAGAAACGATCATTTTCAGTGCCGCCCAGGCTGAACTCAGCACGTGCATCGACCTTGAAGGCGATGCCCGATTGTTTTACTGGGATGTGGTGGCGCTGGGCAGGCCGGCCAGCGGCGAGCGTTTCGACCTCGGCCATTTTCAGGCGCAGCTGGACATCCGCCGCAACGGCCAGTTGCTCTGGCACGAACGCCAGCGCATTGTCGGGGGCGATGGTTTGCTTGACTCGCCGATTGGGATGGATGGGCAACCGGTGTTTGCGACGCTGTTGGTGACTGGGGAGGTTGATAGTGAATTGCTGGAGAGGTGCCGTGCTCTGCCCAACGAGGTGCGCGGAGATCTGACGCAATTGCCGGGGCTTCTGATTGCACGGTGCCTGGCCAGTGAAGCGCTGCTGGCGCGGGGCTGGCTGATTGATTTGTGGCGATTGCTCAGGCCGGTGTTACTTGGCCGGGAAGCGGTCCCACCCAGAATATGGAGCACCTGAAATGCGATACAAATGTGGGAGCGGGCTTGCTCGCGAATGCGGTGTGTCAGTCAGCATTAATGTCGCCTGACACACCGCATTCGCGAGCAAGCCCGCTCCCACAGGTTTTGTATTCACAGATCCAATAACTTTATCTGCCCAGATGGATTCCAAACGATGGACCTGACCCCACGCGAAAAAGACAAGCTGCTGATCTTCACTGCCGGCCTCGTGGCCGAGCGGCGTTTGGCGCGCGGCGTGAAACTCAACTACCCGGAAGCCATGGCCTACATTTCCGCCGCGCTGCTCGAAGGCGCCCGTGACGGCCGCACCGTGGCCGAGCTGATGCACTTCGGCACCACCCTGCTCAGCCGCGAACAAGTGATGGAAGGCATCCCGGAAATGATCCCGGAGATCCAGGTCGAAGCGACCTTTCCCGACGGCACCAAACTGGTCACCGTTCACCAACCGATCGCCTGAGGCCGCGCCATGACTTACCACATCCGCGATGCAGCGCATGCCGACTTGCCGGCGATCCGCGACATCTACAACGACGCCGTGCTCAACACCACGGCCATCTGGAACGAACAGGCCGTGGATTTGGGTAACCGCCAGGCCTGGTTCAGCGCCCGGCAATCCCAGGGCTACCCGATTTTGGTGATCGTCGAAGGCGACAACACGGTGCTGGGCTACGCTTCATTCGGTGACTGGCGGCCGTTCGACGGGTTCCGCCACACCGTCGAGCACTCGGTTTACGTGCGCAGCGACCAGCGTGGCAATGGTCTCGGCCCGCAATTGATGACCGCGTTGATCGAGCGCGCCCAAGGCTGTGGAAAACACGTGATGGTCGCCGCCATCGAAAGCGGTAACGCCTCTTCTATTCGCCTGCATGAACGAGCCGGTTTCGTGACGACCGGCCAGATGCCTCAGGTGGGCACCAAGTTCGGTCGCTGGCTGGACCTGACCTTTATGCAACTGACCCTCAATCCTGGCGCGGAACCGCCGACCGCCAACAAGGAGTAATTTGCCATGAACGCCGCCCAACTGCGCCGCGTCAATGTTGAAAGCTTTGCGCACTATCGTCAGGGTTTGATTGATCTGCTGCTCGACGCCGTCGGCTATGGCGCCAGCGTCGGGTTCATGGCCAATCTTGACGCCACCCAGGCCCGAGCCTATTTCGATGATGTCCAGGAGAACCTGAACAAGGGCAATGTGCTGCTGTGGGTGGTGGTCAAGGACGAGCAAGTACAGGCCAGTGTGCAATTGACCTTGTGCCAGAAAGCCAATGGACTGAACCGCGCCGAAGTGCAAAAACTGCTGGTGCGTGAACATGCGCGTCGCCGGGGCCTGGGCCAACAGTTGATGAGCGCACTGGAAACGGCCGCCCTCCAGCACAAACGCGGCATGCTCTACCTCGACACCGAGGCCGGCTCTCCCGCCGAAGACTTCTACAAGGCCCTGGGTTACACCCGCGCGGGTGAAATCCCCGACTACGCCTGCGACCCGAGCGGTCGCTACAAACCGACCGCGCTCTACTACAAGATTCTCCAAGGAGCCCATTGATGATTCCCGGTGAATACCAGATCCAGCCCGGTGACATCGAACTTAACGTTGGCCGCCGCACCCTCAGCCTGAAGGTAGCCAACAGCGGCGACCGCCCGATCCAGGTCGGCTCGCATTACCACTTCTTCGAAACCAACGATGCGCTGACATTCGACCGCGCCGCCAGCCGCGGCATGCGCCTGAACATCCCTGCCGGCACCGCCGTGCGCTTCGAACCGGGACAGAGCCGCGAAGTCGAGTTGGTAGACCTGGCCGGACATCGCCGGGTGTTCGGGTTTGCTGGCAGGATCATGGGTGATCTCTGACTAATGCGGTGTCTGCACTGGCCCCTTCGCGAGCAAGCCCGCTCCCACATTAGGCCGAGTTCCTCCAGATGGAATGTGGACAAATGTGGGAGCGGGCTTGCTCGCGAATCTGTGAGCGAAGCGAACAGTCTTAAATCCAATTAAATCTCAAGGCGAACGAATGAAGATTTCCCGTCAGGCCTACGCCGACATGTTCGGCCCCACCGTCGGTGACAAGGTCCGCCTAGCCGACACCGAACTGTGGATCGAGGTCGAGAAAGACTTCACCACCTACGGCGAAGAAGTGAAATTCGGCGGCGGTAAAGTCATCCGCGACGGCCAGGGTCAAAGCCAATTACTCGCCGCAGATGTCGTCGATACGCTGATCACCAACGCGTTGATCATCGACCACTGGGGCATCGTCAAGGCCGACGTCGGCCTCAAGGACGGCCGCATCGCCGCCATCGGCAAGGCCGGCAACCCGGACATCCAGCCGAACGTGACCATCGCGGTCGGTGCCAGCACCGAAGTCATCGCCGGTGAAGGCATGATCCTCACCGCGGGCGGCATCGACACGCACATCCATTTCATCTGCCCGCAGCAGATCGAAGAAGCATTGATGAGCGGCGTCACCACCATGATCGGCGGCGGCACCGGCCCGGCCACGGGCACCAATGCAACCACCTGCACGTCCGGACCGTGGCACCTGGCGCGCATGCTCCAGGCCGCCGATGCGTTCCCAATGAACATTGGCTTCACCGGCAAGGGCAACGCCAGCCTGCCGGAACCGTTGATCGAGCAGGTCAAGGCCGGTGCCATCGGCCTCAAGTTGCACGAGGATTGGGGCACTACGCCAGCGAGCATCGATAACTGCCTGAACGTCGCCGACCAGTACGACGTGCAGGTGGCGATCCACACCGACACGCTCAACGAATCGGGATTCGTCGAAACCACCCTCGCCGCCTTCAAGGGCCGCACCATCCACACCTATCACACCGAAGGCGCCGGTGGCGGCCATGCCCCGGACATTATCAAGGCCTGCGGGTTTGCCAACGTGCTGCCGAGTTCCACCAACCCGACCCGGCCGTTCACCCGCAACACCATCGACGAACACCTCGACATGCTGATGGTCTGCCATCACCTGGACCCAAGCATTGCCGAAGACGTGGCCTTCGCCGAAAGCCGCATCCGCCGCGAAACCATCGCCGCCGAAGACATCCTCCACGACCTCGGCGCGTTCTCGATGATCAGCTCCGACAGCCAGGCGATGGGCCGCGTTGGCGAAGTGATCACCCGTACCTGGCAGACCGCCGACAAGATGAAAAAACAGCGCGGCCCGTTGCCCGGTGACGGTGAAGGCAACGACAACTTCCGCGCCAAACGCTACATCGCCAAGTACACGATCAACCCGGCGATCACCCATGGCATCAGCCATGAAGTGGGTTCCATCGAGGTGGGAAAATGGGCGGATCTGGTGCTGTGGCGCCCGGCGTTTTTTGGCGTGAAACCGACGCTGATCCTCAAGGGTGGCGCGATTGCGGCCAGCCTGATGGGGGACGCCAACGCCTCGATCCCGACGCCGCAACCGGTGCATTACCGCCCGATGTTCGCCAGTTACGGTGGGTCGCTGCACGCCACCAGCCTGACCTTCATCAGTCAGGCCGCGCAGGACGCCGGATTGCCCGAAGCCCTGGGTTTGAAGAAGAAAATCGCAGTGGTCAAAGGTTGCCGCGAGGTGCAGAAAACCGATCTGATCCACAACGACTATCTGCCGAACATCGACGTCGATCCACAGACCTATCAAGTCAAGGCCGATGGCGTGCTGTTGTGGTGTGAGCCGGCAGAAACCCTGCCGATGGCCCAACGGTATTTCCTGTTCTGAATCCGCAAGGCCCGACTTCAAGCGGCACCAGCCCTGAGGTCGGATTTGCCCCGGTTCGAGCGCCATCCGGAGTATTCGCTAACGTCAGATATGGGGCTAAGATGCCTCACCCGCCCTTTGCGCTTAAGGTAAACGCCCATGCGCCTCAGTGATTTCATCGCCCAGCACGTAGACCGTATCGTCGATGAATGGGAACAGTTCGCCAGTACCATCACCCCGGCAGCCGAAAACATGGACCGAGTAGCCTTGCGCGACCACGCCAGGGCGATTCTGCTCGCCGCCGCCCGGGACATGACCAAGCCCCAGACCGCCAGCGAACAGCTCGCCAAAGCCAAGGGTGAAGGCCCGGAAAAAACCCCAAGCCTGGACGAAGCCGGTGCCAGCATGGTGAATTGCGCCACACCGTGGGTTTCGATCTGGTGCAGATGACCAGCGAATTCCGTCACCTGCGTGCCTGTGTGATTCGCCTGTGGGTCGACAGCCTGGAATCGCCGGACCTGGCCTATTTCCAGGACATGATCCGCTTCAACGAAGCCATCGATGAAGCGCTTGCCGAATCGACGGCGGCCTATGCCGAGCAGGTCAATCGCTCGCGGGACATGTTCCTGGCGATTCTTGGCCATGACCTGCGAGCGCCACTGCAAGCGGTGAGCATGTCCACTGAAATGCTGCTGCGCAAAACCACGCTCGAGGACGACGCGCTGACCTTCGCGATCAACATCAAGCGCGGTGCGCGGCACATGGCGGTGATGGTCAGCGATTTGCTGGAACTGGTGCGCAGCCGCTTGGGCAAGAGCCTGCCGATCGAACCGGCGCCCATGGACCTGGCCGACGCCGCACATGTTGCGATTGCCCAAGCCTGCGCCGGTAACCCGGAATGCGATCCGACGCTGAACGTAGTGGGGGACACCCGCGGTGTGTGGGATGCCGGGAGGCTTGACCAACTGCTGCAGAACCTGATCGGCAATGCGTTGCAACATGGTTTGAACAAGCGTGACGTGACAGTCACCCTCAGCGGCGAACCCGACGCGGTTCGCCTCACGGTGCATAACTACGGAGCGCCGATTCCCGAGGATGCTATCGGCACGATCTTCGATCCACTGGTGCGCAGCGCCGACGAAGAGCTCGGCCAGCCATCCACCAGCCTCGGTTTGGGCCTGTTTATCGTCAAGGAAGTGGTCAACGCCCATTCCGGGACGATCGAGGTCAGCTCGAACGAGACCGATGGCACGCTGTTTACCGTGGTGTTGCCCAGAAAGGTGTGATGCCGGGAGACCGCGTTATCGTTCTTCGCGAGCAAGCCCGCTCCCACAGGTGATTTTCTGTGAACAAGATTTGTGCACGCCAGCGATCTACTGTGGGAGCGGGCTTGCTCGCGAAAGCGGACTGGCAGGCGCCACAAAAACATCAGAACGATTACTCAACCACCAACCGCCCCAGCCGCTGCTTGAGCATGCGGTTCTCGGCCCGCAGTTGCTGCACTTCTTCAAGCAGGTCCAGCGCCAGGGCGACGCCTTCCCATTCCAGCTCCAGATCGTGCCGCAGCTTGGCGGCACGTTTGGCCAGTGCCAACTCATAATCGTTGAAACGCCAATCCTTGGGCTGGTTGCCCTGAGGTTCGAGGATGCCGTGTTCGACGATTTCGATCACGTAGACGTCCGACAGGTCGGTCGCCTCACAGAATTCTGCCATGTCCAGTTGAACGATCAGGGGGTTGCTCATGATGGGCTACTCCGTCTCTTGGATCAGAAGTGTTCTCTGGGGTTGAAAGCCGCTTTTTTCGCCAGTTCCTGCCACAACGCCTTGACCTCGTCGTCCGAGGCGTTAGGCATGACGGCCTTGAGTTGTACAAACAGATAACCGCGATGGCCGGCCTTGTTCATCAAGCCGTGGCCCTTGGCGCGCATGCGCTGGCCATTCTGACTGCCGGCCGGAACCTTGAGGTTGATCTTGCCCGTCAGGGTCGGCACGGCAACTTCGGCGCCCAACGCCAATTCCCACGGAGCCAACGGCAAGGTAATGATCAGGTTCTCGCCTTCGACGTCGAACTTGGGGTGCGGCGCAAAGCGAATGATCAAGAACAAGTCGCCATTGGCCCCGCCACCCGTGCCCGGTGCACCCTGGCCCTTGAGGCGGATGCGCTCGCCGTCGGTCACGCCGGCCGGGATCTTCACGTTCAGGCTTTTGCTGGTGTTGCTGACATGCTGGCCGGCAGCATTGTACTGCGGCACCTGGAAGGTGACCTTCTTCGATTCGTTCGAGAGGGTTTCTTCCAGAAAAATCCCAAGTTCCATTTCCACGTCTTGCCCTCGACGTCCGGCGCTACGGCCCGACTGTCCACCACCAAAACCAGGGCCACGGTTGCCGAAAATCGAACTGAAGAAGTCCGAAAAATCGCCTGTGTCCTGACCACCGCCGAAACCGCCTGCGCCACGACCCTGCCAACCCGGCGGGCCCTGGAACGGTTGGCCGTGCTGGCCGTATTTGCGCAAGTCGTCGTATTCGGCGCGCTTGTCGGCGCTTTTCAGCGCTTCATAGGCTTCCGAGGCGTCTTTGAATTTGGACTCGGCGTCCTTTTCCTTGCTGACGTCCGGGTGATACTTGCGCGCCAGCTTGCGATAGGCGGCCTTGATCGTCTTATCGTCCGCGGTCGGTTCCACACCGAGAATCTTGTAATAGTCTTTGAAGTCCATCTAAGGATCACCATCCGTTATCGATATCGCGCCACCACCGGCAGCATGCGCTTATTGGCAGCCGCCGGGTTGACCGATCTCAAGGTTGTGACCGGGCAGCGCATCAGAAGTTTATATCGGCAGCGGTGGGCGGTTCTTGCGACCGTCCGATGGCTGCCAGGCCCAATGCAGACAAGTTTGGGGCATCGGGGCATCTTATCAAGGCGCTAATCGCTGAGATTTAGCGGATAGTCGGCCTTCGAATCTGCGCCGCACTGACATACACTGCGCGGCCGTTTTTTAACCGGAACTCGAAAGACATGAAAAACGCATCTCCAGCCCGTGCCTGTGGTATCGACTTCGGCACGTCCAACTCCACCGTCGGCTGGCTGCGCCCCGGCATGGAAACGCTGATCGCGCTGGAGGACGACAAGATCACCCTGCCTTCGGTGGTCTTCTTCAACATGGAAGAACGCCGCCCGGTGTACGGCCGCCTCGCGCTGCACGAGTACCTGGAAGGCTATGAAGGCCGGTTGATGCGCTCGCTCAAGAGCCTGCTGGGCTCCAAGCTCATCAAGCACGACACCAGCGTCCTCGGCACGGCGATGCCGTTCAAGGACCTGCTCGGACTGTTTATCGGCCAGCTGAAGAAGCGCGCCGAAACCGCCGCCGGTCGCGAGTTCGATGAAGTGGTGCTCGGTCGTCCGGTGTTCTTCGTCGATGACGATGAAATGGCCGACCAGGAAGCCGAAAACACCCTGGTGGACGTGGCCCGCGCCATCGGTTTCAAAGACGTTTCGTTCCAGTACGAACCGATTGCGGCGGCTTTCGACTATGAGTCGACCATCGAAAAAGAAGAGCTGGTACTGATCGTCGACATCGGCGGTGGTACGTCAGACTTCTCGCTGGTGCGTCTGTCCCCTGAACGCCGTACCCACGACAACCGTCACGATGACATCCTCGCCACCGGCGGCGTGCACATCGGCGGGACCGATTTCGACAAGCAGTTGAGCCTGCAAGGCCTGATGCCGCTATTCGGCTACGGTAGCCGGATGAAGAGCGGCGCTTACATGCCGACCAGCCACCACATGAACCTGGCGACCTGGCACACCATCAACTCGGTGTATTCGCAGAAGTCGACCCTGGCGCTGGGCAGCATGCGCTACGACATCGAAGACACCGGCGGCATCGATCGCCTGTTCAAGCTGATCGACCAGCGTGCCGGCCACTGGCTGGCCATGGAAGTGGAAGAAACCAAGATCCAGCTGACCAACGCCGACAGCCGCCATGTGCCGCTGGACCGCATCGAACCGGGTTTGAGCGTGGAGTTGAGCCGGGCACTGTTCGAATCGGCCATCGACAACCTGCTCGAGCGCGTGCGCAACAGCGTGACCCAGCTACTGAACGACGCCAACGTGCGGGTCGATCAGGTGGATACGGTGTTTTTCACGGGCGGTTCGAGTGGGATTCCGGCACTGCGTAACAGCGTCTCGGCGATGTTGCCGAA
>NZ_SOPU01000015.1:431609-489061 GCF_004402115.1 Pseudomonas sp. F01002 | reverse complement strand
CGCTCCCACAGGGGAACGCATTCCAATGTGGGAGCGAGCTTGCTCGCGATGACGTCAGACCAGGCACTGCATCCCTTGGATCAAACCATCCCCACCTGCTTCAACTCACTCTTCAGGTACGCGTAATAAATCGGCCCCGCCACCACCCCCGGCAGGCCGAACGCGGCCTCGAACACCAGCATTGCCAGCAGCAACTCCCACGACTTGGCACTGATCTGCCCGCCAACGATGCGCGCGTTGAGAAAGTATTCGAGCTTGTGGATAAAAATCAGGTACCCCAGCGCCGCCACGGCCACCCAGATCGACAGCGACAGACCGACGATGGTGATCAGGGTGTTCGACATCAGGTTGCCGATCACCGGCAGCAGGCCGAGCAGGAAGGTAAGCACGATCAGGGTTTTGGTCAGCGGCAGCTTGATCCCGAACATCGGCAGGACCACCGCCAGGAAAATCCCGGTGAAGAAGGTGTTGAGCAGGGAAATCTTGATCTGGGCGAACACGATGTTGCGAAACGCCTGGACCAGCAGGTGCAAGCGGTCGAACAGCGCGGCGGCCAAGGGCTTGCGCTTGGTCACGTCCGGCACGCGCTGCAAGGCAATGATCGCCCCCAGCACCATGCCGATCAGCAGCGTCACAAACATGTGCGCCGCGTCCTTGCCCACCAGCTGCAAGTCGCTGAGGTGCTTGCTCACCCACTCGCCAATCGCCACGCGGAACTCGGCAGCGCTGGCGGGCAGATAGGCGTCGATGAACGGCGGCAGTTGCCCGCGCGCCCGATCAACCACACCCATGAATTTGTCGAGAGAAGCGCCGGGGTTTTCCGCCTCATGCAGCAGAAAGCTGAAGGCACCGGCAAAGATCAGCGTCAACACACTGACCACTAGCGTTCCCAACAACGCCACCGCCAGCCAGCGCGCACGCCGACCTTCGATCAGGCGCTGCAATTGCGGGGTGAGCATGTTAACCAGTTCAAACACCAGCAGCCCGGCCAGCAGACTGGGCAGCAACCGCAGCGGTATCACCAGCAACAAACCGCCGAAAATGATGACCCAACTGATGAATAGCAAGACGTGACGTTGAGAAAACGTTGGCATACAGCCTCAAAACGAACGGCGTAAAAGGATTGGCAGTCTGCCAGCGTTCCGATGCCAGCACTAGGGATTGTGTAGGTCGACCTTGGTCGCAATGGTGGCGGATTTTTGCAATGTCCTTGCCGGCCTCTTCGCGAGCAAGTCGAATCGTCGCACCGCCGCTCCCACATTCGACCGAGTTCTTCCAGATGGAATGCGGCTAAATGTGGGAGCGGCGGTGCGACGATTCGACTTGCTCGCGAAGGGGACCTCACAGCCCCCACAAATCTCCCGCCCCACCCATGACCCTGTTGTTTATTTCTTCTTCAGGCAATCGCTCATGAAGGTTTTGCGCGCATCGCCCTTGAGCGCCTTAGTGGCGGCATCGGCGTTGCAGGTTTTCATTTTTTCTTGCTGAGGCGTCAGGGGTTTGGCGGCATCGGCGGCGGGTGCAGCTTTGAGGCAATTGCTCATGAAAGCTTTGCGTTCGTCTCCCTTGAGGGTTTTCGCGGTAGCGTCAGCATTGCAGGTGGTCATCTTGTTCTGTTGCTCAGTGGCGGCGAAGCCCTGGGCGCAAAGCAGCAAACCGATCATCAACAAAGGGACACGCAACATCTTCATGGAGTTTTCTCCTTGTTGCCGCACCGAGGAGCACGGCCTCGCTCTGAAGTGTAGACAACACCTGTTACACCTTCCTGGCCTCAAGGTGACTGCGTCGATACTGTTCCGGCGTGCACTCCGCCTGACGTTGAAACATCGCGATAAATGCTGACCCGGTGCTGTAGCCCATGTCGAAGGCGATCTCCTGAATGCTGCGGTGGCTGTCCAGCGCTTCGATCGCTGCCAGAAACCGCAACCGCTGCCGCCACTCGCCAAAACTCATGCCCAACTCACGCACGAATCGCCGCGCCAGCGTGCGTTCGCTGACATGGATCTGCGCGGCCCACTCCGCCAAGGACCGGTTATCACCGGGCTCGGCCTGCAAGGCTTCGAGTATCCCGAGCAAGCCGGGGCTGCTGGCGTAGGGCAAATAACACTCGTGGATGGGCGCCTGTTGCAGCTGATCTACCAACACCTGAGCCAGACGTTTGTCAGCGTCGTGCTCGGGAATCTTCACATCGCGTGCGGCAAAGTCTTTGAGGATCGCTTTGAGGATGTCGCTGATGGCCAGGGTGCAGGCCTGTTGCGGCAGATCCTGGCACATCGGCGGAGCCAGGCAGACCGCGCGATAGTTGATCGGCTGATGGCTGTTGAAGCTGTGCTCGGTCTGCGGCGGCACCCACACCGCATATTGCGGCGGTGACATAAAGCGGCTGCCGCCGATTTCCATGTGCAATACGCCGTGGGCCGAATACTCCAGCGTGCCCCATGGATGACGGTGCGCCGAGGCATAACGATGCGCATCAAAGTCGGCATAACGGAAGTACACCGGGGCAGGCAGTTCGCTGAAGTCGAGCAGATCGATGTGTTTACTGTTCATGCTGTCCGTCATCAGGGGCAGGTTGTCTGGATCGAAGTATAGGCCTGCATCCAGACAGGCGATAATCACCCCTCATTAACGTTCTGGTTTTTATCGATGCAATACGCTTATCCCTTGTTGGCCATTTTCATTTGGGCCGGCAACACCGTAATCACAAAGATGTCGGCCGGGGCGATCTTCCCCGCCGAGATCGGCTTTTACCGCTGGCTGCTTGCCGGACTGCTGTTCACACCCTTCATGCTCAAACCGGTGATCGACCATTGGCCAGCGATCCGCCCGAACCTGGGCAAGATCGTTGTGCTCGGCGTGCTCGGCATGGCTGTTTACCAAAGCCTGGCGTACTTCGCTGCGAGCCTGACCTCGGCCACCAACATGGGCATCATCCTGTCGCTGATGCCACTGATGTCGCTGGCCATGGCGATCATTAGCCTGGGCCAGCGCCTGACCATCGGGGCCCTGGCCGGTGCGGTGCTGTCGCTCGCGGGGGTTTTGGTGGTCGTCTCATCCGGCAGCCTTGGTGCGCTGCTCGAACACGGGGTGAACCTGGGTGACGCGATGATGCTGATCGCCACCCTGGCCTACGCGATTTACAGCACGCTGCTGAAAAAGTGGCAGCTGCGTTTGCCGCCGCTGGTGTTGCTGTACTTGCAGGTATGGGTGGCGGTGGTGGTGCTGTTTCCGCTGTTCCTCGCGTCACCGAAGATCGGCCCCACGCTGCAGAACATTCCGCTGGTGCTTTACGCCTGCCTGCTGGCCTCGATGGTTGCGCCATTGGCGTGGATGCAGGCAGTGATCCGCCTGGGGCCGAGCCGGACCACGCTATTTTTCAATCTGCTGCCGTTGATTACTGCGCTGATTGCGGCGGTGGTGCTGCATGAGCAGTTGGCGATGTATCACTTGGTGGGCGGGATGTTGACGTTGGGTGGGGTGATTCTTTCCGAGCGCTGGACCACGGTGTTGGGCCGTAAGATAAGCGTCGCCTGATAGAAAAAGATCGCAGCCTTCGGCAGCTCCTACGGGAGAACGCATTCCAACGTAGGAGCTGGCGAAGCCTGCGATCTTTTGATCTTATAGACCCGCGGCCTTCAACCGCGCAGCATGCTCGACAAACAACCGGACCGGCTCCGCGCCCTTGCCCACCAAACCCAACGACTGATTGACGATGTCGAAGTGATCCATCGGATACTCATCGCCGATCACTGTCCCAAGGTGCGAGCTGTAACGCCCGACCATTCCGTCGCAATACCCGACTTCTCGAACGAAGGTCCTGGCAAACAACCGACAACTGCGGTTGGTCCCATCAAACAGGTTTCGCCCGCGATCGGTCTTGCCCGGCTGCAAGGTCCCGGACCATGAGTAATACCGCACGCCATTGACCTCTTCCGGCCCATGCCCGCCCCAGGTATCAGGCAAGCCCTGTGGATAACGCTGGTTGAACAGCGCCACGCCTTCAGTCGTCAGTGAATGATGGGAGGCATGGATATCCACCGGCAATTTCGGCCCGCGATAACCGGTTTCCAGCAGGCTCATCAGCGCACTGGTCCAGCGCAGTAAAACGCTGAGCAAACGCCCCTTGGCGCTGTCTCCCGGATAGTGTTTGTGCAGGTAATCCGCCAATTCTGAACCGTGATTGGGTCCTGCGACCGAGGTAACCGAGGCGACCCGGTCCGGGCGTTTGGCGGCGGCATAACGGGCGGTCAGCGCCCCTTGGCTATGGCCGATCAGGTTGACTTTCTCGGCCCCGGTTTCGCACAGAATTTCCTCGATCCGCGCCAGCAGTTGCTCGCCGCGCACTTCGCAGGAGTTGATCGGCGAGACCTGCACCGCTATCACCGTCGCCCCACCCCGGCGCAACGCCGAGATAATCCCGTACCAATACGGATAGATCAGCAGACGGATAAACCCGAGCATTCCCGGGACCAGCACCAACGGGTAACGCGTGGCGGAACCTTGCGACATGGGCGAACGTCCTTGTGATCGGTGAGGTGACGCAAGGCTGAATGCAAGCCATCAGCCAAGCATCGGCATCGAAGATGACAACTCGACGACAAGTTTATGACACCCCACCCTACTTCAGCCCTACCACCCCTGCCACGATCAACCCGACCGACACCAGTTTGACCGCCGTCAGGCTTTCGCCGAGCAGCGCAAACCCGAGAAACACCGTTCCCAGTGAGCCGATGGCGGTCCAGATCGGGTAAGCGATGCTCACCGGCAACTCGCGCATAGCCAGGGTCAGGAAGTAGATCCCGCCCACCGCGGCCACCACGGTGATCATCGACGGCCAGAGCCGGGTGAAGCCTTCGGCGTACTTCATGCCCATGGCAAAGGTGACTTCGAAGCCGGCGGCGATCAGCAAAAACAGCCAGGCCATCTAGAACTCCCTGGCCAGCGCCCGCAAACGCTGCTCGGCCTCGGCGGCGGAGATCTGGAAGGTGCGCGCCTCGGATTCTTCGCCTTCGGCGGCCACGACCGTGATGTCGGTGATGCCGATGAACCCCAATGCCGTTCGCAACAACGGATCGGCATGGTTCATCGCCTCAAGTGCTCCACCGGGCCCGAAACCGAACCCGCCGCGACTGGTGACGATCAACGCCTTTTTGCCCTGCACCAGCGGTTCGTATTGAGCGACGCCGTTGTCCAGGGTGTGATTGAAGGTCAACCCGAGTCGCACAATCTGATCGATCCAGGCCTTGAGGCCGCTGGGCACGCTGAAGTTGTGCATCGGCGTGGAAATCACCAATAAATCGTGGCCAAGTAACTCGCCCACCAGTTCATCGCTGAACGCCAGGTCGGCCTGCATCGACAGCGGTCGCGCATCGGGCTCGGGGTAAAACGCTGCGGCCACAAAAGCCTCGTTGACCGGCGGAATCAACGCCCGACCGACTTCGCGACGGGTCAGGTGCGACTGCGGATTGGCCGCTTGCCAGGCTGAAAGAAACACCTCAGCCAAACGCCGGGAGTGAGAACGGTCGCCACGGGGGCTGGCATGTACGGCAAGAATTTTGCTCATCTGAATCTCCTGAAGGACTAAACTCAAACTGCTTGTGGCTTGCAGCTTGAAGCGCGTAGCCGCCCCTCTTCAAATGACCAAAAATCAGTCTGGATGAGTTTATTTCATCCATGGAGCTTTCAATGTTTGCCTCGCTGCCGCTGACCGCCCTGCGCGCCTTTGAATCCGCCTCGCGCCTGCTGAGCTTCAAGGCTGCCGCCGAAGAACTCTCGGTGACGCCGACCGCGGTTTCTCATCAGATTCGTTCGCTGGAGACCTGGCTCGGTGTGCCGTTATTCGAGCGACTGCCACGGCAAGTTCGCCTGACGGACTGCGGTGAACGGCTGTTCCACAGCTTGCACGGTGCTTTGCTGGAGGTGGCGCAAAGTGTCGATACCTTGCGCCCGCAACGCAGCGGCGCGAGCCTGACGATCTCCACCACCGCCGCTTTCGCTGCGTTGTGGCTGGTGCCCCGGCTGGGCCGGTTCTACGCCCGGCACCCGAACATCAGCCTGCGGCTCGATACCCACTGCGAAGTCATCGATTTGCATCAGGACGCCAGCGTCGATCTGGTGCTGCGCTATAGCCTCGGTGATTACCCGAACCTTTATGGCCTGTGTCTGTTCGACGAATCCTTCGGTGTCTATGGCTCGCCGGAGCAAGTCGCCCTGGCCGCCAGCCGAGCGCCGACACTGATCAGCGTGCGCTGGCACAACTCCAAACTGTACGCCCACGGCTGGGAGGCCTGGTGCGCACAATCCGGCGAGAACTGGCTTGCGGGGAAGCCAGCGGTTCGTGAATACGACGAAGAACATTACGCCCTGCAAGCGGCGATTGCCGGGCAAGGCCTGGTGCTGGCCAGCAACATTCTGGTGTCCGAGAGCGTGGCCAGTGGTTTGCTGGTGGCTTACAAGGGTGAGGTTCAGGTCGATGGTGCCGGTTACGCTGCACTGTGCGTGCCGGGGCGCGAACGGCATCCGCCGGTGCGGGCGTTTTTTGCGTGGTTAAAGGAGGAAGCAGCGTTATCAGGGCTATTGCCGAGATCGCAGCCTTCGGTAGCTCCTATGAGGGGATGACATGGCCGACACTCTGAAAGACCTGTAGCGCCTGCCAGACCGCCATCGTCGGATCGCCGCCCGGAGCAAGCTCGCTCCCACAGGAGATCACTGTACCTGTGGGAGCGAGCTTGCTCCGGGCGGCGATCCGACGATGGCGTCCTTATAGGCACCTGATTACTTGGTGGGTTTAACGGTCACGGGGGCCTTGCCGGCCTTCATCTGCTCCAATAACGGCGCGCACTGATTCGGTTCGCCACCGCTCGGCGCCACCAGCGCCAGCAACCCCGCCGCCGGCGCCGCAATCACACCCAACGCCACCATCCCCGCCCCACGCAGTATCAGTGGCACAGCCTTCACACCGGCATCAGGCTTGATGAATTTGCCCCGCACATACAGCGGCGAACGCAGCGAAATCAAGCGCCAGCCCTTGGATTCCGGGGTGATGGTCAGGTCCAGTTGCTCAGTCGCCATGTTCGCCGTGCCATCGATGTAGATGATCGCGTTCTCGGTATCGAAGACGAACAGGCGCGTGGTCGCCAGTCCGGTCTTGATGTCGAAGTCGGCGGCAGCGCAGTTGATCTTCACTTCCTTGTCGCCAAAGATCTTGCCCACCACATAGTTGCCGACGTTCAGCCCGGCCAGCTCCATCAACTCGCGGCTGATAGCGCCATCGTTAATCAGCATCTTCAGATTGCCATTGGCGGTGCCCAGCAGTTTGGCCACCGAGTTGCCACGACCGGTGATGTCGGCATCGCCATTGAGCTCGCCGAAACTGGTTTTCATCGGCTCAAAGGTCGGGAACAACTGCTTGAGTTTGAACTTGCGTGCGGTGAGTTTTGCCCGGCCTTCCAGCGGTTCGGTTCGGCCATTGAGGCGAATCTGAGCATCCAGGTTGCCACCGGCCACGCCGAAGCGCAGGGGCTCAAGGCTCAGCACACCGTCAGTGAGTATCAGGTGGGTGTAGAGATCGTTGAACGGCAGTTTTTCGCTATGGACGATGCGCTTACCGGTGAACTCGACGTCAGCGTCCATATCGCGCCAGCGCTCGGTTTTAAACTCTTCGACCGGCAATACCTTGTCCGCCGGCTGCTTGCTTTCGCCGCCACGGGCCTTTTGTTTGGCGTTGGAATCGGCACCGATCAGCGGAGCCAGGTCGGCAAATAGCAGTTGATTGGAAACCAGCGATCCGCTCAGCTTCGGGCGCGGCTGGCTGGCGACATAGGCCAGGCTGCCATGGATGTCGCTCTGACCGATCTTGCCGTTGAATTCTTCGTAACGGAACACTGCACCGTCCGCTTCATGCAGTTTGGCGATCAAGTGGCCGTCAGTCTCGTACGGCGGTGTGTCCGGCAGGGTCACGCCGGTCAGCGGGTAGAGATTGCCCAGGCTGGTGCCGGCCAGTTTCAGGCGCAAGTCCAGGGCGCCGAGGTTCAGTGGATCGGTGAGGGTGCCGGCCAGTTCGACACTGGTGTCGGCGATTTTCACTTGTGCTTGAAGCGGGAACGGTCTGGCGGCGTCCTGCAACGCCAGCAGGCCGCCGATTTTGCCTTCGCCCGCGAGTTTCTGGCCGTGGTATTGGCCTTTGACCTTCAGCGCGAATGCGTAATCCTGCGGCGCAGCGCCCTTCTCCGACGCGGTTTTCGCGGCTTTGTCACCGACGATGTCGCTGAACGGAATCGGTTTGCCCAGCGGGTCGATGATCAAGTCGAGCTGAGTTTTCAGGCTCTGGTCGTCGAGGGTGACGTGGCCTTTATCGAAGCCGATCGCACCGATGTCCACCACCCAGCTTGAAGGCTCGGCGTTCGGGTCTTTGGGGTCGAACTTGAAGGTCCAGTTGGCGCGACCATCGGCCAGGCGCTGGAAGTCGGCATTCGGTTCGGTCAGGTC
The DNA here is from genome assembly GCF_004402115.1 of Pseudomonas sp. F01002. Classification (NCBI taxonomy): domain Bacteria; kingdom Pseudomonadati; phylum Pseudomonadota; class Gammaproteobacteria; order Pseudomonadales; family Pseudomonadaceae; genus Pseudomonas; species Pseudomonas sp. F01002. The sequence goes on along the minus strand of NZ_SOPU01000015.1, from coordinate 480,574 downwards.
AATACGCGGGATCATCACGCGCTGCGCCAGCAAGGCCAGGGGCGAGAGGCGCAACTCGACGCGTTTGAGGGTGACCATCTGCGGCTTCTTCGACCAGTCCGGGTTGCCCAGGCTCAAGTCCTGCGCCACGACATGCGGCCACGGCACCCACGCGCGCCAGCCGCTCTCGTCGGGTTCACGTTGCCAGACCACCGCGAGGTTGCCGTTGATGGCGAACGGGCGGTGCAGCTCTTCGGAAACTTTGGCGTTAAGCGGTGGCTTGATCCGGTTCCAATCGAAGAACGCGATGATCAGAACCAGGACGACCAGCAGGACAACAAGGCTGGCGAGGGTCCAGGTAAAAACTTTACGAGTGCGCGTCATTGCACAGGGCTCCTGATACGACTGAGCGCCCTGACTGCGACGCACGTTTGAAACGTTAGGCCAGAACCGGCCTGCCATGGAGTCTACGACTGGGAAATGGCGCGCAGGTTTAACCGAAATGCCGCTTAACGCTCAATTAATCGGTCGGCGACAGGATGCCCCCTCAATCCAGCGTTACCGGACCCGCACTTTTGCAAGGCGCAAGTGAGTCGAAAATACCCATCTCAGCGCAAAAACGTCTGCCGGAAACGCCCGATTTAGAGCTGTTCCACGGAACAATCAATTCCGTTGATTATTACCATTGCGTTTATGAACTTTTATATCGACTTATCGAGAGTAGCATTGCCCTCGTACCCACTTTATCGCCCTCCTACGGAGCACCCAATCATGAAACGCCAATTACTGTTTAGCCTTACCCTCTCGATGCTGGCCAGCACGGCTTTCGCCCTGCCAGCTGCTGACCAGGCGACCCCACAAGTCAAATCCACCCACTCGGTATTCAGCCAAACCGTCGCCGAAGGTGGCAATGATCGCCTGAAAGAAAAAGGCCTGATCACCCAGGATGGTTCGGACCGTACTCCACAAGGCCAAACCCTGGCTGCTGACGGTTCCGATCGCACTCCACAAGGTCAAACCTTGGCTGCTGATGGTTCCGATCGCACTCCACAGGGTCAAACCTTGGCTGCTGATGGTTCCGACCGCACTCCACAGGGTCAAACCTTGGCTGCTGATGGTTCCGACCGCACTCCACTAGGTCAAACCTTGGCTGCTGATGGTTCCGATCGCACTCCACAAGGTCAAACCCTGGCTGCTGATGGTTCCGATCGCACTCCACAGGGTCAAACCCTCGCTGCTGACGGTTCCGATCGCACCCCACAAGGTCAAACCCTGGCTGCTGACGGTTCCGACCGCACTCCACAAGGTCAAACCCTCGCTGAAGGTGGTGGTGACCGTGTCATCGAACGCAACAGCGCTTTGAGCTGAGCCCATGGCGGCCCTGAAAAAAGCCCAATCCCCGGATTGGGCTTTTGACGTTATAGAGGCCTCACTTCCCCGCTTGATTCCCCGATAGTCATTCGACGCCGGCAAAGCCGATTTGCTAGAGTGCGCCGCTGTCTTATCCAGAAAACACCCTTGCGATGCTGCCCCGCGCCGAACAGAAACAACAGACCCGCAACGCCCTGATGGACGCTGCCCGCCACTTGATGGAATGCGGCCGAGGATTCGGCAGCCTGAGCCTGCGCGAAGTCGCCAGAACCGCCGGGATTGTGCCCACCGGTTTCTACCGGCATTTCACCGATATGGATGAACTGGGCCTGGTACTGGTGAGTGAAGTCGGTCAGACCTTCCGCGAAACCATTCGCCTGGTGCGCCACAACGAGTTCGTCATGGGCGGCATCATTGACGCCTCGGTGCGGATCTTTCTCGACGTGGTCACGGCCAATCGCTCGCAGTTCCTGTTTCTCGCTCGCGAGCAGTACGGCGGCTCGCTGCCAGTGCGCCAGGCCATTGGCCGCTTGCGCGAAGACATCAGCTCGGACCTGGCAGCCGACTTGTCCTTGATGCCGAAACTGCAACACCTGGACATCGCCGGCCTGAGCGTCATGGCCGATCTGATTGTTAAAAGCGTGTTCGCGACCTTGCCGGATATCATTGATCCGCCTGCGCAGGCGCTGCCCGAGCATCTGACGCCGCAGGCGAAAATCACTCAGCAGTTGCGCTTTATCTTTATCGGCCTCAAACACTGGCAAGGCTTGGGCAGCACCGAGTGACTTCTTAAAAGATCGCAGCCTTCGGCAGCTCCTACATGGATCGCATTTCCCTGTAGGAGCTGCCGAAGGCTGCGATCTTTTTTTGTGCGCCGCAATTTGGTGCGAGCAGCTCTGCACCGCACCAAATTCATCCAAATCGCCGCAGCATCCTGGAGAATTTGCTGAGCTCCGACAGGCATTTCCTACGTATCACCCGATTGGCAAGCCCCTTGCTCTAGCCTAAGCATTGTCCATTGCTGGAAGCCTTCCGATGCTGGTGATTCATCGCAGAATCGACCCTCAACCCGTCTGGGCCGCCGAGTTGCACCTGACCTTCGAAGCCCGGAGCAAAAGCCGTTTGCGCTGTTTCAGTGCCGAGGGTGAAGACGTCGGGCTGTTTTTGGAGCGCGGTCAGCCACCGCTGCATGACGGCGAGTGTCTGCAAGCCGAAGACGGGCGCACCGTGCGCGTCTGCGCCCGGGCCGAGCAACTGCTGCACGTCACCTGCGCCAATGCTTTCGAACTGACTCGCGCCGCCTATCACCTCGGCAACCGCCACGTCGCCCTGCAAGTTGGCGATGGCTGGTTGCGCCTGCTCGACGACTACGTGCTCAAGGCCATGCTCGAACAGCTTGATGCCAAGGTCGAAAACATCGAAGCGCCGTTCCAGCCGGAACACGGCGCCTACGGTGGCGGCCACCACCATTCGCGCCACGGCGACGAAGACTTCAACTACCCGCCGAAACTGCACCAGTTCGGCGTACGGCTATGAACCCAGCCTGGGCGCTGTTGCGCCTGGCCAGTCCGCAGTTGCCGATTGGCGGTTACAGCTATTCCCAAGGCCTGGAAATGGCTGTGGATAACGGCCGCGTCAACGACTCCAATAGCGCCCGTTGCTGGATCAGTGATCAGTTGCTGCTGAACCTGGCGCGCTTCGAAGCGCCGTTGCTGCTCGCCCATTGTGTGGCCGCCTTTGATGAAAACTGGGGTGAATTACTGCAACGCTGCGAAGAACATCGCGCCAGCCGGGAAACCCGCGAGCTGCATCAGGAAAGTCGGCAGATGGGTTATTCGTTGCAGCAACTGCTCAACGGTTTGCCTGAGCTTGATGCGCCGGCCCGCGCCTTTCTTGAACAACGTCCCGAGCCGCACCTGGCCCTCGGCTGGGCACTGGCCGCTCGCGCCTGGAATATCAGCCCGCAAGACGCACTGGCGGCGTGGCTCTGGAGTTGGCTGGAAAACCAATTAGCGGTGCTGATGAAAACCCTGCCACTGGGCCAGCAAGCCGCGCAACGCCTGACCAGCGAACTGCTGCCGCTGCTGCAACAAGCCCAACAGAACGCCACCCGAATCAACCCCGAACACTATGGCAGCGCCGCTTTCGGCCTGTCCCTGGCGTGCATGGCCCATGAGCGCCAGTACAGCCGTCTGTTCCGTTCCTAGGGCCTTTAAATTTGGAGAATCACATGAACACACAACCCCTGCGCGTCGGCATCGGCGGCCCGGTCGGTTCCGGCAAAACCGCTCTGACTTTGGCCCTGTGCCTGGCGCTGCGCGACCGCTACAACCTGGCGGTGGTCACCAACGACATCTACACCCGCGAAGACGCCGACTTTCTGGTGCGCAACGAAGCATTGGCGCCGGAGCGAATCATCGGCGTGGAAACCGGCGGCTGCCCGCACACGGCGATTCGCGAGGACGCCTCGATCAACCTTGAAGCCGTGGATCAACTGAACCGCCGTTTTCCGGGGCTGGACCTGATCCTCGTGGAGTCCGGTGGCGACAACCTGTCCGCCACCTTCAGCCCGGAACTGTCCGACCTGACCATCTACGTGATCGACGTCTCGGCCGGCGACAAGCTGCCGCGCAAGGGTGGGCCGGGGATCTGCAAATCCGACTTGCTGGTGATCAACAAAATCGACCTCGCGCCATTGGTGGGTGCGTCGCTGGAGTTGATGGACAGCGACACCAAGCGCATGCGCAACGGCAAACCGTTCGTTTTCAGCAACCAGAAAACCGGCCTCGGCCTGGAAGAAATCATCGCCTTTATCGAACGCCAGGGCCTGCTGACAGCGGCGTGAACACGATCAACTTATCAACAAGGAAGCTTATCCATGACACTTAAACGCATTCTGGGCGCCATGGCCCTGCTGCTGACCCCGGCCATCGCCTTCGCCCACCCGGGGCATGGCGACAACGGTTTGATCGCCGGCATCAGCCACCCGATCGGAGGCCTCGATCACTTATTGGCGATGGTTGCGGTCGGTTTGTGGGCAGCGCAGCAGAAAGGCGCTGCACGCTGGGCGCTGCCGTGCACATTCGTCGGCATCATGCTGATCGGCGGGTTATTGGGGTTTAAAGGGCTGAACCTGCCAGCGCTGGAGAGCGGGATTGCGGCGTCGGTGCTGGCGCTGGGTCTGGCGGTGGCGTTGGCCGTGCGTCCGCCGTTGAGCCTGGCGGTTGCGGCAACCGCGTTGTTTGCGCTGTTCCATGGGGTGGCGCATGGCTTGGAATTGCCGGACATGTCTAGCCCTTGGGCGTATGCCACCGGTTTTGTCGCGGCGACAGCTGCGTTGCATGGGTTGGGTTACGCCGTCGTGCGGGTGTTGCCTCAAGCGGCGGCGCCATTGGTTCGACTGGCGGGTGCAGCGTCGGCGGCGACAGGTGTGTGGTTGCTGGCAGGCTGACTTTCTATCGCCTGCGAGGGCCTCATCGCGAGCAAGCTCGGCTCCCACATTGGAATGCGTACTCCTGTGGGAGCCGAGCTTGCTCGCGATAGCGGTCTGACAGACACCGCATCTCTCAGGCCTGATAACATGTCGCGCAATCAACCCTGCCGTGACGACGCCAGCCAATGCCGCCTGTTTCCCGCTCCGCCTCCCAGCCTGAATTGACCGCTCTGTTTGCCTCGGTGCATCAGCACTTCCAGGACGTGATCGTGCCGCTCTGGCAAGGCCCCGGCTGGAATGCCGACATGGCGCTGCCCTATGAGGCGCTGGACGCCGAGCATCAACCGCTGCCGCCCCAACGCTACCGGGCCATGGCCTGCGCGCGGCAGCTCTACCTGTTTTCCAGCCTGATCGGCCAGGTACCGGCCGCCGAAGAGCGCGCCGCAGCGCTGTTCCGTTCCTTGCAGCAGCATTTCCACGATGCCGAGCATGGCGGCTGGTTCTATAGCGTCGACCCGCAGGGCGCGCCCCTGGATCAGCGTAAAGACCTCTACACCCACGCCTTCATCCTGTTCGCCTGCGCCCATTACTGGGACAAAGTCCGCGAGCCGCTGGTGGAATCGGTGCTCAACGCCGTACTGGAAGTGGTCGCGCAGCGCTTTGCCACGGGCGACGGCCTGTACGAAGCCAGCCTCGACCGTGACTGGTCCTCGCTCGAGTCCGGACCGCTGCAAAATCCCCTGATGCACTTGGCCGAAGCCTTCCTCGCCACGCTGTCGGTGCGCAAAGACGTCGCCGTGCAAGACGCGCTCGTCGAGTTATGCACAGCGATGCAGAAGCGTTTTATTGACCCGCAACACGGTGTGTTGATGGAGAAACCGCTGGGCGCTGTGGATAACTGGTTTGAACCGGGGCACCAGTTCGAGTGGTATTTCCTGCTGGAATCGTCTTCGTTGCTGCGCGGTTCGGCACTGCATGCTTCTCTGGAACGTGCTTTTGCGTTCACCGAACAACTGGGCGTCGATCAACACACCGGCGCCGTGCGGGCCATGCTCGACCTAGAACCGAACGGCCCGCCTCGGGACGCTACGCAGCGAATCTGGGCGCAGGCTGAATACCTGCGTGCCCTGACCTTGCGGCCAGACAGCGAGGCAGCGGTGCTGCACCAATTGCAGGCGTTGCAGCTGCGCTTTCTGCATGCGGGGGGCTGGTATGAGTGCCGTGACGAGAACGGTGACGTGACCCGTCGGGACATGCCGTCGACCACGCCTTATCACTTGGCAACCTGCTATCGCGGAATAGCCGACTATCTTCGTTGATTGGGCGATCGCCTTCGCGAGCAAGCCCGCTCCCACACTGGACCTGTGTTCGCAGGACTAATGTGGGAGCGGGCTTGCTCGCGAATGGCCGTTACGCGGTCTTAAGCCTTGGCATTACGCTCAATCGCAAACCCGCTCCACGTCTGGCTCACCGGCATCAACTCCAGGCTGTTGATGTTGATGTGCGCCGGAGCATTGAGCACCCAGAAAATGGTGTCGGCGATGTCTTGCGGCTGGATCGGCTCGGCACCGGCGTAGGTCGCGTTGTAACGCTCCTGGTCACCGGCGAAACGCACCAGTGAGAACTCGCTTTCGCACAGGCCCGGCTCGATATTGCTGACCCGCACGCCTGTACCTTGCAGGTCGCAGCGCAGGTTCAGGGAAAACTGTTTAACGAACGCCTTGCTCGCGCCATACACGTGGCTGCCCGGGTACGGGTAGTTGCCGGCGATGGAACCAAGGTTGACGATGCCGGCACCACGACCGTGAGCGATCAGGCGGGGCAACAACAGACGAGTGCTGTACATCAGGCCTTTGATGTTGGTGTCGACCATGGTGTCCCAATCATCAAGGTCGCACTTGGGCGCCGGGTCAACACCCAGGGCCAGCCCGGCGTTGTTGATCAGCCCGCGCAGTTTGGCGAAGGACGGCGGCAGGTTGGCGATTGCCTCCTCCATGGCCTTGCGATCACGCACGTCGAGCACCAGGCCATGGACCTCGGTCTGCTTCGACAACTCGGCGCACAGCGCATTGAGGCGCTCTTCACGACGGCCGGTCAGCACCAGTTTCCAGCCGGCTTCGGCAAAACGACGGGCGCAGGCTTCACCAAAACCGGAGGTCGCGCCGGTAATAAACAGGGTGTTGGACATCGTGTTCTCCTTGCTTCGGCTGATCGACAGCCACTGGAATAGAAAATCAGCAGCCAGCATGCCCGGCCTTGCCCACAGCGGCAACTACCGCAGAAGCTGTACAAAAAACGATCAAACGTTGCCACGCCTTACCTGCCGTGGCTTACAGCCATGTGCGCGCACCTTATCCACAGGCCGGTCCACAGTTTCCGGGGGCAAGTGGAAAAGCTGTAAGCCGCTGTGCACAAGGCTTTGCGGGCAAATTGGAAATTTTTTTGCTTGACCCTGGAACGCGGGGTGTGTAGCCCATGGCATTTTGCACGATTGACCGACCATACCGACGATGGCGCCAAGCCAGCAACTACGGCCTTCAGCCGAGTCTTTCCAGAGTTTAACCACAGACTTATCCACAGGCAGCTCCACTCCATTCCGCCCTGCTTTCGTCACCAACAAAAAGGTTGACAAAGCCCGCTCTCGGTCCCGCAAAAACGCCTGATCAAAAAACAACCACAACTCTGAAAGCCACGGTTTCAAAGGCTTTCAGCCAGCTACTCCCACGTTATTCACAGCCAGCTCCACAGCAAACGGGGACAAGTCAAAACCGTGACAAAACAACTATTTGCAGCGGCTTTATGTCGCGCTTTGAGAGCTTGGCAAATTTGTTTTCCACAATTTGCCGAAAGCACACCACCGTCCTTGTGGGAGCGGGCTTGCTCGCGAATGCGGTGGCACATTCAGCATCAAAGTGACTGGAACGCCGCCTTCGCGAGCAAGCCCGCTCCCACAGGGATTAGTGGTGTTTTGGAGGTGTAAAAAAGCCCCGGCGATTGCTCGTCGAGGCTTCGGGTACTTCAACAGAACTCAGTGCCCGCCGAGATAGGCGTTACGCACTTCCTCGTTAACCAGCAGCTCCTTGCCGGTGCCTGTGAGGCGGATCTCGCCGTTGACCATCACGTACGCCCGGTCCGACAGTTTGAGGGCGTGGTTGGCGTTCTGCTCGACCAAGAAGATCGTCATGCCGGTTTTCGCCAGTTCCCGCAGAGTCGCGAAGATCTGTTTCACCACAATCGGCGCCAGACCCAAGCTCGGCTCGTCAAGCAACAGCAGTTTCGGCCGGCTCATCAGCGCACGGGCGATGGCGAGCATTTGCTGCTCGCCGCCGGACATGGTCATGGCCCGCTGGGTGCGCCGCTCTTCGAGTCGCGGGAACAACTCGAACATGCGTTGCATGTCTTCCTTGGCGTACTTGTCACCGATAGGAATGGTGCCCATCAGCAGGTTTTCCTCGACAGTCATGTCGGGGAACACCCGCCGGCCTTCCGGCGATTGTGCGATGCCGTTGGACGCGATGTAGTGGGATGACTTGTGAGTGATATCCACACCCTGATAGATGATCTCCCCGTCCGCCGCACGCGGCTGACCGAAAATCGACATCAGCAGGGTCGATTTACCGGCGCCGTTGGAGCCGATCAGGCTGACCGTTTCACCTTCATTGATGTGCAGCGAGACTTTCTTCAGGGCCTGGATCGGCCCGTAGAACACATCCAATTCCTTCAGTTCGAGGATGGGTCGGCTCATAGCACCACTTCCTCTTCATCAGCGCCCAGGTAGGCCGCAATCACTTTCGGATCGTGTCGGATGGCGTCGGGGCCGCCCTCGGCGATGACGATGCCGTGGTCCAGTACCACGATGTGGTCGGAAATGCTCATTACCATGCCCATGTCGTGCTCGATCAGCACCACGGTCAGATCGTGCTCGTCGCGCAGCAGCCGGATCATCGCGCTCAGCGCTTCGGTTTCCTGAGGGTTGAGGCCGGCGGCCGGTTCGTCGAGGCAGATGATCTGCGGCCGGGTGCACATGGCCCGGGCGATTTCCAGACGGCGCTGCTGACCGTAAGACAGCTCACCGGCCAGACGGTTGGCGCAGTCCACCAGGTCCACCACTTCCAGCCAGTAGAACGCGTGGTCCAGCGCATCGCTTTCGGCTTTGCGATAACCCTTGGTGTTGAGGATGCCGGCCAGCATATTGCGGTTGACCCACATGTGTTGGGCCACCAGCAGGTTTTCCAGCACCGACATTTCCTTGAACAGGCGAATGTTCTGGAACGTCCGCGCCAGGCCGGCCCGGTTCACCAGGTGGGTGCCGCCGAACATTTTGTAGAACATCCGACTGGCAAACGCTTTCGGCGAAACGAAATCGGTGGGTTTGAATGATTCGCCCAGCAGCTTGATAACGTTGGTTTGCTCGCCGCGCACGTTGAGTTCGATCTTGCCGCCCGAGGCCTTGTAGAACCCGGTCAGGCAGTTGAACACGGTGGTCTTGCCGGCGCCGTTGGGGCCGATCAGGGCGAAGATCGAGTTGCGTTTGACCTTCAGGCTGACATCGTTCAACGCCTTGATGCCGCCGAAGTGCATCATCAGTTTCTCGACCGAGAGTACGACTTCGCTCATGGCGCTACTCCTTTACGCGGGGTCACACCGGTACGGCTGATCCGAATCAGGCCGCGCGGTCGCCAGATCATCATCAACACCATCAGGATGCCGAACAGCAGCACGCGATACTCCGCGAAACCCCGCAGCAGTTCCGGGGCGACGGTCAGCACGAAGGCCGCAATCACCACGCCGATGGTCGAGCCCATGCCGCCGAGTACCACGATGGCAAGAATCAATGCCGATTCGAAAAAGGTGAATGAGGTCGGGTTGACGAAGCCTTGGTAGGTGGCGAAGAACACGCCGGCCAGACCGGCCGTCGATGCACCGATGGTGAACGCCGAGAGTTTGACCAGTACGTGGTTCAGCCCCATGGAGCGGCAAGCGATTTCGTCTTCACGCAAGGCTTCCCAGGCACGACCGACCGGCATGCGGGTCAAGCGGTGCTTGATATGCAACACGGCCAATACCACCAGGAACAACACCGCGTAGATGAAGTAATACTTCACGTCCGGGTTGTAGGCGATGCCAAAGAACTCATGGAACGGCACCCCGCCCTCTTTCGCCCTTTTGCCGAACTCGATGCCGAAGAAGGTGGGCAACGGAGCGGCCATACCATTCGGGCCGCCGGTCAGGGACAACCAGTTATTGAGGATCAACCGGATGATTTCACCAAAGCCCAGGGTCACGATCGCCAGATAGTCACCGTGCAGGCGCAGCACCGGGAAACCGAGGATGCAACCGGCAAGGCCAGCGGTAATCGCCGCCAGCGGCAGCACCGTCCAGAAGCCCAGACCGAGGTATTGGTAACCGAGCGCCAGACCGTAGGCACCGATGGCGTAGAACGCCACGTAACCCAGGTCGAGCAGACCGGCCAGGCCGACCACAATGTTCAGCCCCAGACCCAGCAATACGTAGATCAACCCGAGGATGACCACGCCCAGCAGGTAGGAGTTGGAGAAGAACGGGAACACCACGGCAATGACGATCAACAGCGGGATGATCCAGCGCAACCGGGATTTATAATCAGGCGGCAGTACATGAACGCCGGAGCCGGTGCTTTCAAAGCCTTCGAGAATTCTCAGACCCTTCGGCGTTTGCAGGAACAGGCTCAAGGCAAAGCGGCCGGCCATGACGATAGCGACAATCCATGCCACGCGGGTCGGCTGCAGGTTGAAGCCATAGCCGTCGAGGACGATGCCGACAATCGGGCCGAACACAATCAGGGCGACAAGGCCGGCGAGAATCGCGTCAACCAGGCTTCTTTTGATATCAATGGTTTTTTTAGTGGTTGAAGACATCGCTTACACCTTCGACACAAGAGGACGGCCGAGCAGGCCTTGAGGCCGAAAGACCAGAACAAGAACGAGCAGCGAGAAGCTGAAAACGTCTTTGTAGTCCGAGTTCACCAGACCTGAGAACAGTGATTCGGAGATCCCCAGAATAATCCCGCCAAGCATGGCGCCAGGCAGCGAACCGATCCCGCCGAGTACCGCGGCAGTGAACGCTTTGATCCCGATGACGAAGCCTGCGTAGAAGTCGAACGTGCCATAGTTCATGGTGATCAGAACGCCGGCCAGGGCCGCCATCGCTGCACCGATGATGAACACATAGGAAATCACCCGGTCGGTGTTGATCCCCAGGATCGAGGCCATCTTGCGGTCTTGCTGGGTGGCGCGGCACATACGGCCGAGCTTGGTGTACTTGATGACATAGGTCAGCAGGCCCATACCGACGAACGCTGCGACCAGAATGAAGATCTTGGTGTAGGTGAGCTGGACGAAGCCGGTCCCGACTTCAACTCGCCATGCACCGGTCAGCAGTGTGGGCACGCCTTGTTGACGGGCGCCCTGGGCGATCTGTGCATAGTTTTGCAGGATCAGGGAAATACCGATGGCGCTGATCAACGGTGCCAGTCGTGTGGAGTTGCGCAACGGTTTGTAGGCGACGCGCTCGATGACCCAGCCATACACCGCCGTGACGATGATGGTGAAGACCAGTGTGCCGAGCATCAGCAGGGGGAAGGATTCAATACCGAAGTAAGCCAGCAGAGCCAGACTGATTGCCGCGAGGTAAGCGGAAATCATGTAAACCTCGCCGTGGGCGAAGTTGATCATGCCGATGATGCCATAGACCATTGTGTAGCCGATGGCGATCAGGCCATAGACCGACCCGAGGGTCAGGCCGTTGACCAGTTGCTGCAGGAAAATACCATCCATAACGCAATCTCACGCATTTGAGAGACTGCACAGAAACCGTGTACGACGGACCGGGGTTCAGCCGCCGGCGCAACACGGTTGTGTGCAGCTCTACGAGAAAAGACAGGTACTGCACGGACATGTTGATTGATGGCCCGGCGCACAAGGCGCCGAGCCATCAGCAGTTCATATCACTTCTGTTTTTCCAGTTGGTGGTATTTGCCGTCCTTGTCCCACTGGTAAACCACGTAGTCGGAGACTTTCAGGTCGCCCTTGGCGTCCCAGGTCTTCTCGCCCATCACGGTTTGGACCTTGTTGGCTTTCAGCCATTTGGCAGCGTCGTCGCCCTTGTTGGACTTGGCACCGTTGAATGCAGCGGCCAGGGTCTGGACCGAAGCGTAGGCGTACAGGGTGTAGCCTTCAGGCTCGGTGCCTTTTTTGCGGAACTCGTCCACTACCGTCTTGCTGTCTGGCAGCAGGCGTGGGTCGGCGCCGAAGGTCATGTACACGCCGTCAACGTTCTGCGGGCCACCGGCGGTGGTCACCAGCTCGTCGGTCACGATGCCGTCATCGGACATGAACTTGACGTCTTTGAGGCCCTGTTCACGCAGTTGGCGAACCAGTGGACCGGCTTCCGGGTGCAAGCCGCCGAAGTAGACCACGTCGGCACCGGCCGCACGGATCTTGGTCACCACGGCACTGAAGTCTTTCTCGCCGCGGGTCAGGCCTTCGTACAACACCGGCGTTACGCCGCGCTTGACCAGTTGAGCCTTGGTGGCGTCCGCCAGACCTTGGCCGTAGGTGTCTTTGTCGTGCAGAACCACGACTTTCTTGCCTTTGAGCACGTCGACGATGTAGTCGCCGGCCACAATGCCTTGCTGGTCGTCACGACCGCACATACGGAACATGGCAGCCAGGCCGCGCTCAGTAACTTGTGGGTTGGTGGAGCCTGGAGTGATCGCGATGATGCCCGCTTCGTCGTAGATCTCCGAAGCCGGGATCGTCGAAGAGGAGCAGAAGTGACCGACTACGCCAGCGACTTTCTGGTTGGTCAGGTCCTTGGCGACCGTCACAGCCTGTTTCGGTTCGCAGGCGTCATCGCCTTTGACCAGTACGATTTTTTCCCCGTTTACGCCACCCGCTGCGTTGACCGCATCGGCCGCAGCCTGTGCACCCTTCATGTACTGCTCGCCAAATGCCGCGTTGGCACCTGTCATTGGTCCCGCCACACCGATTTTCACATCAGCCTGTGCAAACGCAGAAACACCCAACGCAGTTGCAACTGCGAGGGCCAAAAAGCCTTTTTTGTAAAACGTCTGGGACATGAGGTGGTGCTCCAAGGTTTTTTTTAGTTGGCACTGCGACTTCCTGAATGCTCAGAGCAAGGGCCGTGCCATCGGTTTTTTATTCTGAAAAAAGTCGCTGCTTTATTGTTATTTCGACTGTTTCGATCCCATTTTCATTGGGCGTGCAACCGTCTAAACCGCGGAAGGTGAAACCATTTATGTTTAAAGGCGCAACCCGAGCGCGCCATCATTGCAACCGCGGCGTCAAACGACGTGCAACCAGCCTGTAACAACGTGCGTCACCGAAGTGCACACTGCTGGTGCGCAACTGCTACAACCCGCACCTTTTACAGGCTAGTCGCTGCGCGAAAAAGCGCCGCTTTCAGCAACAAATTTCAACAATCAAATAACGATCCGCAGGCACTGGCCTGCGTGATACAGCGAGAATCCGGCCTCGTACAGACAGCTGCGCAATCCCACGCCCGCCAATGGCTGCATAGGCGCAAAGGGAATCGGCAGCGCTTGAGGATTTCCGTTACACAGGTAATCGGCAAAGGCTTTGCCGACGACAGTGCCAGTAGTGACGCCCCGGCCGTTGTAACCAGTGACTGCCACTAAACCGGGCGCCGGCTCGAACAAACGCATCAAATGATCGGGGGTGAAGGCGATGCAACCGGTCCAGGTGCACTCCCATTCCACCGGTTTGAGGTAAGGAAAATAGTGCTGCTGAACCCGGTCGGCCCAAGCTTTAAGGAACCAGGTCGGCTTCTGATTGCCATTACCGAGACTGCCGAGCAGCAGACGACCATCCTTATCGCGACGAACACTGCTGAGGACCTGGCGGGTGTCCCAGGAACCCTGGCCACCCGGGAGAATTTGTTGCGCTGCCTCTTCGGTCAGCGGGACCGAGGCCACTTGATAGTAATAACCGGGGAAGAAATTGCGCCGCAATTCCGTCCAGTCACCTTCGGTGTAAGCATTCGAGGCAATCACGACTTGCTCGGCAAGCACCGAACCCTGAGCGGTTTGTACCGACCAGCGTTGGCCCTGACGTTCGAGCCGGGTCACCGGGGAATGATCGAACAACTGACCGCCGAGACCGATGGCCGCTTTGGCCAGCCCCGTCGTGTAGGCCATTGGATTGATCGTGCCGGCACGTCGATCAAGCAGCGCAGCGGCGATCTTTTTGGTACCCGTCGCTTGTTCGCAAGCTTGACCGGTCAGCAATTTCACCGGCGCGCCGCGACGCTTCCATTGTTCTTCACGACTGCGCAAGTCCGCTTCGCCACGGGCGTTGTGCGCCATGTGCAACGTGCCTTCACGGCGTAACTGGCAATCGATGTTGTACTTATCCACAAGGCTGAACACCAGGGACGGTGCCGCACCGAGCATGCGATTGAGCTGACTGCCGACCGCCTCGCCGAAACCGGCTTCGATCTCGTCCGGTGGAATCCACATCCCGGCATTGACCAGCCCGACGTTGCGCCCCGAACCGCCATGACCGGCGCGATGGGCCTCCAGTACACAGACGCTTTTGCCTTTTTCCAGCAGATGCACCGCCGCCGACAGACCGGTGAAACCGGCGCCGATGACGCAGACATCCACCGTCACCTCACCCTTGAGCGCCGCGTTATCAGGCCTTTGCGGCGTCAGTTTTTCCCACAGACACTCTTCGCGTAACGGCATTGCCAGACTCCAATCAGAAACCTAACCAACACACAGTTCCCAGTGTGGGAACGGGCTTGCTCGCGAAAGCGGTGTGTCAGACAACATCAATGTCGACTGACAGATCGCATTCGCGAGCAAGCCCGCTCCCACAGGGGGATCACTGTTCGACTCGAGGTTTAGTCGAACGTAATGCCCTGAGCCAACGGCAACTCCAGCGAATAGTTCACGGTGTTGGTCTGACGGCGCATGTAGCCGCGCCATGCATCGGAACCGGACTCACGACCACCGCCCGTTTCTTTCTCACCGCCAAACGCCCCGCCGATTTCCGCGCCGCTCGGGCCGATGTTGACGTTGGCGATGCCGCAGTCGCTGCCCACCGCCGACATGAACTGCTCGGCTTCACGCACGTCAGTGGTGAAGATGCACGAGGACAGGCCTTGTGGCACGGCGTTGTTCAGGCGTAGCGCTTCGTCGAAATCCTTGTAACCGACCACGTACAGAATCGGCGCGAAGGTTTCGCTGCAGACCACATCGCTCTGCTCCGGCATTTCGACGATGGCCGGGGAGACGTAATAAGCGTTAGGGAATTTGTCTTCCAGTTGGCGCTTGCCACCGAACACCCGGCCGCCTTCGCTCAAGGCCTGCTCTAGCGCATCCTGCATGTTTTCGAAGCTGTGCTTGTCGATCAGTGGACCAATCAGGTTGCCTTCCAGTGGGTTGCCGATACGCACTTTGGAGTACGCGGCCTTCAGGCGGGTGACGATTTCTTCTTTCACCGATTCATGGGCAATCAGGCGACGCAGCGTGGTGCAACGCTGACCGGCGGTGCCGACGGCGCTGAACAGGATGGCCCGTACGGCCATGTCCAGGTCGGCGCTTGGGCCGAGGATCATTGCGTTGTTGCCGCCCAGCTCCAGAATGCTACGAGCGAAACGTGCGGCGATTTTCGGTGCCACTTCGCGGCCCATGCGGGTACTGCCGGTGGCGCTGATCAGCGCGACACGCGGGTCATCGACCAGGGCTTCGCCGGCATCGCGACCGCCGATGATGACTTGGCTCAGGTGTGGCGGCGCGTCGCTGAAGTTCTTCAGTACACGGTCGAACAACGCCTGGCAGGCCAGGGCAGTCAGCGGGGTTTTCTCCGATGGCTTCCAGATCACCGGGTTGCCGCAGACCAGCGCCAGCGCAGTGTTCCAGGCCCAGACCGCGACCGGGAAGTTGAACGCACTGATGACGCCGACGACGCCCAGCGGGTGCCAGGTTTCGCGCATGTGGTGGCCAGGACGCTCGGAAGCGATGGTCAAACCGTACAGCTGACGGGACAGGCCGACGGCGAAATCACAGATGTCGATCATTTCCTGAACTTCACCCAGACCTTCCTGAGTGATCTTGCCGGCTTCCCAGGACACCAGCTCGCCGAGGTCGGCCTTGTATTCACGCAAGATATCGCCCAGTTGGCGGACCAGTTCGCCACGGCGCGGGGCCGGGACCTTGCGCCACAATTCGAACGCATGATCTGCACGACTGATGTGCTGCTCGACTTCAGCGGCGCCTTCCCAGTTCACGGCGGCGATCTGGCTGCCATCGATCGGCGAATGCACCGGCACTTTGCCGTTCTGGTACAGGGCCGGGTTCACACCAAGACGATCAAGCAATGCGGCAACCATGGGTCACTCCTCAAGCGAAAAACAGAAAACGTGCAGCCGGATTAATTCGGCTGGTGAGGCCTGTAGTTTTAGCGCTCCCGACGTTACCCAACAAACGACCTTTAAGAGAGATATCATTCCGTTTATTCATGCTGCGAATTGCTGGTAAGAAAGAAACAAGAAAAAGGACAACCAATGCTGAATAAACGCTACTTGCCGTCGATCACCGCGCTGCAGTGTTTTGAGGCCGTAACCCGGCATTTGAGCTTCACCCGGGCGGCTGAAGAGCTGAACCTGACCCAGAGCGCTGTCAGCAAACAGGTCGCGCAACTCGAAGAATTGCTGCAGCACCTGTTGTTCCGCCGGGTACGCCGACGCCTGCAAATGACCCCGGCCGGTGATTTGTATCTGGTGGAGGTACGAAAAATCCTCACGCAGGTCGAGATGTCGACCCACTACCTGCGCTCCTACGGCGGTGAAACCGAAGTCCTGCGCGTCTCGACGCCTCCGACCTTCGGCGCGCGCTGGCTAGTGCCACGCTTGAAAGGCTGGCGCCTGCGCCATCCCTCGATCCATCTGGACCTGTGCAGCGAACAGGAAGCCGACGATCTGCTGCAAGGTCGCAGCGACCTGGCGTTTTATTTCGGCCAGGGCTCACGACCCGGCACTGAATGCCTGAAGCTGTTCGGCGAAGAGCTGGTGCCGGTCTGCGCACCAGGCAGCCTGCCGAACACGCCGTTCACCGATCCTACGCAACTCACCGACCTGGTCCTGCTGCAAAACGCCTCCCGGCCCCAGGCCTGGCACGACTGGTTCGACAGTCAGGGCTACCACACCGAACACAGCTACCACGGCCCGCGTTTCGAAACCTTTTACATGTGCATCCGCGCAGCCCAGGTCGGCTGCGGTGTGGCGCTGTTGCCGCGGTTTCTGGTGGAAGAGGAATTGGCCGACGGCAAACTGGTCATACCCTGGCAGCACGCGATGCCCAGCACCGATGCCTATTACCTGGCGTATCCGGAGCATTCGGCGGAAGTGCCGAAGGTGCGGGATTTTGTGAAGTGGATGCTGGAACAGATCGATAACCCGGATGCGCCGCAGAGTTGAGACCTGACACAACACCTGTGGCGAGGGGGCTTGCCCCCGTTGGGTCGACCCTATGAGCCAACAACCCGGGTTGTCAGGCTCATAGTGGCGTCACGCAATACCAAAGAGGCCGTCGACGATTTTGGTCTGAGCGAGGCGTCCGCGCAGGTCCTCATCGATGGAGGGATCATCCATTCTGTACAGCCGCACCTTGCGATACGCATTGACTCGATTGATCTCTCGCCCCAAATACTCCCAAACCACCCGCGAACATGCCGGAGTGCGATGGTCGGCCGCTGAAACACCCATCTTCAAGCCATTGAGTCGAATAATCCGGCTTTTGTAGTTTGGAATAAGAATGGTCTGACTGATCTCGTTGGACGTCAGCGACTCATAGTCGAGCAGGAACAAGCGATCCTGTAGATAGTAGGCAACCCCAACGTATCGATACCGCTCAAATGTCCCCTCTGCCCCACCAATCTGTATCCGCTCATTTCGTTCATACACGAAATGTTGGCCCTCCTCCCTTATGTGCACCAATGAACACAGAATGCAACCTGGCTCTGTCATCGCGTAGTAGTACTCGTAGTAATAACCACAATAGGCCTTGAGCTGCGACGAAGACTGTCTGCGAAGGTGAGCAAGCATGCGCTGAGGCGCTGCCATCTCGTCCGAGGGTTTGATTTTCTTGGATTTAACGCCAATGAGCGTGATGAATTGCTCCCTCGGCAAATACATCTCGTACTCTTCAACCCCAAAAAAATCACAGATCCGTTTAAGATTAAACGGTGTCGGAAGACTATTCCCACTCAAGTACTTATTAAACTGCCCTCGATTAATACGAAGTCTCCTACAAACCTCCGCGATAGATCGGTAGTGGCTGCATAGCTGTCTTAAGTTATTCGGAAAAAATTCACGCATATCAGCTCATCACAATAGTGCTAGAAGGCTCAAACATAGCAGCAACTCGCATCATTTTTAAGCAAGTCGCGAAATTGCACTCAGCGATACGATAACCGGATATTACGAGCCTTGAGGTTTTCTCAAGACAGCCAACAAAAGCCGAACAATTCGCCACTACTCTAAAAACAGCAGGGAGCACTCAATGCTTGAAGTCATTAATGACTTTCTCTCCGGAAAAATCCTTATTCCATTGGTCCTCGGTTTGGGAGGCTACTTCACCATCCGATCAAGATTTGTCCAGTTCAGGTATTTTTTTCACATGCTATCGGTATTGCGCGGCAGTTGGCGCACAGGCAATCATCATCTGAGCTCATTACAGGCATTAACCCTCAGCCTCGCAGGTCGAGTCGGGACGGGCAACATCGTTGGTGTCGGCATCGCCGTGAGCATGGGTGGGCCAGGGGCCGTGTTCTGGATGTGGATGACCGCGCTCTTGGGCATGTCGAGCAGTTTTTTCGAATGCGCTCTTGGACAACTCTACAAACGTAGCGACGGCAACGGTCTTTATCGTGGTGGTCCATCCTGGTACATCCAGCATGGTCTGGGTAAACGATGGCTAGGAATAATTGCCGCCCTCTTGTTGTTGGTGACCTTCGGTTTTGCAATCAATGGCCTGGAGGCTCATGCCGTATCGCACTCGCTTAAGGATGCTTTCGACATTTCGACCACTTGGTCGGGGTTGGCATTGTCGGTGATGCTGGCTGTTGTATTTGTGGGTGGGATCAAACGAATAGCAGCTGTAGCCGACCTGCTGGTACCGCTTAAAGTTCTCGCCTACGTCGGGGTCACGCTCTATGTAATTGTCCTGCAATCGGAGCAGGTGCCCTCGATGTTAATGACTATCGTCAAGAGCGCGTTCGGCCTGGATCAAGCGTTCGGCGGACTACTCGGCACTGCAATAATCATGGGTGTGAGGCGCGGTGTATTTTCCAATGAAGCGGGCCTGGGCAGCGCCCCCAACGTTGCTTCGGTGGCCAAAGTCGAACATCCGATAAGCCAAGGCGTGGTGCAAGCACTGAGTGTTTTTATCGATACCTTCGTCATCTGCACCTGCACAGCATTGGTCATCCTGTTATCCGGTTTCTATACACCCGGTTTCGAAGGCGACGGCATTGCGCTTGCACAAAACTCGCTGGCAGCCATCGTTGGCGAGTGGGGTCGAATGTTTATTAGCGTGGCGCTGACATTATTTGTATTTACCGCAATGCTCTATAACTACTATTTGGGCGAAAACAGCTTGCGGTTCATGTTCGGTGAGCCCCGAAAAACCTTGCTCATCTACCGCGCACTGGTGTTGGCGCTGGTGTTCTGGGGCTCGATTGAAGACCTTTCCACCGTACTCGCATTTGCCGACATCACCATGACACTTCTTGCCTTCGTCAACCTTATAGCCATGGCCTTACTGTTTAACATTGGCATGCGCATCTTGAACGACTATGACGAGCAACGTCGCGCAGGAGTCAAGAATCCAGTGTTCGACTCCAGCAAGTTCAAGGATCTGGATCTCGATTTTAGGGCTTGGCCGGCGATAGAGAATGACCAGAACACGTTAAAGCATCCTGCCCACCTTTCACGTAACTGCACATATCCGCAATCGGCATAAATGAAAAAAACTCTGAGCCATTGCGAACCCGCAACGGCTCAGCAGCGAAACTTAGCAACAATTATTGGCTATCTACAAACAATAGATTTCACTATTCAAACACGATTAAAAACTCTTAAGGAGATTGTTAATGAATCGTTATCGCCCTCTTAAATCCAACACTTCCGAAGTTCCGGTGCTTTGTATAGATACACACATAACCCCAAATCACCTCTTTGAAAATGCCTGCTTCAGGATTCGAACCGCCACCAGTCTTTTAGAAACACTCACATCAGTAACCATAAAGCATACCGCTGACATTGATCTATACCGGCTAATACTTCCGGCTTATGTATTACTGCAGGATGGTGTCGACACACTGGAACAAATCACCTTGAAGGCGGAGTGAGATCATGGCTACCCCTGCAACTAATGAAATGCTTAAGGCTGCAATGAGAAAAGCAATTGAAACCGGCCTTATCCCTAGTTACTCGCACCTTGATGGGTATTTAAGAAGCTGGGAAAGCCTTGCGTTGGTCGTCCAAGCCGCGGTTGACGCTACCCCGATAGTTGAGCCCCCTCCGAATTGTTCAAACAAGTGCTGTCGCCTTCGACAGCCCATGAAATCCGCCAGAAATCGATGCTACTGCAAAAAAGGCTGGCAAACCGGGCCACTGATATGCGCCACTAGCCCCATTCATTGAAACAGCTGCAACGTCGCCGCCACGGGCCGTGGCCAGCCTGGAGAACCCCGTTATGAGCGAGAGCGTGTTTGGCGATCGCATCGTGCAGAACCTGCTCGACACCGACTTCTACAAACTGACGATGATGCAGGCGGTGCTGCACAACTACCCGAATGTGGAAGTCGAATGGGAGTTTCGTTGCCGTAACAGTGAAGATTTGCGCCCGTATCTGGCGGAAATCCGCTTCCAGATCGAGCGCCTTGCCGAGTTGAGCCTGAGCGCCGACCAGTTGAGTTTCATGGAGCGCATCAGCTTCATGAAGCCGGATTTCCTGCGCTTTCTCGGGTTGTTCCGCTTCAATCTGCGCTACGTCCACACCGGTATCGAAAACGGCGAGCTGTTCATCCGCCTGCGCGGGCCATGGCTGCATGTGATCCTGTTCGAAGTGCCGCTGCTGTCCATCGTCAGCGAGGTGCGTAACCGCTATCGCTACCGTGAGGTCGTGCTGGAGCAGGCGCGCGAGCAGCTCTACCGCAAGTTCGACTGGCTCACCGCCAACGCAAGCGCGGAGGAATTGTCCGAATTGCAGGTCGCCGATTTCGGCACTCGTCGTCGCTTCTCGTACCGCGTGCAGGAAGAAGTGGTGAACGTGCTCAAGCACGATTTCCCCGGTCGTTTTGTCGGCACCAGCAACGTGCACCTTTCACGGGAGCTGGACATGAAGCCGTTGGGCACCATGGCCCACGAATGGATCATGGCCCATCAGCAACTCGGCCCGCGGCTGATCGACAGTCAGATTGCCGCCCTCGATTGCTGGGTCCGCGAGTACCGCGGCCTGTTGGGGATCGCCCTCACCGACTGCATCACCACCGATGCCTTCCTCAATGATTTCGATCTGTACTTCGCCAAGCTGTTTGACGGCCTGCGCCATGATTCCGGTGATCCGGTGCTCTGGGCAGAAAAGGCCATTGCGCACTATCACAAGCTCGGCATCGACCCGATGAGCAAGACGCTGGTGTTCTCCGACAGCCTGACGCTGCCCAAGTCCCTGGAGATTTTTCGGGCGTTGCGCGGTCGGATCAATGTCAGCTTTGGCATCGGCACCAACCTGACGTGCGATATTCCGGGTGTTGAACCGATGAGCATCGTGCTTAAAATGGCCGCCTGCAACGGCCAGCCCGTGGCAAAGATTTCCGATGAGCCTGGCAAGACTCACTGTAAAGACCCGAATTTCGTCGCCTATTTGCGACACGTTTTCAAAGTACCTGCCGCCCTTTCCAGCACATCAAGCACATCTAGCAAGGAGTGAATTCATGCAAGCCGAACAGCGTGAGATTGCTGAACAGCTCAAGGTCCAGCCGCCGTTCGCCGACCAGGCCGCCCTCGAGGCTGAAGTCGCCCGGCGGATTACCTTCATCCAGGATTGCCTGGTCAATTCCGGGCTCAAGACCTTGGTTCTCGGCATCAGCGGCGGCGTCGATTCCCTGACCGCCGGCCTGTTGGCCCAGCGTGCCATGCGCGAACTGCGCACCCGCACAGGCGACAACAGCTACAAGTTCATCGCTGTGCGCCTGCCGTACGAAACCCAGTTCGACGAACACGACGCCCAGGCCTCGGTGGATTTCATCGCCCCGGACGAGCGCCACACCGTAAACATCGGCCCGGCGGTCAAAGCCCTGGCCATTGAAGTAGCGGCCTTTGAAGGCAAGCATGCAGTCTCGGTGGATTTCGTACTCGGCAACACCAAGGCGCGGATGCGCATGGTCGCCCAATACACCATCGCCGGCGCGGCCCACGGCCTGGTGATCGGCACTGACCACGCGGCGGAAGCGGTGATGGGTTTCTTCACCAAGTTCGGTGATGGCGCGTGCGACCTGGCGCCACTGAGCGGCCTGGTGAAAAACCAGGTCCGCAACATCGCCCGCAGCTTCGGCGCGCCGGAGTCGCTGGTGGAAAAAATCCCGACGGCCGACCTTGAAGACCTGTCGCCCGGCAAACCGGACGAAGCGTCCCACGGCGTGACCTATGCCGAGATCGACGCGTTCCTGCACGGCGAGCCGGTGCGTGAGGAAGCGCTCAAGATTATTTGTGACACGTATAAAAAGACCCATCACAAGCGAGTGATGCCGTTCGCGCCTTGACTCTGCCCCTGTAGAAACTTGTAGGAGCTGTCGAGTGAAACGAGGCTGCGATCTTTTGATTGTGATCTTAAAAGCAAGATCAAAAGATCGCAGCCTCGTTTCACTCGACAGCTCCTACAAGGATTCGGGCTGGCCCAAAAATGAGCAAAAAAAAGCGTCCCGAGCGGACGCTTTTTTTATGAGAACGATTCTATTACTTCAGGACAACAGTGCCTTTCATCATCGAGATGTGGCCAGGGAACGAGCAGAAGAAACCGTACTTCTCGGCAGCATCGAGCTTCGATACGTCGAAGGTCACCGAGTCGGTTTCCTTGGCGCCGATGATTTTGGTGTGGGCGATGATGCGCGCGTCACCTTCCGGCAGGTAGTTCTTTTCGATGCCTGCGGCCAGGCCCGCAGTGGCGATCGGCTGCATATCAGCCTCTTTACTCAGCACCCAGTTATGACCCATGACGTTTTTCGGCAGGTTGCCGGAGTGTTTCAGCTCCACGGTGAACGTCTTACAGCTCTTGTCGATGCTGATTTCCTTGGTATCGAAGGACATTTGATCAGTCGAATCGACAGTGACCTTGCATTCAGCAGCCATCAATTGGCTGCTGGCCAGTGTCAGCAGGGATACCGCAACAAGTTTGGCAAACATGGTGAATCTCCAAGGCAGGGTTAACAAAAGTGCGAATGGACAGAAGACTGCCTGAAAACTTCGCAAGTTCCTATGACCTGAATCAAAAATTGTATACAACTTTCGGGCTATGACACCTATCGAAACAATCTACCAGCCAGACGTCTGGGGCGGCCCTATCATCAGGTCGTCCTCACCCATCTGGAGCGTCAGTCATGTCCCTTAACAGCCTGTTGCGCAGCTTGCTCGCCGCCTACGCCTGTGGCGCCAGCGGAACCTGTGAAACACCTGAACGCGAAGTGTAGACCTTGGAACGCTGCGTGCCTGCCTTTACTCTGTGGCCATCCTGACCATGGAGTAAGGCATGTCTTTAGCGTCCGTTTGTGTATTTTGCGGTGCCAGCACTGGCACCAACCCGGCTTATCGTGAAGCGGCTGTCGCCTTGGGGCGAGCATTGGCCGGGCGTAAGCTGACTCTGGTCTATGGCGGCGGTGCCGTCGGGCTGATGGGCATCGTCGCCGATGCTGCGCTGGCGGCCGGCGGTGAAGTGATCGGGATCATCCCGCAAAGCCTCAAAGACAAGGAAATCGGTCACAGCGGCCTGACTCGCCTGGAAGTGGTCGACGGCATGCATGCGCGCAAGGCGCGGATGGCCGAGCTCAGTGACGCCTTTATCGCCCTCCCCGGTGGCCTGGGCACACTGGAAGAACTGTTCGAAGTCTGGACCTGGGGCCAGCTCGGCTACCACGGCAAACCGCTGGGGCTGCTGGAAGTGAACGGCTTCTACAGCAAATTGACCTCTTTTCTCGATCATATCGTCGGCGAAGGCTTCGTTCGTGAACCGCACCGTGACATGCTGCAAGTGAGCGAATCGCCGCAGACCTTGCTCGATGCACTGGACGCCTGGCAACCCTCGGTACTGCCAAAATGGGCCGAGCAAAAACCCAACTAACGGCTGGGCATCGATACAGGGCAGAATACGCGCCGCTCAACCTCACCTTCGACCCCAGAGGATCGCCCATGGCTAAACCCAATTATTCCTTCGCCAAACGTCAGAGAGACTTGGCCAAGGAGCAGAAGAAAGAGGAAAAGCTTCAGCGCAAGAAAGCTACAGCTGAAGAAGAAGCCGCCGCACTGAACCCGGATGCAGAAGGTGAAGTGGCCGCAGAAGATGATGTTGAAGCACCGAAAGATCAGGCGCCCGACGCCTGAGACCCTCAGGGCCCGATGATCTGATCAGGCCCACCGGATCTGTGTCCAGGGTCAGCAGTCACTTTGCTGACCCTCACAGTCCCCTCTGAAATACCCCCATCTAGAAACTATTTACACATCTCCACTGTGGGAGCGGGCTTGCTCGCGAAAGCGGTGTGTCATTCAACATTAATATCGACTGACACACCGCTTTCGCGAGCAAGCCCGCTCCCACAGGGGATCTGCGTTAGTCCAGCGGCATTACGGTGACACGGACTTCGGGGTCATGGTTGCCGCCACCCAGAATCACCCCACGCAACGGTGAGACATCGGAGAAATCCCGGCCCCAGGCCAAGGTGATGTGTTCCAGCGCCGGCTGCACGTTGTTGGTCGGGTCGAAATCCACCCAACCGAGTACCGGGCAAAACACCGAGACCCAGGCATGAGACGCGTCCGCGCCGATCAATCGAGGCTGCCCGGGTGGTGGCTGGGTCAGCAGGTAGCCACTGATGTAGCGCGCCGCCAATCCACGGGAGCGTACGCAGGCGAGCATCAGATGCGCGAAGTCCTGACAAACACCGCGCCGGCGCTCCAGCACTTCCACCAGCGGTGTCGCCACTTGGGTCGCTTCAGCGTCGAAGGTGAATTCGCTGAAAATCTTCTCCATCAGCGCCTGAACACCCAACAGCAGCGGCCGACCCGCTGGGAAACAGCTTTCGGAAAACTCGACGAAGTTGCGCTTCAAATGCACGTAGGGTGATTCGAACCGGTAACGACATGCTTCCAGCAATTCGGGGGAAAGCGGCAGACTGCTGTAGGTCAGCGCATTGCGGGTTTCTTCCCACGCGGGGGATTGATTGAAATCCAGCGCAGGCCGGGCCAGCACTTCGACGGTGAGCCGGGCGTTGACCAGCAATTCATCGTGCGGCCGCTCGAACGCCAACCGGGTCAGCGGATTGCCGAACACATCCAGTTCATCGCGGCGCGTAGTCGGGTCGGGACTGATCTGCAGTTGCTGCTCGGTGCAGCGCTGCCAGGCACACGCCCGCGGCCATAGGTGCGCGAGCTGCTGAGCCAGAGAGACCGGGCTGTCGTAGTGGTAATGGGTGTCGTGGAGAATCTGGTAATGGGCGCTCATCAGACGGACACCGTGCGCTGGCTGACGTCATCGACGTGGGCGAAATGGCGCAAGGCCAGACGATCCGACACTTGCCCACTGGCGTCGGCGATTTCTTGCAACAGGTCGGCTAGCCCCTCAATGGCTGCCCGAACGCTGGCTTCGCCGAACAGCGAGTTCTCCAGGCATCCCAGATCGAACTGTGCCAAGCGTTCCACCAACTGCGGCAAGCCCGCTTCGCGAGGCACACCGAAGTCGTCATTCAAGCGTTTCAAGGTTCGAGTCACCAGTTTCAACTGAAACAGCACGGCGTGGGGGTTCTGCTCGTCGAGCAGCAACAGGTCAAGCACCGGGATCAGTTGCGCCACCGCCAGATACCGCGAACGGTAAGTGATGCTGCTGTTGCCCAGCTCCAGCAGCCACTCCAGTCCGGCCTGATCGAATGCACCGGCACCGCGCAGAAACGCCGCCAGGCTGGCGCTGAGAAACTGCAGACGTTCGATCCGGCGGCCGATCATCAGGAAGCGCCAGCCTTCGTCCCGGGTCATGTCGTCGAGGGCGAAACCGGATAACGCCGCCAGGGACATCACCAAACGGTTGAGGAAATCCAGCAATTCGCCGAAATCCGGCTCTTCGGCTTCCAGCTCCATGGCTTCGCGCTGCAGCTCCACCAGCGCTTGCCAGTTTTCCCGCGAGAGCTTGCCGCGCACTTGCGAGGCCGCCCACTGCAAACGTTGCAGGTTGGAGCGCAGACTGAACGACCAGTCATCGCCGAGCAATGCCGCCAGCAAACGCTCCGGCAACTCGCCTTCATCGGGCAACAACATCAATCGTTCGCCCAGATCGACCGCCGCCTCCAGGGCTTGCGGGTCATCGCCATCGACATACCGAGCCAGCATGATTCGCAGCAGCCGCGCGCTGTCATCACAGCGCTCGCAGTAACGCCCGAACCAGAACAGGTTTTCCACCACCCGCGACGGCAGGTACGGATCACGTCTTACCAGGTCGTGCACACCGATCGTACGCTGGGTTTTCCATTGCTCACCACTCGGCGGGCGATCGCCCAACACCCAGGTGTCTTTGCTCGCGCCACCGCGCTGCATCGACACCACTTCGGCGTCAGCCTCGGCGGCAACCCGGGTAAGGCCGCCGGGCAGAACCCGATAACCCTCACGGCTGGCCACGGCGTACACACGCATGCCGATGGCCCGGGGTTGCAGATGACCCTCTTCAGCCTGCCAGATCGGGGCTTGAGAAAGCTGAGCCAATTCTTGCGCCACATAGGCGTAAGGCCTGGCCTGCATGCGCTCAGCCAGTTCCTGACGCTGTTTTTCACTCAAATCGCGCCCAAATACTGGCGTGAAGCTCTGTGACGGGAAAGCCGGTTTGATCAACAACTCCGGCAATTTTTCCAGGGCCTGAGCCAGCACCGGTGCTTCACCGCACCACCAGGTCGCGATGGAGGGCAGAATCAGTTCTTCGCCGAACAGGAATTGATTGATCTTCGGCAGGAAACCCAACAATCCCGGCGACTCCAGCACGCCGCTGCCGAGGGCATTGGCCACCAGCACTCGCCCTTGGCGCACCGCTTCCAGCAATCCCGGCACGCCAAGGGCCGAGTCGGTGCGCAGCTCAAGCGGATCGCAGAAGTCATCGTCGAGCCGCCGCATGATCGCGTGGACCCGGCGCAGTCCGCTCAAGGTTTTCAGGTAGACCGTGGCATCCCGGACGGTCAGGTCGCCGCCCTCTACCAGTGGATAACCGAGCTGACGCGCCAGATACAGATGTTCGAAATAGCTTTCGTTGAAACGTCCCGGTGTCAGCAGCACGATCAGCGGCGCTTCGTCATCACTCGGCGCCTGTCGGGCCAGGGTTTCCTGAAGCGTGCGGAAGAATCCGGCCAGGTGCTGCACTTTCAAATCGCGGTACAACTCGGGAAAGGCCCGGGACACGATGGTGCGGTTTTCCAGCGCATAACCGGCACCGGATGGTGCTTGCGTCCGGTCCGCCGTGACCCACCAGCGACCGTCGGGTGTACGCGCCAGATCCACGGCGTACAGGTGCAGAAAAGCCCCGTCGGGCGGCGTGATACCCTGACAGGGCCAGAGGAAGTTGTTGTGGCCGAAGACCAGCTCAGCAGGCAGCAAGCCCTCGGCGATCAAGCGTTGCGGGCCGTACAAATCTGCGAGCACAGCATTGAGCAAGCGTGCCCGTTGGGCGATACCGGCCGATAACTGCTGCCATTCATCAGCAGCAATCACATGCGGTAGCAGATCGAGTTCCCACGGCCGATCGGCACCCTTGGGGTCAGCGTAGACGTTGTAAGTCACGCCGTTTTCCTGGATCTGCCGGGTCAGCAGCGCCTGACGCTGCACCAATTGCGTTGGTGTGCTGCGTTGCAGTTGGTCGAACAACCGACGCCAGTGCGGGCGCACCGCGCCGCTGTCGTCGAGCAGTTCGTGATAAGTGCCCGCCGTCAGCGGGTAGCGGTCAAGCAGGTCAGGCATGGAAAGCTCGGCAGACAGCAAAGAACGGTCAGACTAACGCAGGCTCATGACGCCCGGATATACGAAAAATCCGAGCGTCGCGTACGGTTTAGAAACGTCGTAAATCGAGAGTCATCGGCAGCTCGTCGTTAATTTCCATATTGGGTATAGGAAGTTTCCCCGGCGTATGTCCGATGCGGAAGAAACGCGCCATTCGCCGGCTCTCTGCCTCATTGGCGTTCACCGGCAAGCTGTCGTAGTTGCGCCCGCCCGGGTGGGCGACGTGGTACTGACAGCCACCCAGCGAGCGCTGCATCCAGGTGTCGAGCAGGTCGAACACCAACGGCGCGTGGACCGGGATAGTCGGTTGCAGGCAGTTGGCCGGTTGCCAGGCGCGGAAGCGCACGCCAGCGACAAACTCGCCGACCCGCCCGGTGGGTTGCAATGGCACCGGGATGCCGTTGCATGTCAGAAGATAACGCTGCGGCGGCAAGCCCGTAAGTTTGACCTGCAAGCGTTCCAGCGACGAATCCACATAACGCACCGTGCCGCCGACTGCGCCCTCCTCGCCCAGCACATGCCAGGGCTCCAGCGCCTGACGCACTTCCAGCTCGATCCCGCTGACGGCGTAATCGCCGACCTTGGGAAAACGGAACTCCAGATGCGCCGCAAACCACTCGGCGCGCACGGGATAACCGGCGGCATTAAGGTCGACGATGACGTCGGCGAAATCCTGTTCGATAAAGTGCGGCAACAGGAAACGATCGTGCAGCTCAGTGCCCCAGCGCGCCAGTTTCGGCGGCGCATAAGGCTCGCGCCAGAACCGAGCCACCAGCGCTCGCAGCAACAGCTGCTGAGCCAGGCTCATGCGCGCATGGGGTGGCATTTCGAAGGCTCGCAGCTCAAGCAATCCAAGGCGACCGGTAGCACCGTCCGGTGAATACAGTTTGTCGATGCAAAATTCGGCACGGTGAGTGTTGCCGGTCACGTCGATCAGCAAGTTGCGCAGCAGCCGATCCACCAGCCACGGTGCGCACTCCTCACCCAGCTCAGGCATCTGGGCAAAGGCGATTTCCAGTTCATACAAGGCATCGTTGCGTGCTTCGTCAACCCGTGGCGCCTGAGATGTCGGGCCGATGAATAATCCGGAAAACAGGTAGGACAAGGACGGGTGGTTATGCCAGTAGCTGATCAGGCTGCGCAGCAGATCGGGGCGGCGTAGAAACGGTGAGTCAGCCGGCGTCGCGCCGCCCAGTACGAAATGGTTACCGCCGCCGGTGCCGGTGTGCCGGCCATCGATCATGAATTTCTCGGTGGTCAGTCGGGTCTGGCGTGCCTCTTCGTAAAGAAATTCGGTGCGCTCGACCAACTCATCCCACGTGGCAGAAGGCTGCACGTTGACCTCGATCACACCCGGGTCGGGCGTGATGCGGAAGTTACTCAGCCGCGGATCGCTCGGCGGTTCATAGCCTTCCAGCAACACCGGGCAATGCAGTTCCTCGGCGGTCGCTTCGATGACGCTGACCAGTTCCAGATAATCCTCGACCCGTTCCAGCGGCGGCATGAACAGATACAACCGTCCTTCTCGCGCTTCGGCGCAGAACGCCGTGCGGGTCAGCCAGTCGGCGGATTCGTCGATCTTTGGCGTGCGTTCATCAGCAACCGCAGGCTCGCCTTGGCTCTGAAGTTGTGCAGTGTCGGGCAGTGCTGGGAAATCCTGATTCGGGTCCACAGGGTGAATGAACGGGTACTCCGCCGCTTTCACCCAAGGCTGCGAGCCCAGCGGCAAGCGATAGCCCAGCGGCGAATCCCCCGGCACCAGTCGGCAATGCTCATCGCGCAGATACCAGCGGCCGCTCTGCCATTGATCACCCTTGGTGGTGCGTGCCAGCGGCAGGACCTGGCCGATGACTTTGTCCAGCCCCTGGCTGAAGACTTTGCGCAGGCGTGCACGCTCCAGAGGCTCTTCAAGACGCGAGTCTTCGGCGCTGACGTTCTGCGGCAAAGTGCCTTCGCGCCAGAGGTAATAGAAATTGTCTTCGTAGGCCGGAAACACAAACCGTGTGGGGATTTTCAGGCGTTCGGCGACACTCGCCAGAAAGCGTCCGGCCAACTCGCCATTGGCACCGTAGTCTTGCTGCTCATCGGCAATCAACGCGCTGT
Source organism: Pseudomonas sp. F01002 (assembly GCF_004402115.1). Classification (NCBI taxonomy): domain Bacteria; kingdom Pseudomonadati; phylum Pseudomonadota; class Gammaproteobacteria; order Pseudomonadales; family Pseudomonadaceae; genus Pseudomonas; species Pseudomonas sp. F01002. The sequence continues at coordinate 450,366 of NZ_SOPU01000015.1, read as the reverse complement.
TGTGCCAGATCGGCACATCGTCGCGGCGCCAGTAGCAGTTCAGCGACCAGCGCGGTAATTGCTCGCCGGGGTACCACTTGCCCTGACCGAAATGCACCAGGCCTTGGGGCGCGTAGTGCTTGCGCATGCGCTGGAACAGTTCGGCGGACAGACGCCGCTTGTCTGGCCCAAGTGCCGCCGTGTTCCATTCGGCCCCGTCCGGGTCATCGATGGAAACAAACGTCGGTTCGCCGCCCATGGTCAGGCGTACATCACCCTCCAGCAGGTCGGCATCAATCTGCCGACCCAACGCCTGGATCGCCAGCCATTGGTCTTCGGTGTAGGGCTTCGTTACCCGTGGCGCTTCCCAAATCCGCTCCACGGACATTTCATGGGTGAATTCGCACTCGCACGGTTCAACCAAGCCACTGATCGGTGCCGCAGAGCCCGGATCGGGGCTACAGGCCAACGGAATGTGTCCTTCACCGGCAAACAGCCCTGACGTCGCGTCCAGGCCGATCCAGCCTGCACCGGGCAAATAAACCTCACACCAGGCGTGCAGGTCGGTGAAGTCCACGTCAGTGCCCGACGGGCCGTCGAGGCTTTTGACGTCGGCGGTCAGTTGAATCAGGTAGCCGGAGACGAAACGCGCCGCCAGACCGAGGTTGCGCAGCAATTGCACCAGCAACCACGCAGAGTCGCGGCAGGAACCGGAGGCATGTTCGAGGGTATGTTCGGGCGTTTGCACGCCCGGCTCCATGCGAATCAGGTAGCCAATGTCTTCACTCAGGCGCTGATTGAGTGCGACGAGGAAATCAACGCTAGGCAGTGGCGTGCGGTCGATGCCATCCAGGTACGCCTTGAACTTCGGCGTCAGGGGCAAGGTTTCCAGGTACGGCGCCAGTTCCTTGCGCTCATCCGCGGCGTAGGCGAACGGGATCTTTTCGGCGTAGGGCTCAAGGAAGAAGTCAAACGGATTGAAGACCGCCATCTCTGCCAACAGATCGACTTCGATCCGCAGCTCATCGGTTTTCTCCGGGAACACCAACCGCGCCAGGTAATTGCCCTGGGGGTCTTGCTGCCAGTTGATGAAGTGCTGCTCGGGCGACACTTTCAGCGCGTAGGACAGTATCCGCGTGCGACTGTGGGCGGCCGGGCGCAGGCGAACGATCTGCGGACCGAGCTCGACGGCGCGGTCGTAGCGGTAATGCGTGACGTGGTGCAATGCGACATGAATCGACACGGCGTGCCTCCTGCGAGCCTTAAGCGTATTGGAAAGCGCGCAAGACTTATGCCATCGCGCAGCGCTGGCGCTTTCTCCGGTTGCTTGAGGCAGTACAGCACCAAAATCGGGCGATGCGGGAATTTGGTTTGCATCGATTGCACGGATTTGTGGCGTTCAGCTGCATAGTCGCCACCAACACCGGCCTCTTCGCGGGCAAGCCCGCTCCCACAGTGTTCGAGGTTGTCTCCGGTTCTGTGTTCACAGCAGATCCCTGTGGGAGCGGGCTTGCCCGCGAAGAGGCCGGTTGCCCCAACACAGCTTCCGACCCAGCGCCCCGGTTTTCCGTGGCGCAGAAACGCAAAACGCCAACCCGAAGGTTGGCGTTTTGTTCAGCTCAAGCGAGGCTTAGCGTGGTACGACGGGCTTACGCGCAGGCTTGGGCCCCTTGCCTTTAGCCGCGTCCTTGCGCTCTTTGGCCGCCTGCTGGTTGCGGGCGAATGCCGCAGCCTTGGCCTGTTCACGCTTGTCCCACGGGTTGCCGCCATCGCTGGCGCGCGGTGGCAAGCCAGTGTGCTGGGTCAGGATCTTGGTGGTCTTTTCCCCTGCCACTTTATGGCTGCCGGCCGGTGTCGAGTTCTTGCGACGGGCGCTCTGGTAGCTGTCGGTCGCCGGCTGATGCAGCGGGATCAACTGGTTCTTGCCCGGCCCGATCAGGTCGGCGCGGCCCATGCGGGTCAGCGCTTCACGCAGCATCGGCCAGCCTTTCGGGTCGTGATAACGCAAAAACGCCTTGTGCAGACGACGCTGCTCTTCGCTCTTGACGATGGTCACGGCGTCACTCTTGTAAGTGACTTTGCGCAGCGGATTCTTGCCCGAGTGGTACATCGCGGTGGCGGTGGCCATTGGCGACGGATAGAACGCTTGCACCTGGTCGGCACGGAAGCCGTTGCCCTTGAGCCACAGGGCCAGGTTCATCATGTCTTCGTCGGTGGTGCCCGGGTGAGCGGCGATGAAGTACGGAATCAGGTACTGCTCTTTCCCGGCTTCCTTGGAGTACTTCTCGAACATGCGCTTGAACTTGTCATAGCTGCCGATGCCCGGTTTCATCATCTGGTTGAGCGGACCTTCCTCGGTGTGTTCCGGGGCGATCTTCAGGTAACCACCGACGTGGTGGGTCACCAGCTCTTTGACATATTCCGGCGACTCGACCGCGAGGTCGTAGCGCAAGCCGGAAGCAATCAGGATCTTCTTCACACCCGGCAAGGCACGGGCACTGCGGTACAGCTGAATCAGCGACGAGTGATCGGTGTTCAGGTTCGGGCAAATGCCAGGGAACACGCACGACGGCTTGCGGCACGCGGATTCGATTTCCGGGGTCTTGCAGGCGATGCGGTACATGTTCGCGGTCGGGCCGCCGAGGTCGGAAATGACGCCGGTGAAGCCGGGGACCTTGTCGCGGATCTCTTCGATTTCGCGAATGATCGACTCTTCGGAACGGTTCTGGATGATCCGGCCTTCGTGCTCGGTGATCGAGCAGAAGGTGCAGCCGCCGAAGCAGCCACGCATGATGTTCACCGAGAAGCGGATCATGTCGTAGGCAGGGATCTTTTCCTTGCCGTACGCCGGGTGCGGAATGCGCGCATAAGGCATGCCGAACACGTAGTCCATTTCTTCGGTGGTCATCGGAATCGGAGGCGGGTTGAACCAGACATCGACTTCGCCGTGCTTCTGAACCAGCGCACGGGCGTTGCCCGGGTTGGTTTCCAGGTGAAGCACGCGGTTGGCGTGAGCGTAAAGAACCGCGTCACCGCGGACTTTCTCAACCGAAGGCAGACGAATCACGGTCTTGTCGCGAGTCATCTTCGGGCTCGCCAGGATCTGCACGACCTTGGCTTCGCTCGGGTCTTCTGCACTTGAAAAAGTCGCACCCTTTTCCTGCTCGATGGTGCACGCCGCAGTGTCCTGGGTGTTCACGTACGGGTTGATGATCTTGTCGATCTTTCCCGGACGGTCGATGCGCGTGGAATCGACTTCGTACCAGTCTTTCGGCGTGTCGCGACGGATGAACGCGGTGCCGCGCACGTCGGTGATGTCTTCGATCTTGTGACCGTAGGACAGACGCTGGGCGACTTCGACGATCGCACGCTCGGCGTTGCCGTAAAGCAGGATGTCGGCGCAGGCATCGATCAGGATCGAGTTGCGAACCCGGTCCTGCCAGTAATCGTAGTGCGCGATGCGGCGCAGGGACGCTTCGATGCCACCGAGAACGATCGGCACGTTCTTGTAGGCTTCCTTGCAACGCTGGCTATAAACCAGGCTCGCGCGGTCCGGACGTTTGCCCGCCAGGCCACCGGGGGTGTAGGCGTCATCGGAGCGGATTTTCTTGTCGGCGGTGTAGCGGTTGATCATCGAGTCCATGTTGCCGGCCGCGACACCGAAGAACAGGTTCGGCTCGCCGAGTTTCATGAAGTCGTCTTTGGACTGCCAGTTCGGCTGGGCAATGATCCCGACGCGGAAGCCTTGCGACTCCAGCAGCCGGCCGATGATTGCCATGCCGAACGACGGGTGATCAACGTACGCATCACCGGTGACGATGATGATGTCGCATGAATCCCAGCCAAGCTGATCCATCTCCTCCCTGCTCATCGGCAGGAATGGCGCTGGACCGAAACATTCGGCCCAGTACTTGGGATAGTCAAATAACGGCTTGGCTGTTTGCATGACGATGACCGGTGTTGAGATGAAAAATCGCGGGCGCGGAATATAGCACAAAAATTAACCAATTCCGACAATAGCGGTCGGCTTTTACCATCAGGTCTGCCCTTGACCGATACATCACATTTCGCTGAACACACGTCACTACATAGATATTCTTCAAGAAAAAAACCCGCGAGTAGTCTGGCGCTTCAACTACCAGACTGGCTTATCCAGAGCCACGGAGCTCCCTTGAACGATTCGACTTTACTCAATACAGTCCCCGCACCTACCCCGCCGCCCCTATCTGCTCATGCAAGCTTCATCCAGAGCAAGCTGCCTGGCTGGCTAGTCGAGGGATCACCTGAACAGCGCAAAACGTTTCGCGCCTGCCTGCTAAAAAGCAATGCAGCCAGGCAGGCGTTGGCACCCGTCTTCGAAGATCTGAAAAACCCCTTGAACTTTGCCCGAACATTGTTGAGCGAAAAGCTCACAGGACACCTGGGATCGCTGGACGCTGAAAAATCCACACTGCTACGCGAATGGAAGAACTCCCACCTCTTGGGGCTGATCAAAACACGCCATAAAACCACCGAACAAACGCTTGTAGACGCCGCTCTGCAGAACTTCGAACCTTCCGAAGCCCTGAGCGGTGGTTTTGAAGCAGGATCGGCCATCTATTTGTCCGGGTACGACGAAAAGAAAAAAAGCGCTGTCAGCCCAGAGCACTTCGCCGGGGTTTGTCGCGAGTTGGACATCGGCATGCGGTACCAGAGACACATCAGCGAAATACTGGAACCTTCTGCGACTGCGGGAACAACCGCCACTCGCTCGGCAAACCAGATAAAAGCCCTGATCAGGAACGACGACCAAAATACCTTTGAGGCGGCGATCCACATCGCCCTGATGAAGAAATCCATCAGCACAGATCTTTACGCACTATTACTCGAACTGAGCCACGCCGGCAGCCACAAGGACTTGATCTGTTCACACCTGACCCTGGACGGCATAGCCCTTCCGGGCATCGTGGTACTTCGGGATAAATGGCATCAGATTAAACACGTTCTTTACATCCCCGATGATCCCGATGACGCAATCAAACGATATGACTCGTATAACGCTCTTCAAACAGCCCTGGCAATTAAACTGGACACACCCTCCTACCGGAAATTCTTCAATCGCTTCATTCCGTTTGAGCGCCAGGGAACGCCGCTGACCACAGGCACTTTGTGGTCAGGCGCAAACCGCCGTAGTAATGCGTCTTTTGCCAAACCCTTGGTGCGTGGATATTGCCGGTGACTTCTATGAAACGGTCTTCAAGCAACGCATTGCCCACCTGAAAGCTGACGCACGTGTGCTGGCGGTCCCCACGGCAGATGCCAACACCGCCGGCAGCTTGAAAAAACGTCAGGAGCTCGAGGCAGCAGGGGAGTCGCTGTTATTTTTCGCCGCGTCCTTCATACCGATCATCGGTGAAGTGATGTTGGCGGTAACAGCCTTGCAGTTACTCAACTCGGTCTATCACGGCGTTGCCGCCTGGAGTCGTGGCGATACCGATGAAGCCCTGAATGATCTGCTGGATGTCGCAGACGCCGCTGCCCTGGGCATCATCACGGCCGGCGCAATAAAAACCACCGGGATCGCCACCAACCTGGTAAAAATCAGGTTGCGCGACAATAGCGAACGACTCTGGCACCCCGATCTGACGCCCTATCGGAAGGCACTTCAACTCCCTGAAAATATCCACCCCAACGCTCAAGGGTTGTATAACCACAACGCAAAAACCTATGTAGCACTGGAAGACCATTTCTATGAAGTAAAGGTCTACACCGCCACCCAGCAGTGGGAGCTGCAACACCCTTCTGACCCAAACGGGTATGCCCCACAGATGTTTCAAAACGATGCCGCCGGATGGCACCATCTGCACGAGGACCCAAGCACTTGGGATGGGTTGAAACTGATCAGGCGTCTTGGCACTGTCGCACGCAATATCCGCCAAGAAGCCGTCGAGCCCATTCTGCTGGTCAGCGGATTAGACAGATTGGCTCTCATTGAACTTCATCTGAGCACCCAACGTCCGCCGGCCCTGCTGACCGATGTATTGAAGCGCTTTGATTTGAGACAGGAAATAAAAGATTTCAAGATAGAACGTAGCAAAGGCACTAAAACCGGCCCTTACTCACCGTTCATCTTGCTGCACCTGCTCACCACACTGAGCGGCTGGCCAACCACTCGACACCTAACCGTCGTCGATGGGACTGAAACGCTGTTTGCTTTTGGTGACTCCGCCAATGCAACACTGCCCGAACTTAGATTGACCTACGCCCAACTCAGAAACGGTGAACTGACAGACGCTGTTGTCGAGAAGCTGAGAACTGAAGAGCTCAGTGAGCTATTCAAAGGGCTGGTGCCATCCACTGCCTCTAACGCAGAGCGCCTGGCGCAGTGTCTTGAGACCCACCTTGCGGCAACAAAAGACCTGCTGTTCCCAAAAATTTATGCGCTGACCGATCAACCGGAAACCCCGATAGAGGGACACATTCGCACGAAGTATCCAACGCTGCCAAAAAGCTATCTGCAGCAGCTGACACTCAGCCTCAGTGCGCTGGAAAAACAGCAAATCGTGCGGGAAAGGCAGTTGCTGCCTCTCATGGAAACGGAAGCAGACGAATATTCCAAAGAAGTTGAAACAGCACGTACTTATGAGGGGCTTTATCTTGATTCCGCCCGCCCTCTTGACACCGACCAACTCATCCTCATGAACCTCAGGCACTTGCCCAACTGGGCCGACTCGGTGCACATCAAAATGCGTGATGCCACCCTCAACGGCACATTGCTGAGCAGCGTCGGCAGTGACACAGCCGTTCATCGCAGAGTTCTGGTTCGAGAAGAAGCGCAGTACAGGGCTTACGATGCTGCGGGAAATCCGCTTAGTGGACTGGCCGATCTCTACATCTCGATCAAAGCGGCCCTGCCTGAAGCCGAGCGCTTTGCCGCGGCCAATAGTTGGGCTGACCGTGTAAAAACCGCGATCAACAGCGTCATAGAGCGTCTGCACAAACAACCACTGGCTATTCGGGAAGGTGTTGCGTCATGGCCTACCGAGCCCGCAAACCCAGGCTTCCCCCTTGACACCCATTTCGCCCGGCAAGAAACACCGACGAACCTGTCGCTGCGCGCAGACGGCGTTTATGAACAGCGCCCCCTACAAGGTGGCACGCACACGTATTACGTGCTGGAAAACCGCCTGTACTACCAAGTGCAATACGCCAAACCGGGTTGGCAAGTCATCGATGCACGCAGCCCCTATCGAGCGTACAAGCCCTACGTGCGGCAAAAGGCTGGAGGTGGTTGGGAGATCGATACCGATAGCGGGTTACCGGGCGGCACGCCGGGCGTTGACTCGTCAAGGCACCTCGATATCCCGGAGGAGGCAAGCGGCAGCTATCACAGCGCTACCGAATACGTCATGCCTGTGCCATTCACTGCCGCCGAACACGACCGCATGTCCAGCATCAGATCCTTTCAACAGACCCCCAACACACGCGGTAACTATGATCGTGCCAACAACGGCCGCTACCCCCTCAGGGACCTGAAAGGGCAACCGTTACGCATCAAAAAAATTCAGCAGCAGGTCAAATCTGCTGATGGCGGTACCCGCTACGGGGCCGCGGCAATCAAACCTTACATTCAATGGGAGGGCTTCGAAGGCGTTGCCAACCTGTACGAAGAAAAACTGGCGCTACGCACATTCACCGCCGCCGACTGCAAGGTGCCTGAGGAAAGGACCTTGATTGGGCAAGACATGGTGAGCAGCAAAAAGCCGCTGGTTAAAGGGGAGATTCTTGGGGTATATGGTGGAGGATTGATACCCGGTTATGTCGGTGTCGCCAGAAAGGACCCGTTCCTCATCGATGTACTGCCTGGGAAGCTGTTCACCCACGCCAGGCCTCCTACCGTTCTGTTGTCCGGAGACAATGTGCTGTCCCGAATGAATACCCTCTTCGAGTACGAACAGGGCAAGCCGGCACGACAGGCAACAACGGGTTACAACGTCGAAGCCGTGCCGTTTGATGTGGAGGTTCAAGCCCAAGGCGGGGGCAAGGAAAAATACCTGCTGTATGCATTCTTTGCCATCGACGACATTCCCGTCGACAACGAGCTACGTTGGAACTATGGCTACACCGAGCAAGCGATCAGAAACCTGTTCGCCTGAAACACAGCTATCAACCGCCGACACCCTCGACGTTACTCGTCGTCGAAGTTGTAGCTGCCCGGCGCCAGGTTTTCGAAACGGGTGTACTTACCGATGAACGCCAGTCGTGACGTGCCGATCGGGCCGTTCCGCTGCTTGCCGATGATGATCTCGGCGATGCCTTTGTGTTCGGTTTCCGGGTGATACACCTCGTCCCGGTACACGAACATGATCACGTCGGCATCCTGCTCGATCGCTCCGGATTCCCGGAGGTCGGAGTTGATCGGGCGTTTGTTCGGTCGTTGCTCCAGGGAGCGGTTGAGCTGGGACAACGCCACCACCGGACAGTTGAATTCCTTGGCCAGGGCTTTCAAGGAACGGGAGATCTCGGAAATCTCGTTGGTCCGGTTGTCGCCACTGGAACCTGGAATCTGCATCAGTTGCAGGTAGTCGATCATGATCAGGCCAACCTCGCCATGCTCACGCACCAGGCGTCGAGTCCGCGCACGCATTTCCGACGGGCTGATACCGGCCGTATCGTCGATGAACAGCTTGCGATCATTGAGCAGGTTGACCGCCGAGGTCAGGCGTGGCCAGTCATCGTCTTCCAGACGTCCGGCACGGACCTTGGTCTGGTCGATCCGACCCAGCGACGACAACATACGCATGATCAGCGATTCGCCTGGCATCTCCAGCGAGTAGACCAGCACGCACTTGTCGCTGCGCAGCACGGCGTTTTCCACCAGGTTCATCGCAAAGGTGGTTTTACCCATGGATGGACGGCCGGCAACGATGATCAGGTCGGACGGTTGCAGGCCACTGGTCATTCCGTCGAGGTCGGTATAACCGGTGGACAGGCCGGTGATGGCGTTGTCGGTGTTGAACAAGGTGTCGATGCGATCGATGGCCTTGGTCAGCAGGTCATTCACGCTCACCGGGCCGCCGGTTTTTGGCCGGGCCTCGGCGATCTGGAAAATCTGGCGTTCCGCTTCGTCGAGAATCTCTTCAGCCGAGCGGCCTTCCGGGTTGAAGGCGCTGTCGGCGATTTCGGTGGCGATGCCGATCAACTGCCGCAACGTTGCTCGTGCGCGTACGATCTGCGCATAGGCCTTGATGTTGGCGACGGACGGCGTGTTTTTCGCCAGTTCGCCAAGGTAACCAAGGCCGCCGACCTGCGAGGTCTGACCTTCCTTGTCCAATTGCTCGGCAAGGGTCACGACGTCGATCGGCGAGTTCTGGTCAGCGAGCTTGGCGATCGCGCGGAAGATCAGACGGTGGTCATGCCGATAGAAATCGCCGTCGGAGACTTGATCGAGCACGCGTTCCCAGGCGTTGTTGTCCAGCATCAAACCACCGAGCACGGCCTGTTCGGCCTCGATGGAATGCGGCGGCACCTTCAGGACAGCGGTTTGCAGATCGTATTGCTCGGGTGCGGAGATATCGTTCATGGCCACTTGGTTATTTTATGAAAAGCAGGGGTTACAGAAAGACAAAGGGCACGACCTGTAAACAGGATCGTGCCCGATGTTACCGGCAAGCACCCGAGGGTGCCAGCCGACAAGTGCTGCTTAAGCTGCTACCACGACAACGCGTACGGTGGCTTCAACTTCGGCGTGCAGGTGCACGGCTACGTCGAATTCGCCTACGTTGCGGATAGTGCCGTTCGGCAGACGAACTTCGCTTTTTGCAACTTCAACGCCAGAGGCGGTCAGTGCATCAGCGATGTCGTGAGTACCGATCGAACCGAACAGCTTGCCTTCGTCGCCAGCGGTGGCAGTGATAGTCACTTCCAGCTCAGCCAGTTGGGCGGCACGGCTTTCAGCCGAAGTTTTACGATCTGCTGCGGCTTTTTCCAGCTCAGCGCGACGCTCTTCGAACGCAGCCAGGTTGGCAGCGGTCGCAGCGGTAGCTTTGCCGTAAGGCAGCAGGTAGTTACGACCGTAACCAGCCTTAACGTTCACTTTGTCACCCAGGTTGCCCAGGTTGGTGACTTTTTCCAGAAGGATCAGTTGCATGTGAAAATCCTCTTAACTTTTAACCTTCACCGTTCGCGCTATCGACGTCTTTCGGCGTCGAACGACCGCGAAAATCAATCAGGCTGTCGACGATGGCCAAGACCACCAGCAACGGATAGATCAGCTGCATGAACAGCAACAGCGTGACGTACAACCCCACCAGCCAGAATCTGGCCAGTCGCTTTTGCGCCACCAGCCCGTGAATCAGGGCCAGCCCGGCGAACACCAGCGGTACACTGCACAACGGCGTCAACATGGCCATCTGCGGACCGATATTCGGCCCCAGAAGCATGAACGCCAGCAGTAACATCGCCAGCCCCAGCGGGAATCGGATGGCGCGAAACTCGCGACCAAAACCACCCGGGTTGTACAACAACGCCTGCCAGTAGCGCCCGACAAGCAGGCTCAGCACACTGACGATTTGCAACAAGGCCGCAATCAGGCCGGTCAGGACCGGTGCGATCAGGGACGCAAAATGCGCTTGCTCGTCTACCGACAACTTCTGGTAGACATCACCGAGTAGCGACGGCATGACTTTTATCAAAGCCTGCGCCAGCATCTCGATTTGGGGACCAAAAGCCGTCCCCAGCACCACTGAAAACACCACTCCCATCGCTATGCTGACCAGCAGCACGCGGTTCCAGGACTCGCTTGCGCGCAAAACCAACGCAAGGCTCCAAGACCCCAGCAGCACCAGAAGTGCCCGTGGGTCATCGGAGTAAAGCCACCAGATCAACGCCGGCAGCAGTCCCAGAGCAAGAACGCCCAGGGCGTCCTTCAATCCGCGCCGCAGGAGCACAAGGCAACCAGCGGCAGCACCCAACCAATACAACAACGGCAATGTTGCGCATCCGGCCACTACCAGAGTGGCCTGCATACGGCCGCGCATGATGAACTCAGCTATGGCACGCATGCTTTCAATCCTTTGCTACGTGTCGACTGCCCGGTCTCAGCGGCCGTGGCTGTCGGTGTAGGCCAGCAGGGCCAGGAAGCGGGCGCGCTTGATAGCGGTGGCCAGCTGACGCTGATAACGTGCTTTGGTACCGGTGATGCGGCTTGGAACGATTTTGCCGGTCTCGGATACATAAGCTTTCAGAGTGTTGAGATCTTTGTAATCGATCTCTTTCACGTCTTCAGCGGTGAAGCGGCAGAATTTACGACGACGGAAGAAACGTGCCATGTAATAGGCTCCTCAAAAGGTCCGTGGATTACTCGTCAGCGTTATCGCTGTTGTCGCTGTCATCACTATCAACGCTTTCAGCGCCTTCGTGCTCAGGACGGTCGCGACGCTCACGGCGCTCACTGCGGTTTTCTTCAGCCTTGAGCATCTCGGATTGGCCGGTAACGGCTTCTTCGCGACGGATGACCAGGTTACGGATCACTGCATCGTTGTAGCGGAAGTTGTCTTCCAGCTCGGCCAGGGCCTTGCCAGTGCACTCAACGTTCAGCATCACGTAGTGAGCCTTGTGAACATTGTTGATTGCGTAGGCCAGTTGACGACGGCCCCAATCTTCCAGACGGTGGATTTTGCCGCCGTCTTCTTCGATCAGCTTGGTGTAACGCTCTACCATGCCGCCGACTTGCTCGCTTTGATCCGGGTGGACCAAAAAGATGATTTCGTAATGACGCATGAATGCTCCTTACGGGTTGTAGCCTGCCGCTCAAAAGCGGTCAGACAAGGAGTGAATGACACTTATGGACTTGCTTGCGATAGACACATGCGTGCCTGCCGTCACAGCAAGGGGCGCAATTGTAGAGAAGGGACAGAAGAGGTGCAAGGCAATTGGTGATTATTTGAACAGTTCGTTCGCCCACCGATTTTTGCTTCACCACAAACCACTGTGGGAGCGGGCTCGCTCGCGAATGCGGTGTATCAGGCAACATTTCTGTCGACTGACACTCCGCCTTCGCGAGCAAGCCCGCTCCCACAATTTGGATCGAGTCTGGTTTAAGACTTTTTACCGGTTCCGGCGGCTTTGACGCCACGCTGGCGCAGGGCCTCGAACAGGCACACGCCGGTCGCCACGGACACGTTGAGACTGCTGACACTGCCAGCCATCGGCAAGCGCACCAGGTAGTCGCAAAGATCGCGAGTCAGGCGACGCATGCCGCTGCCTTCCGCGCCCATGATCAGGATGGTCGGGCCGGTCATGTCTTGCTGATACAGACTCTGCTCGGCCTCGCCCGCAGTACCGACGACCCACAAGCCGCGCTGCTTGAGTTTTTCCAGGGTGCGCGCCAGGTTGGTCACGGCGACCAACGGAATCACTTCCGCCGCGCCACAGGCGACTTTTCGCACCGTCGGGGTCAGCGTGGCTGACTTGTCCTTCGGCACGATCACCGCCAATGCGCCGGCCGCATCGGCCGAACGCAGGCAAGCGCCGAGGTTGTGCGGATCGGTCACGCCGTCGAGCACCAGCAACAGCGGCGCGCCTTCGGTGCGATCGAGCAGCTCGTCGAGCATCGCCTCGCCCCAGACCTGGCTCGGACTCACGTCCGCCACCACGCCCTGGTGCACACCATCAACCCAGGCATCCAACTCACGGCGCTCGGCGTTGCCGACGGCCACGCGATTTTCGTTAGCCAGCTCAATCAGCGTCTGAACCCGCGGATCACTGCGGCCTTCGGCCAGCCAGATCTGCTTGACGCGTTTTGGGTGGTGACGCAGCAACGCTTCTACAGCGTGCACGCCGTAGATCTTTTCCAACTGACTCATGACTTGGCCTTCGGTTTACGCGCCCCGCCGCTTTTGGCGGCTGGAGCAGAACCCGCTTTTGGCGGGCCTTTACGGTGTTTGCTCGGCTTGGCTGGCTTGCCGCCGGGAGCCTTGTCAGGCGCCGACCGTCCGGTCTTTCCCCCAGACGCCGCTTTACCGCCACTTTTCGCTTCAGACAGCAACGCCTGCTTCATCTCACGGCTTTTGCGCAATTCAGCATTTTTCGCCGCAGCATCGCCTGGACGATAGGCTTCGACAGCCTTTTCCTTGGCAGGACGACGACCGGTTTTCGCCGGGGCCGGCTCTGCAGCCGTTTTGGTAGCGGGTGCAGCGGTTTCAGTCCCGCGCTTCTTGCGACCGATCGGCGCGCTGATGGTCTTTTCAGCCATCTCGAAGTCGATCTTGCGCTCGTCGAGGTCGACGCGCATGACGCGCACTTCAACGGTGTCGCCGAGGCGGAAGCTGCGACCGGTACGCTCACCGGCCAGGCGGTGGTGCACAGGATCGAAGTGGTAGTAATCACCCGGCAGCGCGGTGACGTGCACCAGGCCTTCGACGTAGATATCGGTCAGCTCGACGAACAGACCAAAACCGGTCACGGCAGTGATCACACCCGGGAACGATTCGCCCACGCGGTCTTTCATGAACTCGCACTTGAGCCAGTTCACGACGTCGCGGGTCGCTTCGTCGGCACGGCGCTCGCTCATCGAGCACTGCTCGCCGAGCTGCTCCAGAATCGCTTCGTCGTACGGGTAGATGCGCGCTTTCGGAATGGTCATCGCGCCAGCACGGCGAACGTGCGGGGTGTCCATTTTCGAATGGATGACGCTGCGAATCGCCCGGTGCGTTAGCAAGTCCGGGTAGCGGCGGATCGGCGAGGTGAAGTGGGTATAGGCTTCGTAATTCAGGCCGAAGTGGCCCTGGTTATCGGCGCTATACACCGCCTGACTCAACGAACGCAGCATAACGGTCTGGATCAGGTGGAAATCCGGACGGTCCTTGATACTCGCCAGCAATGCCTGGTAATCCTTCGGCGACGGGCCGTCCTTGCCTTTGTGCAGGGACAGGCCGAGTTCGCCAAGGAAAGCGCGCAGTTTTTCCAGACGCTCCGGCGGCGGGCCATCGTGGACGCGATACAGCGCAGGGATTTCGTGCTTTTTCAGGAATTCGGCGGTGGCCACGTTGGCCGCCAGCATGCATTCCTCGATCAGCTTGTGGGCGTCGTTACGAACGGTTGGGCGGATTTCGGCAATCTTGCGCTCGGTCCCGAAGATGATCCGGGTTTCCTGCGTTTCGAAATCGATCGCGCCACGCACGTGACGAGCGGCCAGCAGCACTTTGTACAGTGCGTAAAGCTGCTTGAGGTGCGGCAGAACGTCGTTGTATTCACCACGAAGCTGGCGAGCTTCGGTGACTTTCGGCGTTTCCAGCATCGCGCTGACCTTGTTGTAGGTCAGGCGAGCGTGGGAGTGAATCACCGCTTCGTAGAAGCAGTAGTCGGTCATCTCCCCGGATTTGGAGATGGTCATCTCGCAAACCATGGCCAGGCGATCGACATGCGGGTTCAGCGAGCACAGGCCGTTGGACAGCTGCTCAGGCAGCATCGGCACGACGCGCTCGGGGAAATACACCGAGTTGCCGCGAACCTGGGACTCATTGTCCAGCGCCGAACCGATTTTCACGTAGCTGGAAACGTCGGCAATCGCCACGTACAACTTCCAGCCGCCGGAGAACAGGCGCAGCTTGCCCGGCTTGGCTTCGCAGTAGACCGCGTCATCGAAGTCGCGAGCGTCTTCGCCGTCGATGGTCACGAACGGCAGATGACGCAGGTCGATGCGCTTCTCTTTGTCTTTCTCTTCGACTTCCGGCTTGAGCTTGGCGGCTTCTTTCAGCACAGCCTCAGGCCAGACGTGAGGAATATCGTAGGTGCGCAGGGCAACGTCGATTTCCATGCCCGGCGCCATGTAGTTACCCACGACTTCAACCACGTCGCCTTGCGGCTGGAAGCGTGGTGTCGGCCAGTGAGTGATCTTCACTTCGACGAACTGACCGATCTGGGCGTTGGCGTTACGGCCCGGCGTCACCAGCACTTCTTGCTGGATCTTCGGATTGTCCGCAACGACGAAACCAATACCGCCCTCTTCGAAGTAGCGACCGACGATGGTCTCGTGGGCACGGGAGACCACTTCGACGATCATGCCTTCGCGACGACCGCGACGGTCAAGACCGGAAACACGGGCCAGCGCACGGTCGCCATCGAACACCAGACGCATTTGCGCAGGGCTCATGAACAGGTCGTCACTGCCGTCGTCCGGGACCAGGAAGCCGAAGCCGTCACGGTGACCGCTGATGCGGCCCAGGATCAGGTCGAGCTTGTCCACCGGCGCATAGGTGCCGCGACGGGTATAGATGAGTTGAGCGTCGCGCTCCATGGCGCGCAGGCGGCGGCGCAGGGCTTCGATCTGATCTTCTGTAGTCAGACCAAACTCTTCGACCAGCTGCTCGCGGTTAGCAGGCGAACCCCGATCAGCAAGGTGCTGAAGGATCAGTTCGCGGCTAGGAATAGGGTTTTCATATTTTTCCGCTTCACGAGCGGCCTCGGGATCGAGGGACTGCCAATCGGCCATTAGAGAGTTTTCACCTTGTCTATATGCGGGTTAGTTTGGCATAGGCGTAATGAAACGGGAAATTTCAGGCTATGACAGCCCATCTAAAGCCCTTTATCGACAGCGCGAAGCTGAATTAAATGCCATTGGTAAAATTTTCCAGGTTTTTTAGACCTCAGGGGTTTACAGTTAAAAAGACGCTCCGTATAGTGCGCGNNNCCATCAACAACGCAGACGCATTGTCGATAATGCCCAGATGGTGAAATTGGTAGACACGCCAGCTTCAGGTGCTGGTGACCGCAAGGTCGTGGAAGTTCGAGTCTTCTTCTGGGCACCAATTTCGAGCTTGAGATTAGATCAATTTCAAGGCTCACACAAAAACCCGCGAAAACGGGTTTTTTGCATTCTAAACCCCTGATTTATTAAAACTAAATCAGGGGTTTACAGATCAAAAAGCTCTCCGTATAGTGCGCCACATCAACAGCGGCAACGCTGAAGATTNATGCCCAGATGGTGAAATTGGTAGACACGCCAGCTTCAGGTGCTGGTGACCGCAAGGTCGTGGAAGTTCGAGTCTTCTTCTGGGCACCAATTCAAATTTCAGAGTCGATCTGAAATTTCACAAAAACCCGCGAAAGCGGGTTTTTGCGTTTCCGGGGTTTGTGTAGGAGCTGCCGAAGGCTGCGATCTTTTGATCTTCAGCAATTTCAGCTCCACCAACAATCAAGATCAAAAGATCGCAGCCTTCGGCAGCTCCTACCAACCCCTCACCCGCTGCAAGGCGCACTTGAGAAACAATATCGTTTATCATTGTTTCAAGTTTTTGCAATGCGACAGTGAGGAACCTTGCGAATGATGTTTCGAAATACCCTACGCCGCGGCCTGACCATGACCCTGCTCGGCCTGGCACTCGCCACTCCCCTCACCCAAGCCGCCGAACCGGTTTCCCTGACACTCTATAACGGTCAACACAAAGAAGTCGGCGACGCCATCGCCAAAGCCTTCGAAGCCAAGACCGGGATTCACGTCAATGTGCGCAAAGGCAGCAGCAACCAGCTCGCCAGCCAGGTCGTCGAAGAAGGCGATCGCTCCCCTGCCGACGTGATCTACACCGAAGAATCGCCACCACTGAACAAACTCGGCGAACAAGGCCTGCTCGCACAGACCGATGCCGCCACCCTCGCCGCTCTGCCAAAAGATTACGTTGCCGGCAACGGCACCTGGATCGGTGTCACCGCACGGGTCCGCGTGGTCGCCTTCAACCCGAAACTGATCGACGAAAAAGACCTGCCCAAGTCGGTCATGGAGTTCTCCGATCCGAAATGGCAAGGCAAGGTCGGTTTCGTGCCTACCAGCGGCGCCTTCCAGGAACAGGCTGTGGCAATCATCAAAGTGCACGGCATGGACGCGGCCGAAGAATGGCTGACCGGCTTGCGTGCTTTCGGTAAGACCTACAGCAACAACATGGTTGCACTGAAGGCAGTGGAAAACGGCGAAGTCGCCACCGTGCTGGTGAACAACTATTACTGGTTCGCCTTGCAGCGCGAAAAAGGCCAGCTCGATTCGAAACTTCATTATTTCACCGGCGGCGACGTCGGTGGGCTGATCACTGTTTCCAGTGCGGCCGTGCTGAAATCCAGCAAGCATCCAAAAGAAGCCCAGCAATTTCTCGCCTACATGGCCAGCGAAGAAGGTCAGCGCGTGATCACTCAGACCACCGCTGAATACCCACTACACAAAGGCATGGAATCGGATCGTGGGCTCAAGCCGTTTAGCGAGCTCGAAGCACCGAAGGTCACGCCAGCCGATCTCGGCAATGCCGAAGAAGCCCTGGACCTGGAACGTGACGTTGGCTTGAACTGATGAGCGCATCGTTATCAGCTCCCGTCACGCGCGGGGGTTACGTACCGCGGCGCAAGCGGCCATCGATCTGGCTGTTGCTACCGGTTTTGCTGCTGGTGGTACTCAGCCTGTTGCCGCTGGCGTATGTCGGGCTCAAAACCTGGCAGGCCGGTTGGGCCGAGGCGCTGCATTTGTTGTGGCGCCCTTATGTGTTTGGCCTGCTGCGCAACACCCTGGCGCTGATGGTCGGTGTGACGCTCGCCTGTGGCGTGATCGGCCTGTCGCTGGCCTGGCTGCTTGAGCGCAGCAACTTGCCGGGGCGGCGCTTGTGGGGCGTGATTCTGTGCCTGCCGTTCGCGGTACCGGCATTTGTCAGCAGCTTTACCTGGGTCTCGTTGAGCGCTCATTTCGAAGGCTTGGGCGGGGCGATCCTGGTGATGACCCTGTCCAAGTACCCGCTGATCTTTCTGCCGGTCGCGGCGACCCTGCGCAATCTCGATCCGTCTCTCGAGGAGTCCGCACGGACCCTTGGGCAGAATCGCTGGGGCGTATTTTTCAGAATCACTCTGCCGCTGCTCTGGCCGTCACTGCTCGCCGGTTCGCTGCTGATCGCACTGCACATGCTGGTGGAATTCGGTGCGCTGTCGATCATCGGCCTGCAAACCTTCACAACCGCGATCTATCAACAGTTCGAGCTCGAGTTCAGTAACGCGAATGCTGCGATGCTTTCCGCCGTGTTGCTGGCGCTGTGTCTGATGCTGCTTTGGTTGGAACTGCGCGTACGCGGCAAGGGCCGACACGTGCGCACCGGTCAGGGCGCGGCCCGGCATGCGGAACAGGTTCGGCTGGGGCCTTGGGCTGCTGCCGGACAACTTTATTGCCTGGCGCTGGCGATCATCGGCAGCGGTATTCCGCTCGGGATGCTCGCGTACTGGCTGGCAGTGGGTTCGTCGGCAGCATTCCCGGTGGCGGCAATCAGCGAGGCGCTGCTCTCCTCCCTGGCGTTGTCACTGGGCGGCGCGGCGCTGTGCCTGGTGCTGGCAGTGCCGGTGGGTTTGTTGGTGGTGCGCTACAAAGGCCAGCTGGCAATCTGGGCCGAACGCTTGCCGTATCTGCTGCATGCACTGCCAGGACTGGTGATCGCGCTGACGCTGGTGTATTTCGCCCTGCATTATGTGCCGGCGCTGTATCAGACTTCTGCGCTGCTGCTGATTGCTTATGCGTTGCTGTTTCTGCCGCTGGCGCAGGCGCCGATTCGTACGGCGCTGAACAAGGCTGCGCCGCAACTGGAAGAGGCTGCACGCACACTGGGGGCGTCGTCCTTCAGTGCGTTTTGCCGGGTGACGTTGCCGATCATCTTCCCGGCATTGGGCGCGGCGTTTGCGCTGGTTTTTCTGGATGCGATGAAGGAATTGACGGCGACGTTGCTGCTGAGCCCGACTGGGCTCAATACGCTGGCGACGGAAGTCTGGGCGCATACCGCGA